>CAYPVL010000068.1:0-18220 GCA_964414165.1 uncultured Cognatiyoonia sp.
CCTGCGCGCGGATGTGAACGTGTCGATCTGCAAACCGGGCGATTACGAAAAATACCAAGCCACGCAGGACTTCAGCCACCTTGGCACGCGTTGCGAAATCAAGAACATGAACTCCACCCGCTTTATTCAGGCGGCAATTGACGTCGAAGCACGCCGCCAGATCGCGATTATCGAAGATGGCGGTGAAGTGGTGCAGGAAACCCGGCTGTATGACCCGGATAAGAATGAAACACGCTCAATGCGCTCAAAAGAAGAGGCGCATGATTACCGCTATTTCCCCGATCCTGACCTGCTGCCGCTCGAGATCGAACAGGCGTGGGTTGATGACATCAAGGCCAAGCTTCCCGAACTGCCAGATGCGAAAAAGCTGCGCTTTATCAGTGAGCTGGGGCTTTCTGAATACGACGCATCGGTTCTGACGGCTGAGGAAGAGAACGCAGATTTCTTTGAAAAAGTCGCCGCTGGGCGCGATGGGAAGCTTGCCGCAAACTGGGTGATCAACGAATTGTTCGGACGCCTCAAGAAGGACGAAAAGGAAATCACCGAAAGCCCTGTTTCCCCTGACCAACTTGGCGGGATCATCGGGCTGATCACGGCGGGCGATATTTCTGGCAAGATCGCCAAGGAATTGTTCGAAATCGTCTATACCGAAGGCGGCGATCCAGCCCAGATCGTTGAAGATCGCGGTATGAAGCAGGTCACTGACATGGGCGCGATTGAAGCCGCCGTCGATGAAATCATCGCCGCGAACCCGGCACAGGTGGAAAAGGCGAAAGCCAATCCAAAGCTCGCAGGGTGGTTTGTCGGTCAGGTGATGAAGGCCACGGGCGGCAAAGCGAACCCTGCGGCGGTGAATAAGTTGGTGTCAGAAAAACTGAAGGCATAAAGATCGGGGCCACGATATCTAGCGGTTGTTGCACGCAGCCCTACCACCCCTTGCGGGGAGGCTTTTCACAAGCGAAACCTTGGACTTAGATGCCAGTCTTGATATAGCATCCCGGTGGTAAAAAGGGGTTTTCCAATGGCGTTCGAATACAAAGTGGTTCCGGCACCTGTGAAAGGCGCAAAGGCGCGCGGCGTGAAAGCCGGGCCTGCGCGCTTTGCCCACGCGCTTGAAGTTGTGATGAACGATTTGGCCGCAGAGGGCTGGGAATACCAGCGCACCGATACGCTGCCTTGCGAAGAACGCGAAGGGCTGATGGGCAAAACGACCGTGTTTCAGAACATGCTTGTGTTCCGTCGCACGCTTGCGGTCGCAGACCAAGAAGCGGCACCCGAAGCCAAAGCCCTGCCCGCGCCAGAGCCAGAGCCTGAAGAGGCACCACAAGACGAACCGCATCTGCTAGAAAACGACGCGCCCACCGACACAGATCCGCAACGCGTCGCGGCTGAATAGCTACTTAATCTCAATGGCGAGGGCGTGAAGCCGCCCAATAATGCCCGGGCCCAGCGCTGCGTGCACCGCCCTGTGGCGCGCAAGCCGCGACATATCGTCAAACCCCGCCGCAGAAATCACAATGCGCCAATGGCTTTCGCCAGACCCATCATCGCCTGAATGCCCTGCGTGCATGTGGCTTTCGTTGATGACATCCAGTTGAGTCGGCGAAAAAGCGCCCTCTAAAGCTGACTTAATATCGCTGTCTAGTCCCATTATTTTCACGCGCCCTCTTCTATCCTGCGTCACAGGGTTTATTGTCTGGTGTCCGAGTCGGAAAGAGATGAAGCGCCATGAAGAAGAATGATCCTTTCGGTTTCGACATGTCCGTGTCGAGTTCCAAGAAGAAAAATCCGCGCGGACGGCGCGGTATGTCAGGCGCGTCCGAGACGTCGACGCGGATTTGTGACCATGAAGGCTGTGAAGAGGCCGGGAAGTATCGTGCGCCGAAATCACCTGATGTGATGGATGACTATTTCTGGTTCTGTCAGGCGCATGTGCGCGAATACAACCTGAAATGGAATTTCTTCGACGGCACGTCCGAGGCAGAGCTGATGGCCCAGATGGACAAAGACCGCACCTGGGAACGCCCAACAAAACCCTTCAAGCGCACCGTGGAAGAGGCCGCTTGGGCCCGGCTGGGCGTCGATGACCCGCATCAGGTGTTGGGGGAAAACGCGACACAAAATCCGGGGCGAAATCAAGCCACTGGGCGCAAACTCCCCCCGACCGAACGGCGCGCGATCGAAATTTTGGATGCCAAGGATACGTGGTCAAAACCGGCCATCCGCAAGGCCTATAAGTCGCTGATCAAAGTGTTGCACCCGGATATGAACGGCGGGGATCGCAGCCAGGAAGAACAGCTGACCGAAGTGGTTTGGGCTTGGGATCAAATCAAAGCCAGCCGCAACTTTCGCGAGAAAGAGTAGCGGCTGGTTGGGGCTCTGAACTTCGGACCCACAACAATTTTACCCAAATTCTGCAAAGTTTTTCAGAAATGTTAGGCATCTGGCAGGGGTGCCGCGTCTAGACCTGTTTGCACAGCGCAATTGCTTTGCACGAGGTTACAATGCAGAACTTGGAAATACTCGCCATTCCAGTCATCGCTTTGATGGGGCTTGCTTTCGCCTACAGTACGATCCTGCGTTATTCTCAGGAACCTCGATTTACCAACTGGGCGTTTGGGCTTTTGTTCGGGTGCACGACCCTTCTGGCGATGACGTTCCCGATTAGACTTGCGGACGGTTTCCTGTTTGATCTGCGCAATCTGCTGCTTGGGCTGTGCGTCGTTTTCGCGGGATGGCGTGCCGGGCTGATCGCTTTGATCATTGCGCTGGCCTATCGGTATTATCTGGGCGGCGGCGGGATGGCGACAGGTGTGGCCGCGATGGTCTTGTCCTATGCGATTGCCTGCGCTTGGCGACACTATGCAGTACCGCGGATCAAAAACACTGCAGTCGCGGATCTATGTTTTGGCCTTGCGATCAGCGGCGCGCTTGCAGCCCTTTTCCTTCTACCAAAAGATATGGCTTTGATGGTTCTGAAGGATCTTGCCCCGCTTCTTACCCTTGGAAACATAATCGGGGCAGTGGCTTTGGGCTTTGTGCTGCGGCGTGAGGTGCAGCTTTTCCGCGATTCTGAAAAGTTGCGGATGCATGCGATGCGGGATCCATTGACCCATTTGTTGAACCGGCGCGGGACAGAGGATGCACTGAGAAACATTACACATCACAAGGGTGAGGGACGCGGAATCCTGTGCTTTGATGTCGATAACTTCAAACGGATCAATGACACTTATGGGCATGAGGCAGGGGATACTGTGCTCTCAACGATTGTGTCGCGGATTGAACGTAGTTTGCGCGCAAAGGTCATTTTTTCACGTCATGGCGGTGATGAATTCACATTGTATTTCGCGAATATCGAAGAACGCGCCCTGCCCCCAATCGCAGATCGCATTTGCCGCGCGATTGCAGAAGAACCGGTATTCTATGCCGGAACGCGGGTCCGCGCGACGATCAGCGTTGGCGGATATTGGACATTGCGCGGTGCGCAATTCGAAGACATGCTTAGAAAAGCAGATGAACAGCTTTTAATTTCAAAAGACAACGGGCGTAACCGCTTTCACATTGCAACCGATCCGGTCGCACCAAGCGATAGCGCGCAGCAGCCAATGCTTGCCTACGCGCGATAAGTGACATCACTGGGCTTGCAATACGCCGTCCCCGACAAAGATTGAATCGCGTTCTTTGCGCCATAGCAAGAACCGAAAGTGGGCCACGATGATTGTCGCGCTCCAAAAAAAGGCAAGCAGCGGGTTGGCCACAAAAGTCGTCAAAAGTCCCAAGGGTCCAAACATTGTGCCATGACCGGGTAACGCCAACGTCCCGGCAATCAAGGATGCCACAAAGCTGATCACAGGGATCGCAACCAATGCTTTGCCCCAGCCTGCAGCACCCGGATGGCCAAGCCAAACACACCCAATGTAAAGCCCGCCGAAGGCACCAACAGCACCCGAAAACAAAATCCAAACATCATAAGATCGCATCGGGCGAATGATATCCGTACTGCCCCCCAGCCGATTGACCACGACAAAGGCAAGGACAGTCCCAAAAAGCGCAACAACGCCATAAGCAATCGCCAGCCCCTTTTCGCCGGGGGTTGGGCTGAATTGATAGTTTTTCAGACGGAACATGCTGTAATCCAGACTCGTGATGTGGTCTGCGCTACGCGGCAAATATGGCCAAAGTGTGCAAGTTGAATACAAACACATTGTTTCCACGGGCAAAATTACAAAAAAGCAACGACAGGCCCGCGTGACATTTCCCCGCTGTCTCCCCTTTCCCTTGCCGACCTAAGCGATATGTTGCATCAGCACGGCAAGGGCCACACTGGCCCAACGATCTGAAAGGCAAGCGCGATGGCTGACGGCACAACTGAAATGAACGCAAAACCAACTGAAGACATTTCAGTGCGCGAAACTTTTGGCATCGATAGTGATATGGTCATCAAGGGGTTTGCTGATCGCTCAGATCGGGTGCCCGAAATTGACAGCACCTATAAGTTCGATCCTGACACAACACTCGCGATTCTTGCGGGCTTTGGCTACAACCGGCGGGTGATGGTGCAGGGCTATCACGGCACAGGGAAATCCACCCACATCGAACAGGTCGCAGCGCGCCTGAAATGGCCTGCGGTACGCGTTAATCTTGACAGCCACATCAGCCGGATCGACCTGATCGGGAAGGATGCGATCAAGTTGCGCGATGGCGTGCAAGTCACCGAATTCCACGAAGGCATCCTGCCATGGGCGCTGCGCAACCCTGTTGCCATCGTCTTTGATGAATATGATGCAGGCCGGGCCGATGTGATGTTTGTGATCCAGCGGGTGCTGGAGGCTGACGGCAAACTGACGCTGATGGATCAGAACGAAATCATCACGCCCAACCCCTACTTCCGCCTGTTTGCAACCGCGAACACAGTTGGCCTTGGGGATACAACGGGGCTGTATCACGGCACCCAGCAAATCAACCAAGCGCAGATGGACCGGTGGTCCTTGGTTGCGACGCTGAATTATTTGTCCCTTGATGCCGAAGCGGCGATCATTCTGTCGAAATCCCCACATTTCAACACAGAATCCGGGCGCAAACAGATCAGCCAGATGGTCACAGTTGCTGATCTGACCCGGACGGCCTTTATGAACGGGGATCTTTCGACCGTTATGTCGCCACGCACAGTGCTGGCATGGGCCGAAAACGCGCGTATCTTCCAAGACGTAGGCTATGCGTTCCGGCTGTCATTTCTGAACAAATGTGATGAACTGGAACGCCAGACGGTGGCCGAGTTCTATCAGCGTTGCTTTGATGAAGAACTGCCCGAAAGTGCGGCCAGCCTTAGCCTTGGCTAAGGCCCGCGCCTGGTGTCGTAAATCAGCGACACGGATAAAAGTTCACAAAACGCCCACTATCTAGGCAAAATATTAACGCACATGTTTGCATCATGTGCGCTATGCGAAGTTTGCTTTGTTTCTTTTTGACGCTGGCAAGTCCGGGATTTGCCGATATGTCCTCGCCCGAAGGGCAGTTGCGCGCCTTTGCCAATTGCGCCGGGCGGCTGACAGCACAGCTTGAACATCAATGGCTGATGCAAAGCGAAGCCTCTGACATCACGCAACATCAGCGCAGCCAAATCGTTGATATCCTGCACAGCATCATCCCCGAAGATCGCGGACGCGAGGTGCTAAGCTGGCGCACCGATGCGCGCGCGGCCCAACGGGCATTGCTGAACCGCGCGCAATTCAGCAAAAATCCCGCAGATGCGGCATGGGCTGCAACCCAAGCCGAAGTCTTACTTGCCGACTGCACATCCTATCTGACCAGTTAAATTCCCTAGTTTCAGCCCGCTCTTGCCCCAATTTGGGCAGGTTTTGCAGCATGTTTAGCCCAAACATTGAAGGAGCAGTCCTATGAAGATGCACATTGGTACCGACATCCCGGCAGATTATACCGTCGGCCACGAAGACCTTTCTGAATCCGCGGGGGCCTTGATTGCCCATACGCTCTTGCCGCTTTTCGCAGAAAACATGTCCGAAGCGATGGCCAAGGCCAATGTCGAAGGCATCGTGACCGAACTGGCCTATTTGTTTGATGATGGTGAAATCACCCTTGGCGGCAAGACATATCGCCCCCGCCTTGCCTTTGTGGATGAAGATGGTCAGGTGCTTCCGGGTGCCGCAGAGCTGAATACGCTGCATACGCTGTGCGAAGACCCCTTTGATATCCCGGCTGAGGCGCAGATTTCCTTCGAAGAAGACGTCTTCGACGCCGCATAACGACTGGTCAACACCGGGCGCGGGTTCTAAGTTGCAAAGCAACAAAGGACCCCGCGCCCATGAACAAACCAAACGACAACCCAGCCGACCCGTTCAAGAAAGCCTTGGCCGAGGCCACGAAAGTCATGGCCGACGACCCAGAGCTTTCGGTCAGCTATTCGGTTGATCCAGCGGGCCAAACCGCCGAAACGATCCGCCTACCCCAGATCAGCCGCCGCATGACCCGCGACGAAGTGCTGCTTGCGCGCGGCACCGCCGATGCGTTCGCCTTGCGCCACAAGTTCCACGACGAAAAAACCGCCGCCCGCTATATGCCCCAAGGGCAGATGGCGCAGGATTTGTATAACGCCATGGAAACCGCCCGGGTCGAGGCTGTGGGCGCGCAATATATGCCCGGCACCGCTGGCAACATTGATGCGAAAATCGGCAATGATGCGCTACGCAAAGGCTATGACCAGATCAAAGCGCCGGCAGATGCGCCCTTGGCTACTGCCGCAGGCTATCTGATCCGGCACCTTGCAACGGGCCGCGATCTGCCCGGCGGTGCCCAAAACGTCATGGAGTTATGGCGCGGCTTTATTGAAGATCACTGCGACGGCACCCTTGAAAATCTGCCAGATATGCTGAACGACCAACAGGCGTTCGCCAAATTCGCGCGGCAAATGATTGCCGATCTTGGCTATGCCGACCAACTTGGTGACGACCCCGACGCCATTGACGATGATCAGGATGATCCAGCCGAAGACGGTGCCGACGATCAAGAAGACGAACCCGATAGCACCGGGCAGGACGAGTCCGAGGATGACGAGGACGCAGGCGCGCCCGAGCAATCCCAGGAAGAACAGCAAGACGCCGCGCAAGCACAAGTGAGCATGGACGATCAGGCCGATGCTGAAATGGGCGAAGAGACCGAGATGCCCGATGGCGAGGCCCCGCTTGAACCACCGGCCCCCATGCCTGTGTCAGATGCAGACCCGGATTACCGCGTCTTTTCAACCGAATACGACGAAGAGGTATTGGCCGAAGAACTTGCCGAACCGGCCGAGTTGGAACGCTTGCGCACCTATCTGGATCAACAGCTTGAGCCGTTGAAAGGGGCGGTGTCACGCCTTGCCAATAAGCTGCAACGCCGCCTGCAGGCCCAGCAGAATAGATCGTGGGAGTTTGACCGCGAAGAAGGCATTCTGGACGCGGGCCGCTTGGCGCGCATCGTGGCCTCGCCCACGACGCCGCTATCCTTCAAGGTCGAGAAAGACACCGAATTCCGCGATACTGTGGTGACGCTTTTGCTGGATAACTCTGGTTCAATGCGGGGCCGCCCGATTTCTATTGCGGCGATCTGCGCGGATGTGATGGCGCGCACGCTGGAACGCTGCTCGGTCAAGGTGGAAATCCTTGGCTTTACGACCAAGGCGTGGAAAGGCGGCCAAAGCCGCGAAGAATGGCTGAAAGCCGGGCGCGATGCGACACCGGGGCGACTGAATGATTTGCGCCACATTGTCTACAAGGGGGCCGATGCGCCGTGGCGGCGGACCCGGCCCAATCTTGGTTTGATGATGAAAGAGGGTCTGCTGAAAGAAAACATTGACGGCGAAGCGCTTGAATGGGCGCACCGCCGCATGGTGAACCGGCATGAACAACGCAAGATCCTGATGGTTATCTCGGACGGGGCCCCGGTCGATGACAGCACGCTGTCGGTGAACCCCGCCAACTACCTTGAAAAGCACCTGCGCGACGTGATCGACATGGTCGAAAAGCGCAAAGCGGTCGAACTGGTTGCCATCGGCATCGGGCACGATGTGACGCGGTACTATGATCGCGCGGTGACAATCACGGATGTGGAACAACTTGCGGGCGCGATGACCGAACAACTGGCCAGCCTTTTTGACAGCGATCCCCGCAAGCGCGCCCGCGTGCTGGGCTTGCGCAAAGCAAGCTAGCACGATGTTTCAAACCTTCGCGGCCACCACATCCCCCGACAACGGCCCCGCGCGGCTTGCGCAACTGCGCGCCCAGATCGCAACAGAAGGGCTGGATGGCTTCCTTGTTCCCCGCGCTGATGCACATCAGGGCGAATATGTTGCGGCTTGCGATGAACGGCTTGCGTGGCTGACGGGCTTTACCGGCTCTGCCGGGTTCGCGGCAGTGCTGACGGATTTGGCAGGTGTCTTTATCGACGGGCGTTATCGCTTGCAGGTTCTGGATCAGATCGCGGATGTGTTCACGCCGGTGCATTGGCCCGAAACCAACCTTGGCGATTGGCTTATCGAACAGCGGCCGAAGGGTGGCAACATCGGCTTTGACCCTTGGCTGCACACGGTGGATGAGGTCACACGCCTGACCAAAGCCTGCGCGGATCACAACATCGCGCTGATACCTTGCGACAATCTTGTCGATCGCATCTGGAAAGATCGCCCTGCCCCACCAAGTGCGCCTTTCACAGCCCACCCCATTGAATTCGCAGGCGAAAGTGCCGTCGATAAGCGCAGGCGCGTGGCCCAATCAGTGCCCTGCATCATCACCTTGCCCGACAGTATCGCCTGGCTTTTGAACATCCGGGGCACAGACATCGCACGCAACCCGGTGCCCCAGGCCTTTGCGATCCTGCACACCGATGGCACGGTCGATCTGTTTGCAGACCCCGGCAAAACCGACGCCATCCGCGATCACCTTGGGGTGGATGTCACTGTGTATGACAAAGCCACCTTCCTTGCGCATCTGGGCACCCTTTCGGGCCCGGTGCAGATTGATCCCAAAAGTTGCCCACAAGCGGTGCGCGGGACGCTCCACGCAGTGGGGGTTATGACGCAAAAAGGCGATGATCCTTGCATCCTGCCCAAGGCACGCAAGAACCCCGTCGAAATTGCGGGTGTAAAGGCAGCCCATCTGCGCGATGGGGCGGCGATGGTGCGCTTTCTGGCTTGGCTTGATGCAGAAGGTCCCAAAGGGCAGCTTTGCGAAATTGACGTCGTCAAACAGCTTGAGAACTTTCGCCGCGACACAAACCAATTACGCGACATCAGCTTTGAGACGATTTGCGGTGCAGGTGCCCATGGGGCCATCGTCCACTACCGCGTGACTGAAGAGACAAACGCGCCCGTCACCCCCGGCAATCTGTTGCTGGTCGATAGTGGCGGGCAATATAGCGACGGCACCACAGATATCACCCGGACCATCGCGATTGGCACAGCAACGGATGAGCACCGCGCCTGCTATACCCGCGTTCTACAAGGAATGATCGCGATCAGCCGCACACGGTTCCCCAAAGGGATCGCTGGGCAGCATCTGGACGCGCTCGCGCGGTTCCCGCTTTGGAGCGAAGGCATGGATTATGATCACGGCACCGGCCATGGTGTCGGGTCATATCTTTCGGTGCACGAAGGCCCGCAGGGGATTTCACGTCGCGCAACTGTCGCGCTTGAGGCTGGGATGATCCTGTCAAACGAACCGGGATATTATCGCACCGGGGCCTTCGGGATCAGGATTGAGAACCTGATCACCGTCATCCCCGCCCCCGATCTGCCCGGCGCGGATCAGCGCGAGATGTTCGCCTTTGAGACGCTGACCTTCGTGCCGCTGGACAGGGCGCTGATTGATGCTAGTTTGCTGTCAACGCAAGAGCGTGACTGGATCAATGGCTACCACGCGCAAACGCAGGCCAAGATCGCACCGCTTGTGCAAGGGGACGCGCTTGATTGGTTGACTGCAGCCTGCGCCCCGCTTTGACACCGCCCCGGCGGACCCGATCACGTCCTGACAATCAGGGGAAGGAAGACAGCCATGGCTGACCATATCAAAATTCGTCCCGCATCAAGCACTTTCGTGGTGCGCGCCGGTGGGGCCGTCATCGGCGAAAGCGCGCACGCTTTGGAACTGATCGAGGGCGACAATCCCCCTGTGATCTATTTCCCCCGCAGCGATATCGCGATGGCTTTTCTTGAGCCGTCAAAGACGACATCCCACTGTCCCTACAAAGGCGATGCGACCTATTTTGCGATTGAAGCCAAAAGCGGAACGATTGCGGATGCGGTCTGGTCTTATGAAGACCCGAAAGAGGATATGGCCGCAATCAAAGGATACCTTGCGTTCTTTCATCGCAAAGTCGCGGTGGAAGAAGTCTAGCCCTTTCAGTGCACAAACGGTCTGCGCTTGGTTGCAGGGGTGCGCTTATGAATGCTCTTCGGCGGCTGTTTCAGCCAATGCCTTGTTCATCACTTTCAATGCGTCCACTTGGAACAACGCACCCCAAAGTTCGGGGGCGTCCCCTTCTCCGCCAAGGGTCACGACGGGGATGAAGGGTTGGTTTGCGGCCTCAAAGATTGGCATTGCCTGTTCCAGCGTCGCATTGCCGTCGATATAGACGCCTTCGGCGATCAGTTCCCAACATTGATCTTCGGGCGCGGCGCGTTTGTTTTCCATGTCGCGCATCATCGTCGCCACCCGGAATTTTGACAGCAAATAGGCCTGCGGACCCGCGGCAACGTGGATATTGCGCCGCTCAAGCTGGGTCAGAAAGTAGGACCGATCCACCAGTTTTGATGAGATCGCCGAAGACATCGACACAGCAACCATCACCGCAAGCCCGGTCTGCCAGTCGCCCGTCAGTTCAAACACGATCAACGTGGTCGAAATCGGCGCGCCCAAAACGGCTGCGGCCACAGCCCCCATACCCGCAAGCGCATAAAGCGTGGGTGACCCGGACGCCCCCGGAAATACGCCCGTTGCAATGATCCCAAAGGCCAGCCCCGTCAGCGCCCCCACCATCAGGGATGGCGAAAAAACCCCGCCGCCCATGCGGCCCCCGATTGTGATCGCGACGGCAAGAACTTTGAAGGCGACGAAGACGATCGCCTCGTGGAATATAAGGTCACCCGTCAATGCGGCGGTGGTCGTTTCATAACCAACACCGATAATATGGGGATAGAAGATCGCTAAACCGCCCAGTATCGCCCCTGCAATCGCGGGGCGCAGAAAGCGGCGCAGGCCGATCCGGTCTTGCACCCATGTTCCGATGTCATCGGCCCAAAAGATCGCGCGCATCAGCACAACCGCAACAAGGCCACAGACCGCGCCGAGCAGCAGAAAGGCCGGCAGTTCGACATAAAAGGCCAGCATGTTCTGGATCGGCAGGCCAAACTCGGCCAGATCACCAAAGACCAAGCGGTTGATCACGGTGCCAGCGACCGAGGCGATGACGATGGGTGCAAAGGCGTGAACGGCAAAGTGGCGCAGGACCACTTCGAGCGCAAACAAAGCCCCGGCGATGGGTGCATTGAAACTGGCTGACACAGCCGCCGCGACGGCACAGCCCAGCAAATCACGGCCCGTGATGCCATTTGCCTTGATCAAACGCGATACAGCGGTCGACAAGACCGCAGCCAAGTGCACAACCGGGCCTTCGCGCCCGCTCGAACCACCCGTGGACAATGTAATGAGACTTGCAAAGGCCGAGGCGATCCCGGCCCGCACTTCCACCCGCCCTTCATTCAAGGCCGATCCTTCAATCACTTCCGCAACCGACCGCACACGCCCGTCTTTGGTAAAGCGATCCAGTATGACGCCCACAACCAAACCGCCGATGATCGGAATAAGCAGCACATGATACCACGCAAGGCTTTCAGCAAAGCTGTGTAATTGCCGAATGTTATCAGTGCCATAAACCGATGATTGCAGCGCTGTAATTCCAAGGCGAAAGATCACCGCAGCACCACCCGCCGCAATCCCAATTAAAAGGGCGATAAACCAGAACTGCACTTGGTTTGGCCCCGCTCTCTTCATCACCTTCAGCGCATTGCGACTGTCCTCGGTGATCCGGGCGGCGCTTTGCGAAATCAGCGATTTTATTGGATTGGACATGGGCGTTTCTCTGGTCTTGCCCGGCGCGCTGACGTAGGATTTCGTCAGAACCACACAGGGCATGCCAATGACCATAGACAGCGCTTTGGATGAATTACAGTCCCAATTCGGTGATCAACTGTCCCGCTCGCCCAGTGATCTGGATTTGCACGGCCGATCCGAAACCCATTTCGCGACAACGCCGCCCGATGGGGTGTTCTATGCAACCTGCACCGAAGATGTTGCGGGTGCTGTGCGCATCTGTGCGGCCCATGATTGCCCGGTCATCGCATGGGGCACGGGCACGTCGCTTGAAGGGCACGCTTTGGCGGTACGCGGTGGGATATCGCTGGATGTGTCCCGGATGGATCACGTGCTTGAGGTGAATGCCGCTGACATGGACGTCCGAGTTCAGCCGGGTGTCACGCGCGAGGCTTTGAATACCGACTTGCGCGCGACCGGTTTGTTCTTTCCGATTGATCCGGGTGCAAATGCTTCGCTTGGCGGCATGGCCTCGACCCGCGCCAGCGGGACGACGGCAGTGCGCTATGGCACGATGCGCGACAATGTCATGGGGCTTGAGGTTGTGCTGGCAGATGGGCGAATCATTCGCACCGGCAGCCGCGCGCGCAAAACCAGTGCGGGCTATGATCTGACCAGTTTGTTTGTCGGGGCCGAAGGAACGCTTGGGATTATCACCGAACTGACGTTGAAACTTTACGGCCAACCACAGGCGATTGGGGCGGCGGTCTGCGCCTTTCCAGATGTACAATCCGCAGTCGATGCTGTGATAACCACAATCCAGATGGGCGTGCCCATAGCCCGGATTGAACTGCTGGACACCGCATCTGTTAAGGCAGTAAATGCATATGAAAACATGGACTTACCGGCCACACCTCACCTATTGCTTGAATTTCATGGCTCTGACACAAGCGTCGCCGAGGACGCAGCCACGCTTGGCGATATCGCGGCCGACTTTGGGGCCAGTGGCTTTGACTGGGCCACCAAGGCCGAGGATCGCGCCCGCCTTTGGAAGATGCGTCATGACGCCTATTATGCAATCCTTGCGATCCGTCCGGGCGCACGGGCGATTGTCACCGATGTTTGTGTGCCGATCTCAAAACTGGCCACCGCACTTGCCGAAACCGAGGCCGAAATCGCCGATAGTATCATCACAGGCCCCATCCTTGGGCATGTGGGTGACGGGAATTTCCATGCGATCTTGTTAATTGATTCCGATAACGCCGCAGAACGCCAAGCCGCCGAAACCCTATCCAACAACATGGCCAAGCGGGCCTTGCGGCTTGGCGGCACGGTCACTGGCGAACATGGGGTTGGGATGGGCAAGCTGGGGTATATGCGCGCCGAACACGGAGAGGCTTGGGATGTGATGGGCGAGGTGAAGCGCGCGCTTGATCCAGCCAACATCATGAATCCGGGGAAGCTTGTGCAGCAGAACTAGCCTGTCATCAGTTCTTTGGCCGCCGCCCGGGCGGCATCGGTGATCGTGTCGCCCGACAACATCCGTGCAATCTCATCCACGCGGTCGCCGGCATCCAAAGGGACCACCGTCGATAACGTCGTCTTCGCATCCTGACGCTTTTCCACACGCCAATGATGCCCACCAAGGGCCGCCACCTGAGGGGAATGCGTGACCACAAGCACCTGCCCGCCTTGCGCCAAATCCGCCAAGCGCCGCCCGACAGCCGCTGCTGTTGCACCACCGACGCCGCGATCAATCTCATCAAAGATCATCGTCAGGCCTCCGCCGCCCGCCTTTGTCAGACAGACCTTGAGCGCCAGCAAAAAGCGGGACAGTTCACCGCCAGAGGCGATCTTATTCAGTGGCCCTGACGGGGCTCCGGGGTTTGTAGCAACGGTGAAGGCCACCGCATCTGCGCCCTCTGGCCCAGCCTCGGCTGTGGTTACAGCCGTGCGAAACACCGCGCGTTCCATCTTAAGCGGGGCAAGTTCAGCAGCCATCGCCGCATCCAATTTGCGTGCCGCTTTCTGGCGCTTGGCGCTCAACGCCTCTGCCGCTTTCGCGTAATCCGCGTCAGCTGCGCGCAAAGCCGCCTGCAACCCTGCCAAATCCGCCTCGCCCTGATCCAGCACCGCCAAGCGTCCGCGCAAATCCTCGGCCAATTTGACCAACTCATCAGGCAGGACATTGTGCTTGCGGGCCAAGCCGCGGATCGCGAACAGGCGCTCTTCGCAGTCCTCAAGTTCGGATGAGTTGAAGGACAAGGCTTGCAAGCAAGTCTCAACCCCTTGCTGGGCAGCGTCCAATTCCGCCAAAGCCCGTTCAATCGCAGCCAATGGATCATCCAAAAGGCCATCGGCCTTTTCCGCAGCACCAATCAACCAGCGGGATGCATCGCTTAAGGTGCCTTCAGCCCCTTGCAGGCCAAGCGCCTCTGCGGCTTTCGCAATATCGGTGCGGATCTTTTCAGAGGCTTGCATCAAACGGCGCTGGCTATCCAACGCGGCCTCTTCGCCAAACTCGGGTGACAATGTGTCCAATTCACCAACCGCATGGCGCAGATAATCCTCTTCGGCGCGGGCCTCGGCGATGCGGGCCTCGGTCGCGTCCAGCGCTTTGCGGGCATCGACCAAAGCGCGCCATGCCTTGCGGCACGGGTCTGTGTTGACACCTGCGAATTCATCCAGCATCACGCGATGGCCGCGCGGGTTCAGAAGGCCGCGATCATCGTGCTGACCGTGAAGTTCAACCAAAGTTTCCGACAAGCTGCGCAAAATTTCCCCAGAAACACGACGATCATTAACCCAAGCGGTTTTGCGGCCATCACGGGAATTGACGCGACGCAGGATCAACTCATCCGAAGCTTCAAATCCAGCCTCACTTAGGACAGCCTGCGCCGGATGATCCTCTGCCAGATCGAACCAAGCTGTGACCTCACCCTGCTCTGCCCCCGCGCGGACGAGTTCGGCACGACCGCGCCAACCCAACACAAACCCAAGGGAATCCAAAAGGATCGACTTGCCTGCCCCCGTCTCGCCTGTCAGCACGTTCAGACCGGGCTGGAACGCCAGTTCCAGCCGATCAATGATCAGCATGTCCCGAATATCAAGCCCACGTAGCATCTAGCGTTGGGTGGGGTTCAACCCACCATCCTTACAACCACTCACCGCGCACCACCTGCCGGTAAATGGCCGACAACCAATTATTGCCCACATCGCGCAGCTCAAGGCCTTGGCCGGTGAGCAAGGCATAGCTGTCTTCATACCATTCGGTGGACTGGAAGTTATACCCCAAGATAGCACCCGCCGATTGGGCCTCATCCGTCAGACCAAGGGCAAGGTAGGTTTCAACCAAACGGTGCAGAGCTTCGGGCGTATGGGTCGTGGTCTGGAAATCCTCAACCACGATACGAAAGCGATTGGCCGCAGCGGCGAAATGATTGCGTTTAAGGTAGTAGCGGCCAATCTCCATTTCCTTGGCGGCCAGGTGGTCAAAGGCCAGATCAAACTTCAGAATGGAAGACCGGGCATATTCGGTGTCAGGATAACGCTCGATCACAGTGCGCAGGGACTGCAAGGCCTGAAAGGTCAGACCCTGATCGCGGCCAATCTCATCAATCTGGTCATAGTAGGAAAGCGCGAGCAGATACTGGGCATAGGCCGCATCTTCTTCGGCGGGGTAGAAATCAAGGAAACGCTGCGCTGATGCGCGGCTTTCTGGATAGTTGCGATCTTTGTGGAAGGAAAAGGCCTGCATGATCAAGGCACGCTGGGCAAATTCGGAATAGGGATACAGCCGCTCAATCTCGCCAAAGTAGAAGGCGGCATCATCCGCATCGCCGGTTTCAAGCTCAAGCTCGCCGCGGGCGAAAATATCAGCGGCCGAATACTGCTCCAAAGCGCCTTCAGCCCGCGGATCAAAGCCTCCGCAAGCGGCCAACAAAGCCAGTGATGCGCCAAGCGCAAGCCCACGTCCCTGCTTTGCAAACTTTCTAGCTGACATGCCCGTCCTCGCCTTCAACGCCCATCCGGGCGATTGCGCCCGTGTTTGGGTCAGGTCTAACAGAAAAGATGGGCGTGCAAAATGCCTTTTGACACCCAATCGCGGGGATCCACCTTACGCAACGCGCGCAAGATCTGCCATTGAGACACCAACACCCGGCAAACGGGCGGCAATCTGCGCATCACAAGTGACATAACGCCACGCATTTGGCTGGGCGAACAAAGCGCGCAGCAGCTTGTTTGTCATCGCGTGACCAGCCCGGTTGCCGGTGTAGCGCCCAATGATCGGGGCACCGGCGGTGTATAAATCACCCAATGCATCCAACATCTTATGGCGCACGGCTTCATCCGCGTGGCGCAAACCACCGGGGCTAAGAACCTCGGCCCCGTCCACGACAACCGCGTTATCCAACGTCCCGCCAAGGGCCAGCCCATTGGCGCGCATCGCATCCACGTCAGCCTGACGGCAGAACGTGCGGCTATCGCACAGTTCACGGACAAATGACCCATTGGCCATATTCAGGGTCTTTTCCTGATGGCCAATCGCAGCATCGGCAAAGTCTATCTGAAAGGCGATCTGCAGACTTGTGGCAGGCGAAAGCGATGCACTTGCCGCGCCATGCGTGACGCGCACCTCTTCCAGAACTTCGATCGCGCGCAAAGGTGCATTCAGATGTACGACACCGGCATTCACAATGCCACGCACGAAAGCCGCAGCGGAGCCATCCATAATTGGCACTTCGCCACCCGAAATTTCGACCAGCACGTTATGCACACCGCAGCCCGCCAAAGCAGCCATCAGATGTTCGATGGTTGAAACAGTGACACCATCCGCATTCTCAAGTCGGGTGTTTAGCGGGCTCACAAGGACATTGTCCCACCGGGCCGCAATCTCAACACCGTCCAAATCCATCCGGCGAAACACGACACCCGTGCCCGCAATCGCAGGCCGCAGCACGACGCGCACGTCTTGCCCGGTATGAAGGCCACGACCTTCAAAAGTGACAGATGATTGCAGAGTGGTCTGCACGTGTGTTGACCTCACAAGGATTAATAGTTTCTTGCCATTCTAGTTAGGCCGGGTGGGCCGCGCGCTCAACACACGCTTTGCAACGGTCTGAAACATTCGGTTTCACTTGCAGCAATTTTCCAATGCAGTTGCAGCAAGTCACTGATCACAAATGAAAAAGGGCCGCCCAATGGGCGACCCTTTGTGTGATATCTACGTAACGTCAGTTCGCTTGGCGACGCAGGAAGGCCGGAATTTCAATCTTTTCGGCATCCGCATCCGCATCAGCCTGTGGCATCTGGCTGACCGCAGGCTGCTGACGTGCAGGTTGTGCAGGGGCGGCAGCTTCGCCGCCTGTGCCTGTCATACGGTTGATCAATGAATTGATCCCAAAGCGTGGCTTTTCACCTTCGGCAACGCGCGGGGCATCGGCCATTGGCTCGCGCGCGGGGGCGCGGTTCACAGCTGCCTGCAAACGGGCAAGCGCATCAGGTGATGGCTGACCGGGCTGCGGTGCTGCAGCCTGTGGGGCCACAAATGTTTCCGGGGCTTCCAGCGTTGGCTCTGGGCGTGGCTGATAGGCCGGCGGGGGCAGGTCATCCGTTGCAGAGATAGCTTCTTGCATGTCAGCAAAGTCATCTTCAACCGGGGCAACACGGCGTTCGTCATCCATGGTTGCAAACAGCGTCGGTTCGGGTGCCGGGGCCGGCGCGACGGCTGCAACAGGTGCAGCAGCGGGCGCTGGTGCTGGGGCCGCTTTGACGTCTTCAGCCTCAACCGCCTGCACCAGAGGTGCAGCCATTGAACGGCGCGGGGTCGGCACTTCGTTTGATTTTGCAACCGCGTCGATGCCTGTTGCCACAACAGAAACGCGCATCTTGCCGCTCATCTCGGTGTCGAGGGTCGAGCCGACGATGATATTCGCCTCTGGATCGACCTTTTCGCGGATTTTGTTGGCCGCTTCGTCGAGTTCGAACAATGTCAGGTCGTAACCACCTGTAATGTTGATCAAAACGCCCTTCGCGCCTTCCAGGCTGATTTCGTCCAGCAATGGGTTCGCGATGGCTTTTTCGGCGGCCTGCACTGCGCGGCTTTCGCCTTCGGCTTCGCCTGTGCCCATCATCGCCTT
>CAYPVL010000069.1:0-4904 GCA_964414165.1 uncultured Cognatiyoonia sp.
AGCTGGTCCATGGGCATCGTGCGCCCGGTGATGGAGGTCTACCCCTACGCCTGGGCTTTCTTTGTGCCGTTCATTCTCGTGACCACCTTCGCGGTGGTGAACCTGCTGGTCGGTCTGATCGTGAATTCAATGCAGGATGCACATGCGGCAGAAAGCAATGCGGCGCAGGATGCGTACCGGGACGTAGTGTTGAAGAAGCTTGAGGCGATTGAGACCCGGTTGGATAAAGCGGATCGCAGCAAAACCAACTGATCATCAATTTGCTAATTCTGACCCGGTTTACGTTGACCCGGTTCAAATGTGGCCTAATTCTTAGGCAGTTAACAAACGGTAAACGCCATGATCAGAACACTCTACTTCTCTACCGCGATGCCCAACGTCAAAAAGCCCGAATTTGAGGCCATCGTCGCCCATGCAAATACGGCCAATCGCGCCCGCAACATCACCGGTGCCCTTGCTTTCAATGGCCGTAATTTCTGCCAATGCCTTGAGGGCGAAGAGGCGGATGTGCGCAGCCTGCTTGCGATCATCGAACGTGACGACCGCCACAGTGGATTCAAGATCCTTGATGAAAAGGAAATTGACGCGCGTCATTTCCCTGAATGGTCAATGCATATGGTCGATGGCCTTGACTTTTCACGCGTCGTCAACGCAATGAACGCCTAAAACTAGGCCCGCTTGCCCAGCGCAGCCACACCAATTACCTCAAGCACCTTTGCTTCGATATGTTCGGCATTCAACCCGGCTACATCGTACATATCCTTCGGCCCCGCTTGATCGATAAAGATATCCGGCAGCACCATTGAGCGGTACTTCAGCCCATGATCAAATACGCCTTCGTCGGCCAATAGCTGTGCGACATGGCTGCCAAATCCACCGACCGCACCTTCTTCGATGGTGATCAACGCATCATGCTCTGCCGCGAGTTTCAGGATCAAATCCCGATCTAGCGGTTTAGCAAAGCGTGCATCTGCAATCGTCGGGGTGATCCCTTTTGCAGCAAGCGCTTCGCACGCAGCCTCGACCTCTTGCAGTCGCGTTCCGAAGGAAAGGATCGCGACCTGTTTGCCTTCGCGGATCATCCGGCCCTTGCCAATCTCAAGCGGTTGCGCATCCGCTGGAATATCCACGCCAACGCCTTCGCCACGCGGGAAGCGGAACGCGATTGGCCCCGCGTCATGCGCCGCAGCCGTGGCGACCATACGCACAAGCTCTGCCTCATCCGCTGCTGCCATCACGACAAAGCCGGGAAGGTTCGCCAAAAACCCGATATCAAACGCCCCTGCGTGGGTCGCCCCATCCGCGCCGACAAGCCCAGCGCGATCAATCGCGAAGCGCACGGGCAGGCGTTGGATGGCTACATCATGCACCACCTGATCGTACCCACGCTGCAGGAACGTGGAATAAAGCGCACAGAACGGGCGCATTCCGCCGGCGGCAAGCCCGGCGCTGAAGGTCACCGCATGTTGTTCGGCAATCCCAACGTCGAAGCAGCGGGATGTATAGCGCTCCATAAATTTGCTGAGGCCCGTCCCGTCGGGCATCGCCGCTGTCACAGCACAAATGCGGCTGTCGGCAGCGGCGTGTTTCAACAGGCTTTCCGCAAAAACAGAGGTGTAGGACGGCGCATTGCTTTTCGCTTTCGCCTGCTCCCCCGTGATCATGTTGAACTTGCCCGTCGCGTGCCCCCGATCACGGGCCGCCTCGGCAGGGGCATAGCCCTTGCCCTTTTTCGTGATCGCATGGATCAGGATCGGCCCCGTTGCACGGTCCTTCACGGTGCGCAGGACAGATAGCAACTGTTCCATATCGTGGCCATCAATCGGGCCAAGGTAAGAGAACCCAAGTTCCTCAAACATCGTCCCACCGACGGTCATATGCTTGACCATATCCTTGGCCCGCTTGGCCCCTTCACGGAACGGTTCGGGCAAAAGCGAAATCGCGCCCTTGGCGGCGGCCTTGAATTCCTGAAACGGTTCACCCGCGTAAAGCCGCGACAGGTAGGATGACATTGCCCCGACAGGCGGGGCGATGGACATTTCATTGTCATTCAGAATGACGATCAGCCGCTTGCCCAGATGACCTGCGTTATTCATCGCCTCAAAGGCCATGCCAGCAGACATGGCCCCGTCGCCAATCACCGCAATCGCATCGCCACCTTCCCCGCCCAAATCACGCGCAACCGAGAAGCCGAGCGCGGCAGAAATCGACGTGCTGGAATGGGCGGCACCAAAGCAATCAAATTCAGATTCCGAACGCTTGGTGAAACCTGACAGCCCGTCCTTCATCCGCAAAGTGCGGATGCGGTCACGGCGCCCGGTCAGGATTTTGTGGGGGTAGCACTGATGGGACACATCCCAAATGATCTTGTCCTTGGGCGCATCGAACACAGCGTGCAGGGCGACGGTCAGTTCAACGACCCCAAGCCCGGCCCCTAAATGCCCACCCGTCTCGGACACAGCCGAAATCGTCTCGGCCCGCACATCGCTGGCAAGTTGCAGCAGTTCTGCATCCGACAGGGTTTTCATATCAGCGGGCACATGCACCCGGTCAAGCACGGGGGTGTTGGGACGGTCAGCCATATCGCGGCTCCTACTTTTTGCGGGTGATCACAAACTGCGCGGCTTCGCGCAGCGTATCCGCATCTTCTCCATAAGGACTTAACGCATCCTGGGCAGATTCCACCAGTTCCGCCGCGCGGCGCTTTGCCCCATCAAGGCCCAAAAGGGAAACAAAAGTGGCCTTTCCGGCAGCTTCGTCTTTGGAAACCGCCTTGCCGACGATGGCAGCGTCGCCTTCGACATCAAGGATGTCGTCGGCGATTTGGAAGGCAAGGCCAAGGGCGTCGCCATAGGTCGTCAAAGCCTGCGTATCAGTACCGACCATTCGCGCCCCTGCCGCGCAAGACCATGTGATTAAGGCACCAGTTTTGCCAGCCTGCAAGGTCGTGATTTGATCAAGCGTCAGCGGCAGTTCAGCGGACTCTGCCGCGATATCCAGCGCCTGACCACCGACCATGCCCTGCGCACCAGCGGCGCGGGCAAGGGATTGACTAAGCGCCAGCCGATCCGCAGCTGGCGCATCAAAGCGGACAACTTCTTCAAAAGCAAACGCCTGAAGGGCATCGCCAACAAGAACTGCAGTGGCGTCATCCCATTTCTTATGTACTGTCAACTGTCCACGGCGCAGGTCATCATCATCCATGCAAGGCAAATCATCATGCACAAGGCTATAGGCGTGAATGCATTCAATCGCTGTCGCAACCGCAGCGCTGTGCGCATATGTCAGCCCATGCAGCCGCGCGCTTTCGCAAACCATAAACCCACGCAACATTTTCCCGCCAAGGACTGCGTAGGCAAAAGGCGCGCCAAGCGCATTGTGTAAACCCTTCGCATAACCCGATACGCGTGCTTCAACCATACCAGCAACGCGGATACGGCTTTCTGCAAGATCGACACGTTCAAGCCCAAAGTCTTGATCTAGATATTGGGCTGGATCACCCATCCAACGGCGCAGTCCCTGTCGGCTGCCCATCCGGCGTCAGCGTGATCTTCGCGACCTTCTCTTCGGCCTCTTTCAACTTCGCCTCACAGCGCGCCTTCAGCGCCGCACCGCGTTCATACAAAGCAATCGAGGCATCAAGGGCCACATCGCCACGCTCAAGCTGGCCAACAACGGTTTCCAGCTCTTTCATGGCATCTTCAAAGCTCATCTCATTTACATCTGGCGCGCTCATCCGGCAGCCTCCTTCAACACATCCACATGGGCGCGGGCCGAGGCCCCTAGCGCTGCCAAGTCATACCCGCCCTCAAGCGCGGACACAACGCGACCCTGACAATGGGTCGCCGCCAGATCGCACAAGCGCCGCGTCACCCAAGAAAAATCATCCGCAACAAGGTTCAGCCCCGCCAATGGATCATCTTTATGTGCATCAAATCCAGCAGAGATGAGCAGAAATTCAGGCGCGAAATCTTCAACACGGGGCAACACCACCCTGTCCATCACATCGCGGAACGCCTTCCCGCCATCGCCATCGCGCAAGGGCACATTCAGCACGTTGCCAACGCCTGTTTCATGCGCCGCCCCGGTGCCGGGATAAAGCGGCATCTGATGTGTCGAACAGAACAATATCCGGTCATCGTCTTCGACCAAATCCTGCGTGCCATTGCCGTGATGTACATCGAAATCCACGATCGCCACGCGCTTTAACCCGTGGTGGTCCAACAGATATTTGGCTGCAATCGCAACATTGCCAAAGAAGCAAAACCCCATCGGGGTCTCGCGCTCTGCATGATGGCCGGGCGGGCGCATGGCAACAAACGCATTTCCAGCCTCGCCTGTCATCACAGCATCTATGGCACGAACGATCCCACCAACCCCGCGAAAGGCGGCCTCAAGCGTACCGACCGACATATGGGTATCGGCATCCAATGAGCGCCAGCCATCTGAGGGGGCAGCAGAACGCAACGCGGCGATATGGGCGGCAGGATGGGCGCGCAGAATATCATCCTCAGCCCCCATCGGAGCCTTCAAACGCATAAGATCAAGTCCCTCAAGCGCGCCCAAAACAGCATCCAACCGCGCCACCTGTTCAGGATGGCCGGGTGGGGTGACATGGTCATAACATGCGGGGTGGGTAATCAAGGCTGTGGTCATACGACAAACTCGCTATCCTGCAGCCAAACATCAATGCTTCTTTTGAATAAAAATATGCCCGCGCGGAGCGCATACCACCGATCTCAAGCCACACACCACCGCATAACGGGCTCACGTCACAAGCAGCGCCAATGATGAAATCCGCTGCAAGCGGCCATTTTCATTCCGGGGCCAGCATATATCCGGCACCGCGGACCGTTTGCAGATAACGGGGTTGCTTGGGATCAACCTCGATCTTGCGGCGCAGG
>CAYPVL010000069.1:4914-12016 GCA_964414165.1 uncultured Cognatiyoonia sp.
CACATCCACCGCACGTTCCTGCGTCTGCCCGCCCGAACGGCTAAGTTCCTCAACCAAATGGGATCGGGTCATCGCCTCACCGGGTGAGGCAGAGAAGATGCGCATCAGCTGGCTTTCGGTCGCAGTAAGGCGGACCATATCATCACCATTCCACATCTCACCGCGCGCGATGTCATAGCGCACAGGGCCCATATGCAGCACCTTCGGGGCGACAACTGCGGCCTCGACCTGCGGGACACGGCGCAAGATGGCATTGATACGCAAAAGCAGTTCTTTGGGTTCAAAGGGTTTGGCCAGATAATCATCGGCACCGGCTTCAAGGCCGGTAATGCGATCATCGGTTTCGCCCTTTGCAGTCAAAAGTAGAATAGGGGTTTCGATTGTCTGGCGCAGATCACGGCAGAGCGACATACCATCTTCGCCAGGCATCATCACATCAAGCACAATCAGATCAAATTCCAGGCCAGACAGAACGCGACGGGCATGGGCGGCATCGCGGGCGCCGGTGACCAGAAAGCCATTGCGCGACAGAAACTTCTGCAGCAGCATCCGAATCCGTTCGTCATCATCGACAATCAACAGGTGGGCGTCATCAGCATTCATTCGGTTCTGTCCTTCATCGTCTCATACGCATGACGCATATCATCATCCATCATCGCCTCTAGCACTTGGCGAAACCCTGCAACCGCTTCGGGACCGGCGGCCCGGTACGCACTGCGCATCCGATCACGCTGGGCATCCGACAAAGCACGCTCCAAGGTCGCTCCTGCTTCTGTAAGATGCAGATGTCGTTCACGTTTGTCACGCGTTCCAACCGTTGAAGACACCAAACCGTCCGCAACAAGTGTACGCAAGACACGATTAAGCGATTGTTTTGTGACGCCAAGGATCGCAAGCAGGTTGTTCACCGTCGTCCCCGGCGCGCGGTGAATAAAGTGAATCGCCCGGTGATGTGCACGCCCATAGGCCATCTTGGCCAGAATACGGTCAGGATCGGCGGTAAAGCCGCGATAGGCAAAGAACATTGCCTCAATCCCCTGTCTGACCTGCTCATCAGTCAAGAACAAAAGGCTTTGACCGACCTGCGGTTGCGTATTTTGCGACATTTTCAGTCCTCTTGCCCGCGCTTTGCGCAAGAATACGTCAGCCTTGTTGACATTCCAAGGTTCAATTGGTACCGATTCCTAGAAAATGCGTAACTTTATGTCCACTTCGGACCTATTTGCGCAATAAACGCAAATCGTAGCAAGGAGAGGTCCGATGGCGGGCGCATATGATGATCGGGACGGCAAAATCTGGTTAGACGGCAAATTGGTCGAATGGCGCGATGCAAACGTCCACATTCTGACGCACGCCATGCACTATGCCTCATCCGTGTTTGAGGGCGAGCGCTGCTATTCTGGCAAGATCTTCAAATCCCGCCTGCATTCAGAGCGTTTGAAAAAATCCGCCAATCTGATTGATTTTGAAATCCCCTACCCCGTCGATGAAAACGAAGCGCCCAACCGGGCAGCCCTTGATGCCAACGGGCTGACCGACGCCTACGTCCGCCCCGTTGCATGGCGCGGGTCAGGCGAAGACATGGGTGTCGCGGCCGAACGCAACCCTGTTCATCTTGCCGTCGCCGTATGGGAGTGGGGCAATTACTACGGAGATGCGAAAACCAAAGGCGCGAAACTTGATATCGCCAAGTGGAAACGCCCCTCGCCCGAAACCGCCCCGTCACAAGCGAAGGCCGCCGGTCTTTACATGATTGCCACCATGTCCAAACACGCCGCCGAGGCCAAAGGTTGCTCGGACGCGTTGATGTTTGATTATCGCGGCTACGTCGCTGAATGCACCGGTGCGAACCTGTTCTTCGTCAAAGACGGCGAAGTGCACACGCCGACCCCCGACGCCTTCCTGAACGGCCTGACCCGCCAGACAATCATCACAATGTTGCAGGAAAAAGATATCAAGGTCCATGAACGCCACATTATGCCCGAAGAACTTGAAGGTTTCGAACAAGCCTGGCTGACCGGTAGCGCGGCCGAAGTCACACCGATTGGACAGATCGGGGACTACAACTTTGAGGTTGGGGCTTTGGCGGTTGATGTGGCGAGTACTTATGAGAAGTTGGTGCGGGCTTAAGAATTTATTCATTGACAGCAAATAACAACAGATTCATATAAGATCTATTCGCCCCTTGGCAGTACGCTTTCGTCCTCGATATCTCGATGAAAGCCGATCCCTTGGGGCTTATTTTTTTGGAGTTAAATGAACAAAGTCGCAATCCTGATTGACGCTGGTTTCCTACTTAAGCGCTTGCCATCGGTGTGCCCAAACTTAGATAATGGCAACGCAACTGAAGTCGCTAATGCAATATCGCGGTTGGTAACCGGGCACCTTAAGACTCAAAACAAGATTTATGGTGCAACGAGTGAACGCGCATTACTCTACCGTGTCTTTTATTACGATGCGAAACCATACATGAACAAAGGGCACTTCCCTGTATCCAAGAAGGCGATTGACTACGGCAAAACCGCCGAAGCACAATTTCGACTCAACCTTTTTGACGAACTTCGCAAGCGCGCCAACACCGCAGTCCGGCTGGGCGAAGTCCGTAAAGAACGTTCCTGGATACTAAAAGATCAACCGCAAACTGCTTTGCTCAATGGTAAGCTTTCAGTTGCAGAATTGTCAGATGATGACTTTGCACCGGGCCTGCGCCAAAAAGCCGTAGATATGCGAATTGGTTTGGATATCGCGTCAATTTCTTTGAAGAAACAAGCTGAAACAATAATCCTCGTTTCAGGCGACGCCGACTTTGTACCCGCTGCAAAACTGGCCCGTCGCGAAGGTGTCAAAATTGTATTGGACCCACTCTGGCGAAATGTATCAGCGGACCTGTACGAACACATTGACGGCGTTCAGAGTGGGTTCCCAAGGCCGGCCAAAAAGCGTTAGTCATGCTCCCATCTTCCCCGTCACCTTCCGCTGCTGCGCCCGCTCTAGCCCCAGGTGCCGCTCGCGCAGGATGATTGCCACCCCGGCGACAATCACCACGCAGGCCCCGATTAGCATTGTGCCCGTGGGCACTTCGTCGAATAGGAAGTAGCCGATGCTCAGCGCGAGGATCATTGATGTGTAGTCGAACGGCGCGACGAGGGACGCATCTGCGTAGCGATAGCTTGAGGTCAGGAAGATCTGCCCGATGCCCCCAAGCAAGCCCGCACAGATTAGCATCAGCGCCATATCCCACGCTGGCCAGACCCAGCCCCAAGGGATGGTCAGCAGTGACAAGGCGCTGGAAGTGATCGTGAACCAGAACACGATTGCCGCAGTCCCTTCGGTCGCCACCAACCGGCGCACGAAGACCTGCGCGAGCGCGGCAAAGACAGCACCCATCAGGACGACGACGGCCCCCAAGGTTTCGGACGTACCCATATCTGCCCCGACAGACAAACGCGGCGAGAGCACGATCAACACCCCCGCCATGCCCAGCGCCACGGCGCTGAGGCGGAACACGCCGACTTGTTCGTTCAGGAACATCGCTGCGAAGACGACCACAAGAAGTGGCGCTGCATAGCCAATTGCGGTCACTTCGGGCAGGGGTAACAACCCCAACCCTGTGAACCCCAGCCCCATCGCCGTGGTCCCGACCAGCCCACGCCAGAAATGCCCCAAGGGATTCGTCGTCTTCCACCCATCGCGCATTTCATGGCGCACCGCCAACCACCCAAAGATGATCGGCAGCGCGAAGAACGACCGAAAGAACACCGCCTGCCCTGCTGGCACATCTGCCGAAGCCGCCTTTACAAGGCTTGCCATTCCCATGAAGACGGTCACTGAAAGCACCTTGAACAAAATACCGCGCAGGGGCTGCATGTCAGATGTCCATATCGTCGTAACTGGCACCCACATGCACGGCCACACCCGCGCTGCGCAAGGCATCAATGGACGGGGTATCCAGTTTCGCACCCGCTTGCCGCAGGATCACCATGGACACCCGCCCCGGATGGCGCTTGGCCGCATCCGCGTAGACATGCGCATCATGTTGACCGGTGTCGCCGACCAGCACGAAAGACAGATCAGGGTTCGCCGCCATGATCGTATCAATCGCCGATCCTTTGTGATCACCGTGGGTACCCGTGATAAACTGCGTTTCACTGATCCCGTAGTCGCGCAGGAACATCGGGCCTTCGGGCAGGGCGCTGCGCTCCATGATGTCGCGTAGGAATCCATAGAAATTCCACGGCGATGAGCTGACAAAGAACACAGGGTTCATCCCCGCATCCAAGCGTTGCATCAGATGCTCTGCATCGGGAAACACAAGCCGCGTTGCGGCGTTCCCGGTAAGCGACGTCCAAAGGTTACGCCAAAGCTGATAGGCCCCGGTGTAGATCATCGTGTCATCCACGTCCGAGATGATGCCAAAGGCTGCGTTCGGTCGGGGGATCAGCACCGGACACGGGCATACCTCTGCCCCGATATGCACCGGTACCTCAACCCGCCCGACTGCATCAGTGCGTGGCAGTTCCAGCGTAAAATACCCTTCTTCATCGCTTTGCCCTGTCACATCACTGGCACTGACCTGCACGCCCGCAATCTCATCAGTATGGAATAGGCGCACCATCGCGCGGAAATTTGCAAAACGGGATTGATCCGGGCGCAGCAAGCGTTCTTTGGATTTACCCAACACGCGCCCCCGTACAATCAGATGGGTTGGCGTTGCATAGCCGAGATATGGGGTGATCTCGGGCTGCGCTGTTTCTGCTCCGCGAAAGCGATCAATGAACCGCTCTGTTCGGGCGGCGATACGTGCAAGGGAAAGCTTGAGGTTCATTGACCGGGCATGACCCGTAAGATTGCGCCATCTGCGTCATCCAGCAAAACCAGTAGACTGCCATCAGGCAACATCTCAACATCGCGCACACGACCAACATCACGCAGCAGGCGTTCCTCACCCACAACGCGCCCGCCTTCCATCTTCAGGCGCACAAGTCCGCCGGGGCGCAGCGAGGCAATGATCGCATCCCCCTGCCACGGCGCAAAGGCACCATCATAAAACAACATCCCACCGGGGGCGATGACCGGGTCCCAGTAATAAACGGGTTGCTCCATCCCGTTCTGCGCAGCAATACCGCTGCCAACTTCGCTACCATTGTAGTTGATCCCGTAGGAAATCACAGGCCAGCCATAGTTCTTCGCAGCCTCAGGTTTATTCAATTCATCCCCGCCGCGCGGGCCATGTTCAATCGTCCAAAGATCACCAACCGCATCCAACGCGGCACCCTGCATGTTGCGATGCCCATAGGACCAGATCGCATCATCGCCATCACGCCCCACGAACGGATTATCCGCAGGAACGGACCCATCCCAGTTCAGGCGGATCACCTTGCCGTAGGTTGTATTGATATCCTGCGCCTTCACCGCATCGGCGCGGCGCGAATGTTCACCAGTGGTGATCCAGACAGTGCCATCGGGCATCGGGATGATCCGACTGCCATAGTGCGCTGCGTTTTGGGACGGCGGGGTTTGGATAAAGATATCCTGCGCATCCAAAATCTCGCCCCCCTCAGAAAACACACCGCGCGCCGCAGCGGTGACAAGGCCTCCATCAACGGCCTTTGCATAGGTCCAGAATACGATCTGATCGTCTTCAAAATCAGGCGATAGCGCCACGTCAAGCAGGCCGCCTTGCCCTCGGCTATCCACAGGCGGCAGTCCTGCAATTGGCCCGGACACAAGACCACCGGAGCCGACAAGGCGCAGCCGCCCCGGCCGCTCTGTCACCAGAAAGCGGCCATCGGGCATGCGGGCAATGCCCCAAGGATGCTCTAGCCCGGTGGCAAATGTTTCAACCACAACACTTGTGGGCGCAAGTGCAGGCGCGCGGGTCTGGTTCTCAAACGCTGGCTGGAAGGCGGCATTGGGGCGGCCTTGGTCAACCTCGGCACTGGCCATGAAAGGCAAAAGGGCAAAACAAATCGCGAAACGCATGGGCAATCTCCTTTGAGCAAGACATAGGCCGACCGACGGAAAGGTCACAATCAAAGACGCGTGACGGCCCAGCGGGCGGCATCGGCGACTGCCGGATCAGGGTCATCAATCAAGGCTTGCGCGGCTGGCCTTAAGGCAGGCATGCCCGAATTTCCGATGGCATAAAGCACGTTGCGCACAAAGCGATCCCGGCCAATCCGCTTAATGGGCGATCCTGAAAACCGCGCCCGAAACGCCGCATCATCCAAAGTCGCAAGCGCGGCAAGATCCGGGTCTTTCACTTCGGGGCGGGCTGCATATTTCAGATCGCGGGCTTGGGCTGCGAATTTGTTCCAAGGACAGACCGCGAGGCAATCATCACAGCCATAAATGCGGTTGCCCATGCGGGCCCGCAGATCGGGATCAACCGGGCCTTTGTGTTCAATCGTGAGGTAAGAAATGCAGCGGCGGGCATCCAAACGATAGGGGGCAGGAAAAGCATCCGTCGGACACACATCCAAGCACGCTGTGCACGATCCACAGTGGCTGACCTCTGGCACATCGGGTTCAAGGTCAACAGTCGTAAAAATCGCGCCCAAAAAGACCCAATTTCCCAGATCACGGCCCAGCAGATTGGTGTGTTTGCCCTGCCAGCCCAGGCCCGCAGCCTGCGCAAGGGGTTTTTCCATCACCGGGGCGGTATCAACAAACACCTTGATCTGGGCCCCCGGCACCTGATCTATCAACCACCGGCCCACACGCTTGAGTCGCTTCTTGACGACATCATGATAATCGCGCCCTTGGGCATAAACCGAAATCGCGCCCTTTTCGGGACGATCTAACACAGCTAATGGATCATGATCCGGCGTATAAGGCTCGGCCAACATCACAACTGACCGGGCCTCGGGCCAAAGCGCAGAAGGATCGCCGCGCCAGTGCATCCGTTCAGCCATCCAGCCCATCTGACCATGATAGCCCGCATCCACAAAAGCCGCCAACCGGCCCGCAACATCCACAGCATCAGGACGGCAAACCCCCACGGAGGCAAAGCCCGCCTCTTGCGCAAAACCAATCAATTGCGCCTTCACGCCCATATCTCTTTGGTTTCAAAATATCCCGGGGGAGTCCGAAGGACGGGGGC
>CAYPVL010000069.1:12026-17335 GCA_964414165.1 uncultured Cognatiyoonia sp.
AAACCCCCCGGCGGGGCCGCCCCGCGGCGGGGCCCCCCCCCCCCCAAAAAGGGGGCCGCCATTTTTGCGCCATTGGTCCGAGCGACAATGGCGGCGGGCGGGGCCCACACACCGCATCAATCTAAAAATCCAAATCAGCATAATGCACAGGTTGCGGAAATCCCGGCACCTGATCGGCAAGCAATGACCGGAACGCGGGACGGGATTTGATCTTGGCGTACCAATCTTTGACCACCTCGTGACGGTTCCAATCCACATCGGAAATGTAATCCAGACACGACAGCTGCGCGGCGGCCGAAAAGTCCGCCAAGGTCATATCATTGCCCGCCAGCCAGCGCCGCTGGTCCAATAACTGCGCCATGTAATCCAAGTGATACTTCACCGCGCGGGACCCTTCCTTGACGTTCGTACTGTCAGGATAGCCCGTACCCATGACCTTGCGAAACACACGTTCGCCCAGCAGTTTGGCGGTCACATCTTTATGAAACTTATCATCAAACCAGCCAACCAAACGACGCGCCTCATACCGGGCCTCGGCGTTCTGGGGCAACAGCGCGGGCTGGGGATGGGCCTCTTCAAGGTATTCACAAATCGCGGTGCTATCGGCCATCGTGTAGTTCCCAAGCCTGAGCACCGGAATTTTCCCTGCCGGATTTCGGCGCAAAAAGTCGGGATCCTGATCCCAATACTTTTCTTCCACCAGTTCAACTTCGATCTTCTTCTCGGCCAGTGACAGACGCACTTTGCGGGAAAACGGGGACAGCGGGTAATGGTACAAGCGATTCATCAAACGGCTCACGTTATGGGTGCAACTTCAATGCCGCATCCCGGCTGCGCATTCAACCTTGGAAACAACGGGCACGGCCATCGGCCCTGATCGTCGCGGCCCCATCCATGATGCTGGCGGTACGGCGACGCTGGGCCGATGTCGGATCAGAGGCGCTGCGGGTTTTGGGCGATGGCAAAACCATTGCCAGCCGCGCGGCTTGCGTCGCTGTCAGATCAGCAGCATCACGGCCAAAATAGTGGCGACTTGCGGCCTGCACCCCGAACACGCCCTCGTCAAATTCGGCAACATTCAGATAGACTTCCAGAATACGCTCTTTCGACCAAACCGCCTCGACCAATGGGGTCCAGAGGGCCTCAAGCGCTTTGCGCACATAGGACCGCCCATGCCACAGATAGACGTTCTTGACCGTCTGCTGTGAAATAGTCGATGCACCCCGGCTGCTGCCCTCATCAATGGCGGACTGGATCGCATCAACGTCCAACCCCCAGTGCAGACAGAAATTCGCATCCTCTGCCGCAACCGCAGAGCGGACCATGACAGGGGCAATTCTATCAAGCGACACCCAGGTTTGTTCCACGCCACCCAAACGGCGGCTTTCGCTGGCCATGTAGATATTTGTCGGCGGATTAATCACAGAAAACGCAAACGTCAGCGCAAGGACCATAACCACGGCACCCAAAGCCCCGCGCCAGATCAAGCGGCGCAGTCGCTTCATCAGCGACGGCTTCTTTGGGCGCTTCTTCCCACGGATCGCCTTTTTGATCTTCGCATCACGCATGGCCCGTTAAGGCATGTGAAATCTGACAGGGTCAAGGCGGCCTTGTGAAAAACCCCGCAAAATGCGGGGTTCTCACAACAGTTATTCGGCGGGAATTGCCTGTTCTTCAACCGACAAGGGCACGGGCAAATGGACCAGCATCTCTTTCGGGCAAATCTGCAGAAAATGTGCCTTTTCAACGTCCCAATGCTGCAAAATCTCGGCCGCTTTCAGGCTTCCGGTTTCATCTGCATGGCGCTGGATCAGGTCGCGCAATTGCGCCTCCCAGTGATCCATCGTCACAGGGCAAGTGACCAGCGTTTCCAGATTGATCAGGTCAGGCGCGAGGCCTTCGGGATCATAAAGATAGGCCATCCCGCCGGTCATCCCGGCCCCAAAGTTCGCACCAATGGACCCAAGGATCACCGCAACACCGCCGGTCATATATTCACAACCATTCGTGCCACAACCTTCGATCACAACGCTTGCGCCCGAGTTGCGCACAGCAAATCGTTCGCCCGCGCGACCAGCCGCAAACAGATACCCGTCGGTCGCACCGTAAAGCACCGTATTCCCAATGATCGTATTCTCGGAGGCCACAAGCGGGCTTTGCATCTGCGGACGCACAATCACCGTGCCCCCCGACAGCCCCTTGCCGACATAGTCGTTGGCATCACCCGATACCTCAAGCTTGAGCCCTGGCACAGCAAATGCACCCAGCGATTGCCCGGCAGAGCCGCGCAGCTTTACTGTCAGATGGTCGGTCTGCAAATCATTACGCATCCCAAAGCGGCTGACGATATGGGACGACGTGCGCGTACCGATGGTGCGCAGCGTGTTTTGCACTGCGTATTCCAGTTGCATCTTCTCGCCATCCTTCAGGAAGCGGGCTGCGTCCTTGACGATTTGCGCATCCAGTGTGTCATCAACAGGCGTGCGCGCACGATCCCGATCATAGTTGATCTTTGCTGCGCCATCGACGGTGATCAAAAGCGGGTTCAGATCAAGATCATCCAAATGCGCCGATCCGCGGCTCACTTGTGTTAACAGATCAGCGCGCCCGATGACATCATCCAAGGACCGTGCCCCGATGCTGGCAAGGATCTCGCGCACTTCGGTGGCATAGAAGGTGATCAGATTCACAACCTTCTCGGCATTGCCGGTGAACTTGGCGCGCAAGTCATCGTCTTGCGTACACACACCTACAGGGCAGGTGTTTGACTGGCATTGACGCACCATGATGCAGCCCATCGCGATCAGCGCGGCGGTGCCGATCCCGTATTCTTCGGCCCCCATCATTGCGGCCATAACGATATCACGCCCCGTGCGCAGGCCACCGTCAGTGCGCAAAGTAATGCGTTCGCGCAGGTTATTCATGGCCAGCACTTGGTGTGCCTCGGTCAGGCCCATTTCCCATGGAAGCCCTGCATATTTGATCGACGTTCCGGGCGATGCCCCAGTGCCACCGTTGTGGCCCGATATCAAAATAACATCTGCTTTGGCCTTTGCGACCCCGGCCGCGATCGTTCCAACACCTGAACTGGCAACAAGCTTGACCGTCACTTTACAAATCGGGTTGATCTGCTTGAGGTCGTAGATGAGCTGGGCCAAATCCTCGATCGAATAGATATCGTGGTGTGGTGGCGGTGAAATAAGCGTCACGCCTTTGGTCGAATGGCGCAGCTTGGCGATCAGGTCGGTGACCTTCATCCCCGGTAGCTGACCACCCTCGCCGGGCTTGGCACCTTGGGCGACTTTGATCTCAAGTTCTTCGCAAGCCAGCAGATATTCCGCCGTTACACCAAAGCGGCCAGAGGCGACCTGCTTGATCTTCGCGCTGGCGTTGTCGCCGTTTGGTTCGGGCGTGAAATCATCCGGGCTTTCGCCGCCTTCGCCGCTGTCTGACTTTGCACCAATCCGGTTCATCGCAATCGACAATGTGCGGTGTGCCTCGGGCGACAGCGCACCAAGGGACATGCCAGGTGTCACGAACCGCTTGCGGATTGCGGTGATGCTTTCGACCTCTTCAATCGGGATTGATTTGCCAAGGGGCTTGATCGCCAACAGATCACGCAGGTGGATCGGCGGATTGTTCTGCATGGACTTCGAAAACTGCTGCCACATCGCATAAGACGCCTTGTTACAGGCCGCCTGCAGCATATGCATGGTCTGCGCTTCCCATGCGTGCTTTTCGCCAGACCGGCGGGCCTTGTAAAAGCCGCCGATGGGCAGAACGTCTGCGCCTTGCTTCCAACCGCTTGCGTGGACCTGTTCCAGTTTGGTCTGGATCCCATTCGTGCCGATCCCGGAAATCCGGGACTGCATGCCGGGAAAGTATTCTGCAACCATCGCACGGGACAGGCCGACCGCTTCAAAGTTCAGGCCGCCGCGATAGGATGACAGAACCGAAATCCCCATCTTGGACATGATCTTGAGCAAACCGGAATCGATGGCTTTGCGATATCGCTGCATCGCTTCGGTCAGGGTGCCGTCGATCAGGCCGCGGTTCAAGCGATCCGCGATTGAATCCTGCGCCAGATAGGCGTTCACAGTTGTCGCACCAGACCCGATCAGAACCGCAAAATAATGCGGGTCAATACATTCGGCAGAACGGACGTTGATCGAACAGAACGTGCGCAGCCCTTTCTTGGTCAGACCAGAATGCACAGCAGACGTCGCAAGGATCATCGGCATCGCCACGCGATCCGCGCTTTGATGTTGGTCGGTCAGAACCAGATGCCCAGCACCCGACCGCACCGCATCTTCGGCTTCGGCGCGAATGCGTACCAAACCTTTTGACAGCGCGCCAGCGCCGGGCGCGAACGTACAATCAATTATGGATACGTTTTCACCGAAATGCTGCAGCATTTCATCAAATTCAGCATTGGCAACAAAAGGGCTATCCAGCACCAAAATCTCGGCCTGGCTGCTGTCTTCATCCAGCACGTTCTTGAGATTCCCAAAGCGCGTCTTCAGCGACATCACCCGGCTTTCGCGCAAGCTATCAATCGGTGGGTTCGTCACCTGAGAAAAGTTCTGGCGGAAGAAGTGCGATAGCGGGCGATAGGTCTTGGACAGCACCGCGCTTGGCGTATCATCACCCATCGAGGCGATCATTTCTTTTCCGTCCTCGGCCATAGGGGCAAGGACCTGCTCAAGCTCTTCAATCGAATAGCCTGCCGCCACCTGACGCTGGCGCAACTCGGCCCCGTCAAACAACGCTTTTTCGGGCACGTCGCGGGTCAGGTCGTTCAGATCGACAACCTTTTCGACCCATTCGCCAAAGGGCTGGGAGGCGGCCAGCTTGTCTTTGATTTCGACATCGTGGAACAATTTGCCTTCTTGCATATCCACAGCGATCAACTGCCCCGGACCAAGCGCGCCTTTTTCAACAACGGTCGCTTCATCAATAGCGACCATGCCAACCTCGGACCCTGCAATCAGCAGCCCGTCGCCGGTGACGACATAGCGCAAGGGGCGCAGGCCGTTGCGATCAAGGCCACCGCAGACCCAACGGCCATCAGTCATGGCAAGGGCGGCGGGGCCGTCCCATGGTTCCATTACAGCATTGCAATAACCATACATGTCCTGCCAAGCTTGCGGCATCTCAACCGCCTGCTGCGACCATGCCTCTGGCACCAACATCGTTTTAGCCATAGGCGCATCGCGGCCCGCGCGGACGAGAACCTCGAAGACGCAATCAAGCGCAGCAGAATCCGATGCCCCCGACGCAATCAACGGTTTGATATCCTCGGCCAAGTC
>CAYPVL010000070.1:0-6656 GCA_964414165.1 uncultured Cognatiyoonia sp.
CCGCAGGGTCCAATGGCGCGCTTGATCCAGCCGACTTTGATCGGACAGTCGCAACACTGCTGGCCGGTGGGTCAGACCCGGTGATCACGGCAGAACCGGAAGGCGCATGGACACATGCGATCACGGACAAGGCGTTGAACTAAGTCAAAGTGATAAGGTCCCGGGGTCAAGCCCGGGACTGTTGCGCCCTGCCGGAAACGGTAGGGCGTTTTTGCATAGACAGACGCTGATATTTCCCTGACAACCAATTCAAACGGATGTGACGGAACCTTCCATGCCCCTTCTTCTTGGCGTCGATACCGGCGGGACATATACGGATGCGGTGATCCTTGATGACACATCCGACACCGTCCTTGCCAAAGCCAAATCCCTCACCACCCGGCCAGACCTCACAATCGGCGTCGGCAAGGCGATTGATGCGGCGATTGCCGGGGCCGGGGTTCAGGCCGAAGAAATCGGCATGGTGTCCCTCTCTACAACACTGGCGACCAACGCACTTGTCGAAGGGCAGGGGGGGCGCGTCGCGCTGATCTTTATCGGCTTTGCGCCTGCTGATCTAGCGCGGGCCGGACTGGGGGATGCGCTGAACGGCGATCCAGTGATCAGCATTGCAGGGGGGCACGGACACGGCGGGGAAGAGGCCGCGCCTTTGGATATCACCACGCTTAAACAGCAGCTTGGCACGCTTGATGCCAGCATCACCGGCTTTGCCGTCGCCGCCAGCTTCGCCACGCGCAACCCAGTCCATGAAATCACGGTGCGCGATCTGATCCGCGCGGAAACGGGCAAACCCGTGACCTGTTCGCACGAACTTTCCTCTGCACTTGGCGGACCAAAGCGCGCCCTGACGGCCGTGCTCAACGCGCGCCTGATCGGGATGATTGATGGGTTGATCGGGGCGGTCGAAAGCCACCTGCAAAGCCTGCACATCACCGCCCGTCTTATGGTCGTGCGCGGGGACGGGGCGCTGGTGTCAGCCAGTATCGCGCGCGAAAAGCCAATCGAAACCATCCTCTCTGGTCCTGCGGCCAGCATTGCAGGGGCAAGTTGGCTGACCGGGCAAGCGGACGCACTTGTCAGCGATATCGGGGGCACAACAACGGACGTTTGCCTGCTGCAGGGCGGACGCCCCGCAATAGACCCACAAGGCGCGCGGGTCGGCCCCTTTCGCACCATGGTCGAGGCTGTGGCGATGCGCACAACGGGCCTTGGCGGCGATAGTGAGGTTCATGTGAAAGACGGGTTGCACGGCGGGCTGTTCCTTGGGCCGCGCCGGCTTATGCCCATCGCGCTTGCGGCGGTGACGTATCCTGATCTGATCCACAAAACGCTCGGCCTCGCGGTTCAGTCTGCAACACCAGCGTTGGATGGCGGGCGGTTTGTCTTCCCGCTCTGGCAAGGTACAGCGCCGCAAGGGGCGGACAAGCGCGAGGATGCGATTATCGGGCGGCTTACCAAAGGCCCCCTGCGCCTTGGGCACGCCGTCACCAGCCGGATCGAGGCACCCGCTTTGCAGCGCCTCGTGACACGTGGCTTTGCAATGATCGCCGGGGTTACGCCATCGGACGCGGCCCACGTACTGGGGCTGACAGATAGCTGGGACCAAGAGGCGGCGATCAAAGCACTGACCCTTTTTGCGTTCCAGCGCAATGGATCGGGGGACAGGCTTGCGGTAGGGCCGGAAGCCATGGCCAAAGCCATCATCGAACAACTCCAATCCCAAACCGTCGACTGCCTGCTTGAAGCCGCTTTTGCCGAAGACAGCCGGGCATGGGATCAACCCGCAGCGGACCTGACCCAGCTTGCGTTAACCAAAGCAGGGTTGGACAATCACCAAGGGATCATTCGCACGCAGCTTTCGCTTGGGGTGCCGGTGATCGGGCTTGGGGCGTCAGCGTCCGCCTATTATGCCCCCGTCGGTAAGCGGCTTGGCACGGATATGCACTTGCCCGAACACGCCGATGTAGCCAATGCCATCGGGGCGGTCGTGGGGCAGGTGGCGATCCAAGCGAAAGGGAACGTGACATCGCCCGGTGCAGGCACATATGTGGCGCATCTGGCAGACGGACCACAGCAATTCAGCACCGACACCGACGCGCTTACCAGCCTTGAGGCGGCCCTTACGCAAGCGGCAACAAGCAAAGCCCAATCCGCTGGGGTTCCCAGTCCGCAAATCAGCATCCAGCGCGACGTAAAACAGGCCAAGATCGAAGGAAACCAGATGTTCATCAGCGCCGAAGTCACGGTCACAGCAACTGGACGCCCCCGGATCGCGCATAAATAGCAGGTCACGAATGCGTGCTCTCTGATTGCGTAAATCCGCCGCATGGGTCAAAAGGTGCGCAACCGCTCGGAAAAACCCTATGCTTGATAGCTTTGCACGCAGATTGATCGATCCGCCCCTGAACCGGGCCGGGCAGGTAATTGCGGCCAAAGGGCTTAGCGCGAATGGGGTAACCCTGATCGGGCTGGGGCTTGGGCTGATCGCGGCCCTTTGCATCGCGCTTAACTGCGCCCCTCTGGCGCTTCTCCCCTTGCTTGCCAGCCGCATCGCTGACGGGCTCGACGGGGCCGTCGCGCGGGCCACGCGCAAGACGGACTTTGGCGGCTATCTCGATATCGCGGCTGACTTTTTGTTCTACGGCGCGATCCCCTTTGCCTTCGTCCTCATGGATCCCGCCAGCAACGGTGTCGCCGGGGCGTTCCTACTGTTGTCCTTCTACGTGAACGGCACCAGCTTCCTTGGCTACGCGATTTTGGCTGAAAAGCACGGGCATGAAACCAGCGCCCAAGGGCAAAAATCGCTTTACTATTCCAACGGCATTCTTGAGGGGACCGAGACGATCATCTTCTTCGTGATCCTCTGCCTGTTCCCCGCATCTTTCGCCCCACTTGCATGGATCTTCGGCACGCTTTGCTTTGCGACCGCGATTTTGCGCATTTGGGGGGCCCATCAGACCTACAAAGGACCAACTTCATGAAACATCTCGCCTTTCTTGCGGCACTTCTGCCATCTGTCGCCTTGGCCGAAACAGACCCTGCAGATTGGGACGCCGTGACCTTGGCCGCCAAAGGGCAGACCGTCTATTGGAACGCATGGGGTGGATCGACGACAACCAACGATTTCATCGCATGGGTGGGCGCGCGCGTGTTCGAAGATTACGGTGTCACGCTTGAGCACGTCAAACTGACAGACACCGCTGATGCGGTCACCCGCGTTCTGTCCGAAAAGCAAGCAGGCGAGGATGATGACGGTGCGATTGATATGATCTGGATCAACGGCGCAAATTTCGCGGCGATGAAAGAGGCCGATCTGCTGTTTGGCCCCTATGCCGAGGCGCTCCCCCACTGGGCGCTTGTCGATACCGAAGGCAAGACCGTGCAAACTGATTTTACCGTGCCGACCGACGGGTACGAATCCCCGTGGGCCATGGCGCAGGTCGTGTTCATCCACGACACAGCAGACCTTGCCGAACCGCTTGCAGACATGAACGCGATCCTTGAATGGTCAACGGCAAACCCCGGGCGCTTCACCTACCCACAGCCACCTGATTTCCTTGGGGCGACTTTCCTCAAGCAAGCGCTTGTAGACCTGCTTGAAGACCCCTCCGTGCTGGCCGAACCTGTCTCGGACGCAACCTACGACGCGGTCACTGCACCACTGTGGGACTACCTTGATGCGCTTACGCCAACGCTCTGGCGCGAAGGGCGGGCCTATCCGGCCACCGGTCCCGCGCAGTTGCAATTGATCGCGGACGGTGAACTTGACCTTGCGATCTCCTTCAGCCCCGGTGAAGCAACTGCGGCCATCGCGAACAACCAATTGCCTGACACAGTGCGCACCTTCGTGCTGGACAAAGGCACCATCGGCAACGCGTCTTTCGTCGCAATCCCCTACAACTCTGGCAGCAAAGAAGGGGCGATGGTCGTCGCCAACTTCCTGCTTTCACCAGAAGCACAGGCGCGCGCGCAAGACCCTAACATTCTGGGTTACGGTACAGTGCTGAACATGGATGCGCTTTCAACCGAAGACCGGGCCGTCTTTGACGGGCTCGACCTTGGGATCGCCACGCTGACCCCTGCGGAACTTGGCACAGTGCAAGCCGAACCGCACCCCAGCTGGATGACCCGCATCGCTGATGACTGGATCGACCGCTACGGCGTCGTGCAATAAGACGCATGCACGCCTCCAAGCCAAAGGGCGCGCCATGCCAACAAAGGCGCGCCCCACATCTCTTTGGTTTTGAAATATCCCCGCCGGAGGCGCACATCCCAAACCGCGTTCCCGGCTGAACATGCGTGCCCTCCCGCTCCTTACTATCCTCGCGATGCTCGGCCCTGTTGCCGCCGGGCTTTACGGCACCATCCTGCCAGCACTGAACCACCTCCCAAGTGCCGGGCTCACCGGGCCATCACTTGCACCTTTCGCCAAACTCTTCGATTGGCCGGGTCTGTCCGCAGCGATCCGATTGTCCATCACCACAGGCGTCGGCTCGACCCTGATCGCGCTGATCATCGTCACGCTACTTACGGCTGGCTGGTCAGGCACACGCAGCTTCCGGGCACTTGAAAGACTACTCTCACCGCTTCTCTCAGTGCCCCACGCAGCGGCAGCCTTCGGCCTCGCCTTCCTGATCGCGCCCTCCGGATGGATCGCGCGGGCGACATCCCCTTGGCTGACCGGATGGGAACGCCCCCCCGACCTCCTTATCGTGCAAGATCAATGGGGGCTGGCGATGATCGCAGGGCTGGTGGCCAAAGAAGTGCCGTTCCTCCTGCTTATGACACTCGCCGCACTCGGGCAAACGGACGCACAGCGCAGCGTGGCCGTGGCACAAGCGCTGGGCTATTCACGGCTCACAGGCTGGCTCAAGACCGTCTTCCCCCGCGTCTATGCGCAGATCAAGCTGCCCGTCTATGTGGTGCTGGCCTATGCCATGTCGACGGTGGATGTGGCAGTGATCCTCGGGCCAAACACGCCGCCTCCGCTATCTGTGCAGATCGTTAAATGGATGTCCGAACCCAACCTTGCGATGCGGACCCAAGCCGCCGCCGCCGCACTCCTCCAACTTGGCCTCGTCGTCGGAGCTCTCATCTTCTGGCGATTGGGCGAAATGCTGATCGGCAGGCTTGGGCGGCATTGGGCGGCACTGGGAAACCGGGGACGCGCAGACAGGATCATCAGCGGAGCAGCCCTTGGCTTTGGCACCCTTTCAGCGGCCACTATCCTGCTTGGTTTCGCCGTCCTCACCGTCTGGTCTTTCGCCGGATTCTGGGGCTTCCCCGACGCATTGCCCAACAGTTTCACACTGCAAAACTGGATGCGCCACGGCGACGGCGCCCTCGCAGCCTTCGGCGAAACCGCACTGCTTGCAGCAACAGTGATGCTGATCGCAATCACGCTCACCATTGGCTGCCTTGAGGCGGAATACCGCCACGGCCTGCAACTCTCTCAAAAAGGCATGTGGCTGCTCTACCTCCCGCTCCTGATCCCGCAAACCGCATTCCTACCGGGGTTCCAAACCTTCCTCTTGGGGTTCGGGGCCGACATTGGGCGTATCCCGGTGATGATCGCGCATCTGGTCTTTGTGCTGCCCTACGTCTTCCTGTCGCTCGCCGATCCATTCCGGGCATGGGACAGCCGCATCGGAACCATCGCCGCAGCTTTGGGGGCATCGCCCGACCGCATCCTCTGGAAGGTCCGGCTGCCCATGCTCCTGCGCCCCATCCTCACCGCAATGGCCGTCGGCTTCGCCGTATCCGTCGGACAATACCTGCCCACACTCCTGATCGGCGGAGGGCGCGTTTCAACCCTCACCACCGAAGCGGTGGCGCTCGCATCCGGCGGAGACCGCCGCGCGATTGGCGTCTATGGCCTGATGCAAACCGCCGCCGCACTTATCCCCTTCGCCCTCGCGCTCATCATCCCCGCCGTGCTATGGCGCAACCGAAAGGGGCTGCGGCATGGCTGACGGATTACACCTGCGCGACGTGCAGATCACGAAAGACGGCACGCCGCTTGTCGGCTTGAACCGGCTGATCAAACCGGGCGAAGTGCTGTCGGTCATGGGGCCATCCGGCATCGGCAAATCCACGCTGCTGGCCTTCGTCACAGGCACACTCGCGCCCGCGTTCAAAGCCACCGGCTCCGTCGTCCTCGACGACCGGGATATCACAATTGAGGCCCCGCACAAACGCAACGTCGGCATCCTGTTTCAAGACGACCTGCTGTTCCCGCACCTCTCGGTCGGCGCAAACCTCGCCTTCGGCTTGCCGCCCGGAGGCTCCCTCAAAGACCGCCGCGCCAAAGTCGAAGCAGCGCTGACTGATGTTGACCTCACCGATTTCGCCGACCGCGACCCGGCGACGCTGTCGGGCGGGCAAAAAGCAAGGGTCGCACTCATGCGGATGCTGCTCGCCGACCCCTGCGCACTGCTCCTCGACGAAGCCTTCTCCCGCCTCGACACAGCGCTACGCGCACAAGTGCGGGACCTGGTTTTCGCAAGGGCCAAAGCGCTGCAACTGCCGGTATTGATGGTGACACACGATAGCGAAGACGCAAACGCAGCGGGGGGTGAGATTGTGCAGTTGGGAGACCCCATGCACCACACGTCCCGGGCATGTTGCGGGGGCGCCGCCAGCCACACCCCCCGGTA
>CAYPVL010000070.1:6666-17320 GCA_964414165.1 uncultured Cognatiyoonia sp.
GGGCCCCCCCCCCCCCCCCCCCCCCCCCCTCCCTGCCCCGCCCCCCCCCCCCACAACCCCCCCCCGCCCCCCAAACACCCCGGGGACGCTGGCAACTCAAACCGCCACCCCCGCCTTCGCGGCACCCTGACCGCCAGCATTGGCTTCAACGCCGCCATCCTGAACCGCGTCAAATCCAGCGCCTCATGCACGCCAACCGACCGATGCCCATCCAAGGTCGTCGCCACGGCCGAGCGGGAATAGAACGGCGCATCCAGCATATTCAACGCCTGCTTCGGCACAGTCCCCACATCCGCCCGCGTCTCGCGCTTGACCTGCCAAAGCGACCGCTTGAAGGGTGTCAAAGGCGCGCCTTCAACCTCCTGCGCCGAACCGTCACGCGCAAAGGCAATTGCCTTTTTAAACGTCGTCCCATCCCGGCGCGTCACATCGTAAAACGCCGTCGCCCCCTCGCGACCCGGAAAACAGCCCCATGTCCAGTAATCAAAATCCTGCTCTAACGCCCGCGTGCCAAAGTTCGCATCGAAATAGCCTTTGCCCGACCACTGCCAACCCTCAGCCTCCAGATCGACGGTGATATCCGAGATCGGCGCAAAGGGCCGCCAGACATGCGACCCATCCGCCTTCAAAGGCAGCTCCACAGACGTCAAAGCCGAAGGCGTCACCGTAATCGTGCCCCGCACGCGACTGACCAGCGGCGGGCTCGCGATCTCGTCAATCGAGATCACCAATTCTGACCCATTCCAATGCATCGATGACGGCCCCACCTCCAACGTATATGGCGATGTGCGCAACGCTGCGCGCCCCCGGTCCGTCATCGTAAAGCGCCCGCCCTTGCCGTAGGTCGCCACATTGATGCAGCAATGGTTGGCCGGATCCTTGCGCCCCGCCCACGCATACCACGGTGAAAAGACCGACCCTATGAAGCCGATGACCGAGACGGCTTTGGTGCCGCAGTCACTGATCCCGTCAACGTACCACCACGCATAGCCATTGGGTGGGACGTCGATATCAAAGTTAGGTCGTTCAAGATCGCCCCGGCCGCGTGCTTGCCGGAGAGCGTGGCCATCGGCACCCCCGCCCCCGGATGTGCCCCGCCCCCGCACAGGTACAGCCCCGGTATCGCCGTGCGCGCCGTCGGGCGTTTGAAGGCCGCTGTCATTGATTGCGGGGATCGCCCGTAAAGCGACCCTTGGCTCGCGGGAAACAACGCTTCGAACCCCATCGGCGTCGTGAGCGCCGCCGTTGGTGGCACCCTGTCGAAGTGTAGCCCGAAGTCCCGGAATCGTGCGAATATCTGTGTCTGACATATCTCTTTTTCCTCTTCCTCAGGGCGGGGCACCGGGGGTGCGTTCATGATGATTTCAAAGCGCTGGACGACGTCGGGTGCGCATCCATGATCCTGTGCACAAAGATACAAAGTGGCGTCCGTTGGCATCTCATTTTTGGCCAATGCCGCAAACTCTGCCGCCGGATCATGGCCGAAAAACACCGTATGATGGGCCAATTCAACGCCCGAAGGCGCGGCGGCAAATGCATAGACATAAGCGGATAGGGATCGAGGCGACACCGCCTCTGGCCCCACAGCTGTTTCAACGGCCTTGCCCTGCAGCCCTTGCGCCAAAGCACGCGGATCACCGTTGAATACGACCTGATCAGCGGCAAAGAAACCAGCTTCGGTTTCAACCCCTGACACACGGCCACCTTGCTGCACAATGCGCAGCGCGGGCGTGTCATAGTGAAACTGCGCGCCACGTTTCACAGCCAAGGCCTCTATACTTGCCGCCAACCGGTGCATCCCACCCTTCACAGCCCAAACTCCGCGCGCCTCGGCATCGGAAATCAGGGACAGAATGGCAGGGGAAGCATAGGGTGACCCGCCCACATACGTTGCATAGCGCCCAAACAACTGCGCCAAGCGCGGATCGCGAAAGCTTTTCTTCAGCAACCCCGCCATCGTGCGATGCGGGGCCATATCAGCAATCAAGCGGGGTTGGCGCAGCACTTCGCGGGTCAACGCACCTTGGGTCGGGGCCTCGGTCAACATCATCGGACCTTCAAAGGCCTCATAAAGACGGCGGGCGCGTGCCGCAAAAGCGCGATAGTCGTCAGCCGAGGCCGCACCAAACACGTCAGCCACATTGGCAATGCTTTGTGCGTGATCGGCCATCAGATCAAAACTTGTACCATCATCCCAGTAATGACGGGCCAAGACAGGCAGCGGGGTTAAGGTCAGATGATCGGCCAAAGCCTCGCCCACGTCAGCAAACAATGCCTCAAACACCGGGCGCATCGTCAGCACGGTCGGACCTGCATCCACGGGGCCGGCCTCGGATGGTAGGGTGCGCATTTTCCCGCCCGGCGTAGACTGCGCCTCCAGCACGGTTACATCGCAGCCGGCATGGGACAGGCGCAAAGCGGCGGCCAAACCACCGATCCCGGTCCCAATCACCACAACCTTATTTCTGCTGTCCAACGGTATTCCTCCGCGACGGATAGTTGACTCGAATGGCAAAACTGTCCAGTCTAGTTTACACATATAATGTCAGTTTTAAATGACATACTAGAAACTAGGGATACCCATGCGCATTTCTGAACGGATCGAAGCGGCAATCACCGGGGCCATCGCCACAGGGCAAGACGGCACAGCGCCCGCGAAACTGTCTGCGGCGCTTGGCTATGCGGTCACCCCCGGAGGGGCGCGGATCAGACCGACGATCCTGACATCTGTGGCGATGGCCTGTGGTGATCCGAACCCCGAACTGACGGACGCAGCAGGGGCCGCGCTTGAGTTGATGCATTCGGCCAGTCTTGTGCATGATGATCTGCCTTGCTTTGATGATGCAGAGTTGCGGCGCGGTAAACCTGCGTTGCACCGGGCGTTTTCGGAACCGCTTGCGGTGCTGTCTGGCGACAGCCTGATCATCATGTCCTTCCAGATCCTCGCGCGCGCGGCACACCATAACCCAACCTGCGCGATTGCGCTGATTGATGTGCTGGCGACGCGCAGCGGCATGCCCTTTGGTATCTGCGCGGGGCAGGGGTGGGAAAGCGAAGACAAGATTGACCTGTCGGCCTATCACCAATCCAAAACCGGTGCGCTGTTTATCGCTGCCACGCAAATGGGCGCATTGGCGGCAGGGCAAGAGGCGGAACCTTGGACCGAACTTGGTGCGCGCATCGGCGAGGCTTTCCAGGTTGCCGACGATCTGCGCGACGCGCTTTGTGATGAAGCCACCCTTGGCAAACCTGCCGGGCAAGACGATCTGCACGGACGGCCCAACGCGGTTGCCGCCCTTGGGGTGCAAGGGGCAGTTGCGCGCTTTGATGATATCCTTGCCGGGGCAATCTCGTCCATTCCGGCCTGTCCGGGCGAGGCAGCATTGGCGCAAATGGTGCGCGCATATGCGGATAAACTTGTGCCCGCGATTGCGCGCGAAAAGCGCACCGTTCCGGGTGAATAATGGCCGACCTTGATCTGCCCGGCGCGCCTGCACATCCACGCAAATCTTCGCGTTTTCTGCGGCTGATGGCAGCCCCCGGCTTTCAAAGCTGGGCCAGCCGCACGCCATTCCTGCGGCGGATCGTGCGGCGCGAAGGCGAGGCGATGTTTGATCTGGTTGCAGGCTTCTGCCACAGCCAAATTCTGCAGGCCTTCGTCAGCTTCGACATCCCTGCCATGCTACTGGACACCGAACTGAACACCCGCGCCATCGCCGCCAGATGCCAAGCGCCCGAAGCGCGGATTACCGTGCTGATGCAAGCGGCACAGTCGCTGCATCTTGTGCGCAAACGGCGCGGTGGCGATTACCGCCTGACCGTGCGCGGGGCCGCCCTTGCCGGGGTGCCGGGGCTTGCGGGAATGATCAAACACCACGACGTGCTTTACCGTGATCTTGCAGACCCCGTGGGCTTTTTCAGGGGCGCGGGCGCGGGTGAACTCGCAGCCTTTTGGCCCTATGTTTTTGGGGCTGGGGCGGCAGAAAACCCCGAGACCGCGCAGACCTATTCCAAGTTAATGGCCGATAGCCAAACGCTTGTGGCCGCAGATACGCTGGCTACCATTTGCTTCAAAGATACCAGGCGTCTGATGGATGTGGGGGGTGGCACCGGGGCCTTTCTTGCTGCGGTTGGGGCGCGTTACCCCAACCTGACCATGACGCTTTTCGATCTGCCAGCGGTCGCGCCGCATGCTGCCAAACGCTTTGCTGATGCCGGGTTAAGCGCGCGCACGACGATCCATCCGGGGTCTTTCCGCGATGATCCGCTGCCGCAAGGGGCTGACACGATCAGCCTTGTGCGGGTGCTTTATGATCACGGGGACGACACGGTGCGCGGGCTTCTTGGTGCGGTGCATCAGGCATTGCCAAAAGGCGGGCGGCTGGTGATTTCTGAGCCGATGACGGGCAGTGGAACGCCCGAACGGGCGGGTGATGCGTACTTTGCACTTTATTGCATGGCGATGGGCACAGGGACGGCGCGGTCGCAAAGCCGGATCGCAGAACTAGCGCGTGAGGCTGGATTTTCCGACATCAGTACGCCCCGTGCGCGGCGGCCATTCGTCACCTCGATCGTGACAGGTGTCAAATAAATCTGACACTTAGTTGTCTAACTTAGTTGACACTTTAGTTTGTCAGTTTAAACTTACATATGACAGAATGTCGCAGGCTAAAATATGCCGCGATCAGGGAGAATATCGTTGGAAACCAACGCCGTAGTACTTAGCGCCCCAAAGAAGCTGGGAATCGACTCGGTCGGGATTATTGCGCCAACCGCGCAAGATCTTGTCGTTTCGGTGGCGCATAGCGGCATTTCCACGGGTACCGAGAAACTTTTTTGGTCGGGTGATATGCCGCCATTTCCGGGGATGGGCTATCCGCTTGTGCCGGGATACGAGGCCGCAGGCGAAGTGGTCGAGGCCGGTGCCGACAGCGGCTTTAAGGTTGGCGATCATGTCTTCGTGCCGGGGGCAAGCTGCTATGATGGCGCGCACGGGCTATTCGGGGCTGCGGCGCAGACGCTTGTGACGGATGCAGCGCGCGTCACACGGATTGACCGGGGCTTTGGCGCGGCTGGCGCGCTTTTGGCACTTGCAGCGACGGCGCGGCACGCGATGGCCGGGCCGGGCAAGGCTGTGCCTGATTTAATCATTGGACATGGCGTTCTTGGGCGCTTGCTTGCACGGCTCACCGTTGCTTCTGGCGCGCCTGCGCCAACGGTTTGGGAAATTGACCCGGCACGCGTATCGGGTGCCGACGGGTACAACGTCATCCATCCCGATGCGGATGACCGCCGTGACTATACATCTATCTATGATGCCTCTGGGCGGGCCGATCTATTGAACGACATGGTCGGGCGCATCGCCAAGGGCGGTGAAATTGTGCTGGCCGGGTTTTACGCTCAGCCCATTCAATTCGCTTTCCCGCCCGCTTTCATGAAAGAGGCGCGTTTGCGCATCGCCGCCGAATGGCAGGCCGATGACATGATCGCGACGCGGGCGCTTGTTGAAAGTGGCACGCTACGGCTGGACGATCTGATCACACATACATCCGATGCAGGCGATGCAGCGCAGGCCTACGAAACGGCCTTCACTGATCCGACCTGCCTCAAAATGATCCTGAACTGGAGCCACGCATGAAAGACGAAATCCCGAACCTGAAGGATTACGACCAAGCGCTGCGTGATGAAGCGGCAGAGCCAACGCTGGAAGTGCCGCAGGGCGAACCGACGTCCAAAACCCAGATCATTGCGATCTACGGCAAGGGTGGGATTGGCAAGTCGTTCACACTTGCAAACCTCAGCCACATGATGGCCGAGATGGGCAAGCGGGTGCTACTGATCGGCTGCGATCCAAAGTCTGACACAACAAGCCTGCTGTTTGGTGGCAAGGCCTGCCCGACGATCATCGAAACCTCTGCAAAGAAGAAAATCGCCGGGGAAGAAGTGAAGATCGGCGATGTGTGCTTCAAGCGCGGCGGCGTCTTTGCGATGGAACTTGGCGGCCCCGAGGTGGGGCGCGGTTGTGGTGGTCGCGGGATCATCCACGGATTTGAATTGCTTGAAAAGCTGGGGTTCCACGATTGGGACTTTGATTACGTACTTCTTGATTTCCTTGGTGACGTGGTTTGCGGCGGTTTTGGATTACCCATTGCGCGCGACATGGCACAGAAAGTTATACTGGTGGGCTCAAATGATCTCCAATCGCTCTATGTTGCTAACAATGTTTGCTCGGCCGTCGAATACTTCCGAAAACTCGGTGGGAATGTTGGTGTCGCTGGGTTGGTTATCAACAAAGATGATGGAACAGGCGAGGCGCAAGCCTTCGCAAAAGCTGTCGATATCCCCGTCCTTGCAGCCATCCCCCAAGACGACGATCTCCGCAAGAAATCAGCGAATTATCAAATCGTTGGTACCCGCGAGAGTCAGTGGGGCGAGATGTTCGCCGGACTTGCCGACGCCGTAGGCGTCGCACCCCCTGTGCGCCCAACGCCTTTGGATCAGGACGGGTTGCTTGATTTGTTCGACAGCAAAGACACCGGTGGCGATTATGAACTGGTGCCCGCCACAGACGTCGACATGCGCGGCAAGAATGCTGCGCCCAAAGAAAGCCTTGAGGTGATCTATGACGACGCGTGAAGGCTTTGAAGTCGGCTATGACGACGCGGGCAGCGTGCAGATCATCGAAGGCGTAGACCGCCCCGAGGTGTCTGACGACGTGCAAGCGACCGCGTTGTCTGGCGGCTGCACTGCCGGTGCGGCCACGATGGAAGACGCGGCGCGCAAGGCAGGGCAATCGGACCTGCTGGATCAATTCGCCAAGGACTATCCGCAAGGACCCCACGACCAGCCACAATCCATGTGCCCGGCGTTCGGATCTTTACGCGTAGGCCTGCGGATGAAGCGTGTGGCCACGGTATTATCCGGTTCGGCTTGTTGTGTGTACGGCCTCACGTTCGTGTCCCATTTCTACGGCGCGCGCCGGTCCGTCGGCTATGTGCCCTTCAACTCCGAAACGCTTGTGACAGGCAAACTGTTCGAGGACATCCGCGAAAGCGTCCACGATATGGCCGACCCGGATCGTTATGACGCGATTGTGGTCACAAACCTTTGCGTGCCGACGGCCTCTGGCGTCCCGCTGCGCCTGCTGCCCAAAGAAATCAACGGCGTGCGCATCGTTGGGATCGACGTGCCCGGTTTCGGCATCCCCACCCATGCCGAGGCAAAAGATGTTCTTGCCGGGGCCATGCTGAACTACGCCCGCGAAGAGATTAAGGCCGGCCCCGTACAAGCCCCCGTCGGTGGCAAGTCTGACCGTCCAACTGTTGCTTTGCTGGGTGAAATGTTCCCGGCTGATCCGATGATGATCGGCGCGATGCTGGCCCCCATGGGCTTGGCGGCTGGGCCAACGGTGCCGACGCGGGAATGGCGTGAACTTTATGCAGCACTTGATTGTGGTGCGGTGGCTGCGATCCATCCATTCTATACCGCGTCCGTGCGTGAATTTCAGGCAGCAGGCCGCCCGATCATTGGTTCTGCACCTGTGGGATATGACGGCACAGCCGCATGGCTTAAGAACATCGGTGAAGCGTTTGGCGTCAAACCCGACCAGATCGCCGCCGCGCAGAACGCAGTCCTGCCTGCGATTAAAGACGCACTTGCCGGTGCACCGATCAACGGCACGATCACGTTGTCGGGCTATGAAGGGTCTGAATTGCTGGTTGCGCGCTTGCTGATCGAAAGCGGGGCAGATGTACCTTACGTGGGCACGGCATGCGCGAAATCCGAATGGTCTGCGGATGATGCGGCCTGGCTTGAGGCCAAAGGTGTCAAAATCAAATTCCGCGCGTCATTAGAGGATGATCTGGCCGCAGTTGATGCGATCAATCCTGATCTGGCCATCGGAACAACGCCCGTGGTGCAGCACGCCAAGGAACGCGGCACGCCATCGCTTTACTTCACCAACCTGATTTCCGCCCGACCACTCATGGGTCCGGCTGGGGCTGGCTCATTGGCGCAGGTCGTCAATGCGGCCATCGCTGGTGGCGAGAAGATGAACAAGATGAAGGCCTTCTTTGAAGGTGTGGGTCACGGTGACACCGCTGGTGTCTGGGAGGGTGCTCCAAACCTACGCCCTGATTTCCGCGCCCAGCATCAAAAGAAGCTCGACAAGCAAGCCCGCGCCAAAGCAGCGGAGGCGATGATCTGATGTTGGTCCAAGATCATGATCGCGCGGGCGGGTATTGGGGGGCTGTTTATGCCTTCTGTGCCGTCAAAGGATTGCAGGTTGTCATCGACGGCCCTGTGGGTTGCGAAAACCTGCCGGTCACGTCTGTTTTGCACTACACCGATGGCCTCCCGCCGCATGAATTACCGATTGTCGTCACCGGCCTTGGTGAGTCTGAGATGGGCGAGGGGACTGAAGAGGCGATGAAGCGCGCTTGGAAAACCCTTGATCCTGCGTTGCCAGCGGTTGTTGTCACCGGGTCGATTGCCGAGATGATCGGCGGTGGCGTGACCCCGCAGGGCACGAACATCCAGCGGTTCCTGCCGCGCACCATTGATGAGGATCAGTGGGAATGTGCAGACCGCGCGATGACGTGGATTTTCACAGAATTCGGCATGACAAAGGGGCGGATGCCGCCCGAGAAGAAACGCGAAGAGGGCGCGAAGCCGCGCGTCAATATCCTCGGGCCGATGTATGGCACGTTCAACATGCCCTCCGATCTGGCCGAGATCCGGCGTTTGGTCGAAGGGATCGGGGCCGAGATCAATATGGTCATGCCGCTTGGTGCCCATCTGGCCGAGATGCGCAATCTGGTGAATGCGGATGTGAACATCTGCATGTACCGTGAATTCGGACGCGGGCTGGCAGAGGTGCTGAACAAGCCTTACTTGCAAGCGCCTTTCGGGATCGATTCAACAACGAAGTTCCTGCGTAAGCTGGGCGAGTTGACGGGGCTGGACCCTGAACCGTTCATTGAACAGGAAAAGCATTCGACGATTAAACCCGTCTGGGATCTGTGGCGGTCGGTCACGCAGGATTTCTTTGCAACGGCGGAATTCGCGATTGTTGCCAATGAGACCTACGCACGCGGCATCCGGCACTACCTCGAAGGCGATCTTGGCTTCCCTTGTGCCTTCGCTGTCGCGCGCTGTCGCGGCAAGAAAACGAACAACGACGAAGTGCGCAGCCTGATGCACACTAAGCGTCCGCTCATCGTCTTTGGGTCGATCAATGAAAAGATGTATATGGCCGAAATGAAGGCCGGGCATGGGCCCTCGCCTTCATTCATTCCCGCAAGCTTCCCCGGTGCCGCAATCCGCCGTGCCACAGGCACGCCGATGATGGGCTACGCGGGCGCAACTTATGTTCTGCAAGAGGTCTGCAATGGGTTGTTTGACAGCCTGTTCCACATCCTGCCGCTGGGCAGCGATATGGATGCGACCGACGCCACATTGACACCGCTGCGCCGGGATTTCCCTTGGGACGTTGATGCGCAAGCCAAACTGGATGAGATCGTGGCAAGCCACCCCATCCTTACCAGAATTTCTGCCGCCAAATCCCTTCGGGATGCAGCAGAACGTGCAGCACTTGATGCCGGCAACGACCGGGTTGTCCTTGAGACCATCGCAGGGCTGCAAACAACGTCGGGAGGACGCACATGACTGACTTCACCACGGACACACCACTTGCACGGGGGCGCACAGCGCCGCCAAAGCGCGAATATTATGCGTATTTCGCAATCATCTTTCTGGCGACCCTGCCGCTTTCGTTCCTGACATGGGGCCTGAGCGCTGCACGCCGGATGGAGCTGCCCGAAAAAGGGCCGCTGGCCAAGGCCTGGTCACAGGCCCGTATTATTACGCCGCACATCTTCCATGGCTGATGTGCAGCTCAAGGCATTCGTCATCTCTCGGGATGATGGATCAGGGCAGAGGGTGAGCCTCTGTCGTAACCCTGTCGCGGGGGAAGCGCGGCTTCAGTTCATATGTTTGGAGACAAAAAATGGCTGATAAATCTGATCTGTCTTTCACAGGTTTGACCGACGAACAGGCGCAGGAACTGCACGCTGTTTATATGAGCGGGCTGTATATCTTTACGATTATCGCAGTCGTTGCCCATATTCTCACGTACATCAAACTGCCCTGGTTCTCTTGGGGCTAAGGAGGAATATCAATGGCACAGTTCTACAAGATCTGGCTGGTTTTCGACCCGCGTCGCGTTTTCGTGGCACAGGGCGTTTTCCTGTTTCTTCTCGCAGCGATGATTCACCTCGTCCTGCTTAGCAATGAGACCACAAACTGGTTCAACCTCGCCTTTGGCGGCGTTTAAGAACTGGCTTTGAGCCTTTTAGAAAAGCGATGGGCGGCTCCCGCGCCGCCCATCGCAAACCGATAAGTTTTATGATGACAGGGCGCGCCCAAAACGGGGACGCAGGGCCTGTCCTAGACTGGAGTAGGAAGATGGCGCAGCTCAGCTTCGAGAGAAAATATCGCGTCCAAGGTGGGACGCTGATCGGCGGCGATCTGTTCGACTTCTGGGTGGGGCCATTTTACGTTGGCTTCTTCGGAGTCACGACGTTCTTTTTCGCTGTCCTTGGGACGATCCTTATTTTTTATGGTGCCTCACTTGGGGACACATGGAACCCTTGGT
>CAYPVL010000071.1:0-16670 GCA_964414165.1 uncultured Cognatiyoonia sp.
CCCGTGCTTGCGGATTTGGTCGATATAGACCGCATCGGCTTTGCGCAGGATTTCCAGCTTTTCGCGGGTGATTTCGCCGGGGCAGCGGATGGCAAGACCGGGGCCGGGGAAAGGGTGACGTCCGATGAAGGATGTGGGCAAGCCCAGTTCAACGCCCAAAGCGCGCACTTCGTCTTTGAACAACTCGCGCAGGGGTTCGACCAGCTTCAGCCCCATCTTTTCGGGCAGGCCACCGACGTTGTGGTGGCTTTTGATGGTCACAGATGGACCACCTGAAAAGGACACGGATTCAATGACATCGGGGTAAAGCGTACCTTGGGCCAGGAATTCTGCGCCTTCAATATCATTCGCATATTTCTGGAACACGTCGATGAACAAGCCACCGATGATCTTGCGCTTGGTTTCAGGATCGCTGACACCATCAAGCCTGCCCAAGAATAATTCGGATTCATCGGCGTGGATCAGGTTCAGATTATAGTTGTCGCGGAACATCTTGACGACTTGTTCGGCTTCATCCATGCGCAGCAGCCCGTGGTCAACAAAGACGCAAGTGAGCTGCGCGCCAATCGCTTCGTGCAGCAGGATCGCGGTGACAGAGCTGTCGACGCCGCCGGACAAGGCGCAGATGACTTTCTTGTCGCCCACCTGTGCGCGGATCGCGGCAATTGCCTGTTCGCGGTAGGCCTCCATCGTCCAATCGCCGGTGAATCCGGCCAGACGCACGAAGTTTTCATACAGTTTCGCCCCGTTCGGGGTGTGGTGCACTTCGGGGTGAAACTGCACGGCATAGAAATTGCGGGATACATCGGCCGTGATCGCGAAAGGTGCGTTGGGGGAGGTGCCGAACACCTCAAAGCCCGGCGCAATTTCTGACACATGGTCGCCATGGCTCATCCAGACTTGTTCTTTGTCCTTTACAAACCAGCCATCCAGCAGAGCCAGCTTGTTCTTTGGTGTCACATAGGCGCGCCCGAATTCCGCTGTCCCGTGTCCGCTTTCGACCTTACCGCCAAGCTGGGTCATCATCGTTTGCTGGCCGTAGCAAATGCCCAACACGGGGACGCCCATGTCAAAGACTGAAGCCGGGGCGCGGGGCGATCCTTCCCGCGTCACGCTGTCGGGGCCGCCTGACAGGATGACGGCCTTGGGTGCAAATTCCGCCAGAAACGCATCTGTGACGTTCTGATAGGGGTGGATTTCGCAGTAAACCGACAATTCGCGCAGGCGCCGCGCGATCAATTGTGTGACTTGGCTGCCAAAGTCGATGATCAGTAGGCGTTCGTGTTCTTGTATATCCATGGGGTCAATTAAAACGCTTCAACGGGACGTGCAAGCGGGCCCATGTCGCTTTCGCGTCGCAAATGGCGTTTGCTGTGCACCTTGGCACCTGTTGTGGGCGTATCAAAAGTGCAATCCAGATTGCGCAGGGGTAAACCATGTCACAAGCAGCAGCGAAAACCGGACGACGTGGGCGCGGTGGCGGCGGTGCAGCCCGGCGTGCTGAACGCACAGCCGTGAGCGTGGAAACAGCCAAGTTCATTGAACGCAATATCCCAAATTTCGAAGTGCTGGATGATGCCGCGCTAGACGTGATCGAGGCCAATGCCGAAACGGTGCTTGCTGAAATCGGTGTCGCTTTCGTGGATAACCCCGAAGCGTTGGAACGCTGGAAAGCCGCTGGGGCGCAGGTAGACGGCGAACGCGTGCGCATCCCGCGTGGCTTGGCGCGCAAGCTGTGCAGTACCGCCCCTGCGACATTCACCCAACACGCCCGCAATCCGGCCCGCAATGTTGAGATTGGTGGCAAGAACCTTGTGCTTGCCCCCGTATACGGACCGCCTTTCGTGCGCGATGCCGAAGGCGGGCGGCGTTATGCGACAATGGCTGATTTTGAGAAATTCGTGAAGCTGGGCTATATGTCCAAATGGCTGCATCATTCAGGTGGGACGGTGTGTGAGCCGACAGATGTGCCCGTGAATAAGCGTCACCTCGATATGTTGCTGGCCCATATGATCTATAGCGACAAGCCGTTCATGGGTTCTGTGACTGAACCAAGCCGCGCACAAGATTCGGTTGAAATGTGCGAAATACTGTTCGGCAAAGACTTCGTGCAAGACAACACGGTGATGACATCGCTGATCAACATCAACTCTCCGCTGACGTTTGATTCGATCATGATGGGCGCGCTTGAGGTTTTTGCGAAAAATAACCAAGCCAGCATCATCTCGCCCTTTATCGTGGGCGGCGCGATGGCCCCTGTATCTGTTGCAGGCACGTTAACCCAAGTGCTGGCCGAGGTTCTGGCCGGGATCGCCTATTCCCAAATCATCCGGCCCGGCGCGCCGGTGATCATGGGCACGTTTGTCACATCGATTGATATGAATTCAGGCGCGCCGACGTTTGGAACGCCAGAGGCGGCGCATATCACATACGGGGCAGGGCAACTCGCCCGTAGGTTGGGGGTGCCTTATCGCAGCGCTGGATCTTTCTGTGGCTCAAAGCTACCCGATGCGCAGGCAGCTTATGAGACGGCGAATAGTTTGCAGATGGGTCTGCTGTCAGGCGTGAATTTCATGCTGCACGCTTGCGGGTGGCTGGAAGGCGGGTTGGTTGCGTCGTTTGAAAAGTTTGTCATGGACGCCGACCAGTTGGGGACGCTGCACCATTTTGCCAAGGGCGTCGATATGTCTGAAAACGGGCAGGCGATGGATGCGATTGCCGAGGTCGGACCGGGCGGGCATTACTTGGGCTGTGCCCATACGCAGGCGAATTTCAAGGATGCGTTCTGGCGGTCGGACCTGTTTGACTACAAACCATTTGAGACATGGGATGAAGAAGGTGGGCGCGATACGCAGACCCTTGCAAGTGCCCGTGTTGCCAAAATGATCGACACCTACCAACAGCCCGCCCTTGATCCAGAGATCGAGGCGCGGCTGCGGGCGTATGTCGCTGAAAAGAAAGCCAGCATGCCCGACAGCTTTATGTAGCGGGGGCGGCGCGCGTTGCTTCATAGGCGCGGCATTCGGCCATGATGGCTGTCAGCAGATCAATGTGGATCGCCAGTGAATAGGTGGCGGCCTTTTTGATGCGGAGGTCGTTCATTTCGCCCTCAACCTCGGACAGGGCCATCAGGGCGGCACCGGGGCGGGGCACGCGATCAACCTTCAACAGCCTGCGCAAGTCCCGTTCGCGTCGATAGTCATCAATGCCAAAGCGCGCGGCACGCACAAGCAGCTTGGGGCGTTTGAGTTGGCTGATGAAGGATTGGATATCTTGCATGGGTTCGTCCTCATGTGCGATTCGATTGCGATTGAGCGGCGAACTTTGCACAGGCGATAGTGGCGTTGCGCAAATGGGGAAAGCTGCGAACGGCCCCCCCATAAATGGTTAACCCCTTTGCTTGAAGTTGGGCTTGCCAAGTTGTTGTTAACACTTCGGTAACTATACACGCCTAGGTTGCAATCCTGTAGTGCATGCCTTGCTCAAGAGCGTGTTTTGCAGAACGAAGGGGAAAGACTGATGCTGGGGAAGGGTGAGGGGCAAACCGTTGGTTTTCCAGCGTGGGTCCCGCGTGTTGCTGTTCACTATTTGGCGCATACGGTCGCCGGTCATTCCATTCGTGCCCTTGCGCGCGCCCATGATTGTCACCCCTCAACCGTCTTACGTCAAGTGCGCCGCCTAGAGCAGCGGCGCGATGATCCCCTTGTCGATGGGGCGCTGCGCGCCCTGATGCCCGGCTCTGGCACGGGCGATATGATTTACCAGAAGGAATTACCCAAGATGCCCAACCAAGCGACTGCCGCCCATGTAACACCGATGAAGGACGGTTTGAACCAAACGCGTATTGACCGCGAGGCCCTTCATGTGTTGCGCCGCTTATGTGAAGGGGGTGCGGTTCTGGCTGTTGCCCGCAACATGGATACGGCCGTTGTGGTTCGCGAAACAAGCGATGGCCAGTCGTTGCGCACGGCTGTTGTCGAACGCGAGATTGCCCAAGCTATGGCCTTGAAAGAATGGATCAACTGCAAGGATACCGAGGCCCGGATTGCCCGCTATTTCATCACTAAACAGGGCCGCGAAGAACTGCGCCGTCTGACGGCAGAGGATGAAAACCGCGCCCTTGGTTTTCGCCGTGCCGATCACGACAAGCGCAATGCCAGCCATGCTTGGGACCTGCGCGAAGATTTGGGCGGGGGCAGCCGTTATATGGTCACCGAAAGCCCCTTGATCGGCCTGTCCCGCCGCAAGGACCGGGATGGCAGCCAGTTCTTGAGTACCGAACAAGTGGGGGCTGGCGAACGCTTGCGCCAGGATTACGAACTGTCCCATATCCGCTTTCACGACGATGAAGACTGGCAGGTGTCCGTCAATGCGCTTCACGCAGATTTGCCCCCCGCCGCCCAAGCCGCGCGCGCGCGATTGATTGCGGCGTTGCGTGATCTTGGACCTGGCCTTGCGGATGTCTTGATCCAATGTTGCTGCATGCTTGAAGGCCTTGAGAAGGCCGAGAAAAAGCTGGGCTGGTCTTCGCGGTCAGGCAAAATCGTGTTGCGCATCGCCTTGACCCGGCTCATCCGGCACTACGATGAAAATCATGGCCAATATCAGCCGTTGATCGGATAGCCGCCTATGCAGGTCGCGCATGCCCGACATGCGCGACCTCGTGTCCGTAGACTTTTTACCTTTGCATGGTTACCTAGGGGGCAATCCAAGGACGGAGCCTGCAATGTCGACCCGCGATCTGAAAATTCCAAGCCAGCGCCACCCGGAAAAGCAAAAGCGCGCGGACGCGCCACAGCCCAAGAAACCGGATTGGATCAGGGTCAAGGCGCCAACCTCGCAAGGGTATAAAGACACCCACAAGATTATGCGCGACAACAAATTGGTGACGGTCTGCGAAGAGGCGGGCTGCCCGAATGTCGGCGAATGTTGGTCGCAGGGCCATGCCACGATGATGATCATGGGCGAAGTTTGCACCCGCGCCTGCACCTTCTGCAACATCGCCACCGGCAAGCCGCCCGAGGCGTTGGATGTCTTTGAACCGGGGCGCGTGGCGGATGCTGTCAAAAAGCTGGGGCTGAACCACGTCGTTATTACATCCGTGGACCGCGACGATATTGAAGATGGCGGGGCCGAGCATTTTGCCCAGACCATTCGGGCCGTGCGCCGTCAAAGCCCCGGCACAACAATCGAAATCCTCACCCCCGATTTCATCCGCTGTGACCCAAGTGTTCTGGAACTGGTGGTTGCCGCCAAACCGGATGTCTTCAACCACAACCTTGAAACCGTTCCGGGCCTTTACCCAGAGGTGCGCCCGGGCGCGCGTTATTTCCATTCCTTGCGCCTGTTGCAGCGCGTGAAGGAACTGGACCCGACCATGTTTACCAAATCCGGGATCATGGTTGGCCTTGGTGAGGACAAGCAGGCCGTGACCCAAGTTATGGAAGACATGCGCGCGGCGGATATTGATTTTCTGACCATTGGCCAGTACCTTCAGCCAACGCCAAAGCACCACAAGGTGGATCGCTTTGTGACGCCAGAAGAATTCAAAACCTACGAAAAGACCGCCTATAACAAAGGCTTTCTGATGGTCTCGGCCACGCCGTTGACCCGGTCATCCTATCACGCGGGTGATGATTTTGCGCGGCTGCGTGCAGCGCGGCTGGCCAAGGCGAATTAAATAACCCGACTTTTCATGCGGCGCGGGAACTGCACGACGTTCGCTTGCTGGACTTGCTTGATCCGGGCGATTGTTTTCTGTGCAGGGGCGGGACGGGCATAAAGGAACCCTTGTCCCAAGCGCACGCCAAGTTTGTGCAACGTCTCATGCTCCGCCAGTTTTTCGACGCCTTCGGCGATCAGAAACGACTTTTCCTGCGTGGCGAAATAAACCAGCGCGCTGGTCAGGGACTGCTTTGCCATGTCATCTTGAATATCCATGACAAGGCTGCGATCCAGTTTCATCACATTGGGTTTCAGGCGCAGGATCGTGCTTAGGCCTGAATACCCCGCCCCTACGTCATCAATCGCGATCCCGATACGGCGGCGGCGCAGCTGATCAAGCGTGCGCATCAGATCGGCGGTGTCGGCGATTTCCTGATGTTCGGTCAGTTCCACGATCAACCGGTCCGGGGGCGCATGGTGCAGCGCCATCATAAAGGCGGGTGCCGCAAGCGTCGTGGGCGAGACATTGACGCTTAGGTAGATCGGATGGGGCAGGTCGGGCAGGATATCCATCGCCCGTTCAATCGCGGCAACTTCAAGGGCGACCTGCATATTTGCGCGGCTTGCCTGGGCAAACCACCATTCCACGCTTTCATTGCCAGGTGCGTTGAACCGGCTGAGCGCTTCAACCGCGCGCACCCGCTGATTGCTGAGCGATACGATGGGTTGCAGATAAATATTCAGCCCCCCGTCATGGATTAGCCCATCCATCTGCTTTTCAAGAACCTGCTTGGTCTTGCGATCTGCGGCCTTTTTGTTGATCGCATGCTGGGCAAGATCCGCAAACAGGCCGACGACGTCCAGATCACGCGCGTTCAGACATGGGGTGGGGGTGTGCGAAATGCATGAAAGAACGCCGTATAAACGCCCGTCTTCGCGATACATGGGCACGGTAATAAAGGCACCGACGTTCAGATCCCGGCATAATTGCAGGTCATCCAGCATAGGATATTCTGCCGCGTCAGGTATGAGGGCGGGAACGTCACCGGAAAGGACATAGGGAAAGATCATATCCCGCAGCGGGTGCATTGTTCCAGGGTATAGAATGCCCGCGAAATCATCTGCCCCCGACACATAGCGGACGATGGCCGTGTCGCCGACAGCTTCAACCACAAAGGCGACTTGCATCTTAAGATGGCTGCGCACGGCATAAAGCGCCTCTGCGACGACGGCATCAGGGTCGCAAATGCTGGTTGCGGCGGAATAGGCAGATAATTTTGACATCAATACACCTTCAAAAGCGGGCTTAACCGACATCTAAGGTTTGAAGTCTTAACGGGGTATTAAAGACAGAATTGATATTAAAACGTCGTTATTCAGTCGCAGGCGGGTCAGTGAAACGAACCTTGCCAATGAACGGCAGATTTCGGTTGCGCTGTGCAAAATCAATGCCGTAGCCGACCACGAATGCATCGGGGATTTCAAAGCCGATCCAATCGGCCTTGAAATCTACTTCGCGTCGTGCGGGTTTATCCAAAAGCGCGATGGTTTTCATGCGCGCGGGTTTCTTCGTATCAAGGTATTTGCTGACATGCGCCAGCGTGTGGCCTGTGTCGATAATATCTTCCACCACCAACACATCCCGCCCTTTAATTGCACCGCGCAAGTCTTTGAAAATGCGCACCTCTCGGCTACTTTCCATCCCGTCGCCATAGCTTGAGGCTTCAAGGAAATCGACTTCGACCGGCAGGTCCAATTCGCGCACAAGGTCTGCGATAAACACAAATGACCCGCGCAAAAGCCCGACGACGACCAGTTTGTCTGTCCCTTCAAATTCGTCATGGATGTCTTTGGACAGTGCTTCAATACGCGCAGCGATAGATTTGGCGCTGATCATTTCGTCAATCACATAAGGCTTGTCAGTCATCGGAACCCTCATTGGGCAAAGCTTTGAGGTATTGCGCAATCGCCATCCGGTCACTGTCTGTCAGTTGCGCTGTATTTTCGACCACCGCCGCCATTTCACCGCCCGCGCTGTCAAAATCAGGTGTGAAGCCGCTTTCAAGATAATCCGCGATTTCATCCGCTGACCAGAGCAAGACCGAAGGCGCAATCCCCGGCACGCGCCCTTCGCCGACCGGGAAGGGCGCGCCCATCATCCAAGCGCCCGTGTCCAAGCCCCCGATGGCATTGCGCGGCGTGTGACATTCGGCGCAATGCCCCAGCGCCTCGACCAGATAGCGGCCCCGTTCAATTTCGGGCGTTGGTGGGGATTGCATCACCCAATCATCGACCATGGCGACGCGTTTCCAGCCGCCGTTCAGCCGCCGGATTGAAAAAGGAAAGCCAACGTCATTGGTCTGGTTTGGCACATCCGACGCGGGCAGGGTACGCAAGTAGGCGATCAGGTCCGCTGTGTCTTGCGGCGTCATCTTGTTGTAGGCCCCATAGGGAAAGACCGGATAATAATGTTGCCCTGCGGGAGAAAGACCGCGCAAAACCGCATTCGCAATATCCTGATCGTCCCATCCGCCGATCCCGGCAACCGGGTCGGATGAGATATTGGGCGCAACGAACGTCCCGAACTGGGTCTTGAAGGTTTTCCCGCCCGACAACACATCCTTTGGGCCGTCTTCGGCCATATGGCAGGATGCGTAGCCAGATGCGGCAAAGACCAAAGCGCCACGATCAACATCGCCGCTGAGCCCTGCCAAGGCATCACCGGGCAGCGGGTTGGGGCTGGTGACCCACCAGCCAACCCCGGCCCCGATCGCACCCAGCAAGACCGCTCCGCGAAAGAAGGTGCGCAGCACTGCTACTGGCGGGGTCCGCGATAGGCTTTGTGGCAATCCCCGCAGGCCTGACCGACCGCACCAAAGCTGGCCTTCAGCGCATCCAGATCATTGCCTGCAACAGCGGCAAGTGCTGTTGCGGCTTCGGTCATTGCCATTTCGGCGGCGGCAAAGCCTTCGGCGTCGCTCCAGATTTCGGGCTTGGCGCGGCTGCCATCAACGGACATGTCGGTGCCTTCGATCCAATAGGCGCCTGTATCAATTGAGGCGAGGGCGGCAAGGTTGCCTGCAAGCGCCGCGGCGACAGCAGCATCGTAAGGGGCCTCTTCCTTGACCATCGCGCCAAGTGGGCCAAGGTTGAAACCATAAAGTGACATATGCGCGTTGCGCGCCTTGATCGCCGCTTCTTCGGGGGTGCTGCTGTGCCCGCCTGCGAAAGCTGCGGTCGCGATCAGTGTGGCGATGGCGGCAGCGCCAAGTTTACGAATGGATGTCATGAAGTTTCTCCCAGATTGAAACAGTTTCTTCACGCTACAACCCGACTGTGGCGCTTGTCACCCATTGATTGGGGCTGTCACAATCGGTGTGAGGCGATATATGGCTGGTGCAAATTGACCCAGTGGGTTGATTTTGAACGCACAAAGATGACATCACACAGCGAAGCGCTGCACAAAGGATGCAAATGTCTGCCCATCACGAAACCCGCGTTCTGCCTTATACGGCTGATCAGATGTATGCCCTTGTGGCGGATGTGGCCAACTATCCAAAGTTTCTGCCATGGACGGCTGCTGCCCGCGTGCGGTCAACGACGGATGCGGGTGACCATCAGGTGATGCTCGCCGATTTGGTGATTTCCTTTAAGGTGTTTCGCGAAAAATTCGGCAGCCGCGTGGTGCTTTGGCCGGAAAAGCAAAAGATTGATACGTCTTACTTGGATGGTCCCTTCAACCACATGGAAAGCACATGGCAGTTTCGTGATGTAGAGGGGGGGTGCGAAGTGACCTTCGATGTTGATTTCGAATTCCGCAATCGCCTACTGCAAGGCGCGGCGGGTATGTTCTTTAATGAAGCCATGCAGCGCGTCGTGCGCGCCTTTGAACGCCGCGCGGCAGAGCTTTATGGATAGCCGCGCGACGATATAAAAAAGGGGCACCCGAAGGCGCCCCTAGTCTCAGGAAGATTCCTTCGATTTAGCTGTTCAGCTCATAAGCCCGCTCACCATGCACAGCGAGGTCAAGGCCCGTCGTCTCGGTGTCTTGATCGACGCGCAGGCTTGTGAATAGTTTGCACACAAAGATCAGCACGACGGTGACCACGATGGTGAAGACACCGACGATAGCCAGTGATCCAAGCTGTGCGGTCATGTTTGCATCTGCCACAACCAAGCCAATCATGATTGTCCCGAAGATCCCGCCAACGCCGTGAACGGCGAAAACGTCCAATGTGTCGTCGATCTTAAAGACGTTGCGGATCAGCGTGACGGCCTCTTGGCAAAGGACACCAGCAACGGACCCGATGATCAGCGCCTCAACCGGGCCAACAAAGCCGGATGCAGGGGTAATCGACGCAAGGCCTGCAATAGTACCGGTGACCATCCCCACAAGTGAGGCTTTGCCGAACTTGATCCGTTCCCACAGCGCCCAAGTCAGCGATGCAGCCGCAGCCGAAAGATGCGTAACGGTGATTGCCATGGCAGCACCACCATCAGCGGCCAATTGTGATCCACCGTTAAAGCCAAACCAGCCAACCCACAGCATCGCAGCCCCGATCATCACCATGCCGGGATTATGTGGTGGCTTGGAGGCGTCTTTGCGGCTGCCAAGGAAGATCGCCAGCACAAGTGCTGCAAGACCGGCTGTTTCGTGAACCACGACGCCACCGGCAAAGTCTTTCAGGCCCGTGTCGCCAAAGATACCGCCATCAGCCAGCATCCCGCCACCCCAGACCCAATGCACCACAGGGGCGTAACACAGCAGCATCCAAAGGGATGAGAAAAGAAGAACGAAGCCAAAGCCGATGCGTTCAACATAGGCACCCACAATTAGTGCCGGTGTGATGATCGCGAAGGTCATCTGGAACGCAAAAAATAAAACCTCAGGCAGGGTGCCTGCAAGCGTGTCTGCATCAATGCCCGACAGGAACACTTTGTCCAATCCGCCCCAATAACCAGTTGTGCCGCCGCCAAAGGCGATAGAATAGCCGGCGACGAACCAAAGCACGCTCATCAAGCACGCAATCGCGTAGCAATGCATAAATACGGACAGCACATTGCGTCCACGCACAAGGCCGCCGTAGAAAAGTGCCAGCCCCGGCAATGTCATAAATAGAACCAGCGCCGTTGCGACGATAATCCAGGCGGTATCTGCACCAACCATAATGGAATCCTTCCCCTCACTTGATAGTCTTGCGGGCAGGGACAGGATTTGAGCTGCTGATTAAAGTAGCAGTGCGATGGAACTGCGCCTAAAAACCCAACAATTCTAAAAGTGCCCAATTGATGGGCGGTTTTCGCGGCGCGTGTCTAATTTTTCGTCACCGCCTGAAGCAACAAGGTCAGTGCATGTGTGGTTGCAGACTGACGCACTTGGGGGCGCCCAAGCGCGCCAAAGTCGATTGTTTCTGCTTTTGATGCCGCACCATGCGCGATAGCAAAGCAAACCCGTCCTTCGGGCTTGTGATCTGATCCGCCGGGCCCTGCGATGCCTGTGATGCTGACGGCGATCTGCGCATCTGAATGGGCAAGCGCACCGCGCGCCATTTCAAGCGCCACAGCCTCGGACACGGCACCGAATTTGGTAAGTGCCGAAGGCGAGACCGACAGCATCTTCATCTTGGCCGCATTGGTGTAGGTCACAAAGCCACGGTCGAAGATCGCAGAAGACCCCGGAATATCCGTGAGCGCAGCGGACACCATGCCGCCTGTGCAGCTTTCAGCAGTGGCGATCATCACGCCTTTGGCTTTGGCCGCTTGCAGGATATCTGCAGCCAGCGTCACATCAGCACCCCGTGATAAAGGCTGGCCAATGCGATGACGCCGATTGCGGCCAAAACGCCCGCGACTACATCATCCAACATCACGCCCGTTGCATCGTCGCGCCGGTCGGCCCAGCCAACGGGGCCGGGTTTGGTAATATCGAAAAGGCGGAACAGGATGAAGGCTGCGATCCAGCCGGGCCAAAGCCGGTAGGCGTCTATCGACATAAAGAACGCCCCGTAAGCCACTGGGAAAAGGGCGATCCATTGGCCGACGACTTCATCGATCACAATCTCGGATGGGTCGTGGTTGTCGTTATCGCGGGTCACGTCGACTGTGGCCCAATGGCCAACCGCGTAGGCGATGATCGTGGCGATCAGCAAACCCACGTACCCCGTCCAACTGATGATCACATAGGCTGCAGGCAAGGCGGCAAATGATCCCCAAGTGCCCGGCGCGGGCTTAAGGTATCCGACATAAAAGAAGGTGGCGATAAGTTTGCTCATGCTTTGATCAATGTTGCGGTGGCAAGGGATGCGATGCCTTCTTCGCGGCCTGTAAAGCCAAGCCGTTCCGACGTTGTGGCTTTCACGCTGACCCGGTCCGAATCCAGCCCCATGATGTCGGCCATCGCGGCCTTCATCGCTGGTTGATGCGGGCCGATCTTTGGAAATTCGCAGACCAACGTGCAATCGACGTTGGAAATCTTAAAGCCGTGCTGTGCGGCCAAATTCACTGCATGGCGCAGAAAAATATGGCTTTCGACCCCTTTCCACTGCGGGTCAGAGGGCGGAAAGTGCTGGCCGATATCGCCCATCCCCAAGGCCCCGTAGATCGCATCCGTCACCGCATGCATGCCGACATCGGCGTCTGAATGGCCTTGCAGGCTGCGCCCATGCGGGATTTTCACGCCACAAAGCCAGACATGATCACCGGGTCCAAAGCGGTGCACGTCATAACCATTGCCAAGCCGGATATCCATGTTGCCCCCTTGCAGCCTTGCTGCGCGGGCCAGATCGTCCGGCCCTGTGATCTTAAGGTTGTCTTCATCGCCCGGCACGATCGCCACCGCAAGCCCTGCGGCGCGGGCGACGGCCACGTCATCGGCTGCGGGGCCTGTTAGGGCAGCGTGCGCCGCGCAGATTGCGTCATAGTGAAAGCCTTGCGGTGTTTGTGCGCGGAATAATCCGCTGCGATCTTGGGTGCCGCGCACTTCACCATCCACCCCTTGCCAAAGGGCATCGACCACAGGCACAGCGGGGGCTGCGCCGGGGGTGTGCTGCAATGCCACCAACACGTTCTTAATCACAGCTTGCGACACAAGCGGGCGGGCTGCATCGTGGATCAGCACAAGATCAGGCGCGATGTGGTCCAGCACATCAAGGCCCGCGCGGACAGATGCATCGCGCGTCGCACCGCCATCAATAACGTGATCGGCGGACAACCCGCTTTCATGCCAGAGGCTGCGGTCTTCGGGGTGCAAGACAACCACGGTAATATCGCAAGATGAAGAAAGTGCTTTAAGGCTATGTTCTAAAATTGTTTTGCCATTCAAAAGTTGCCACTGTTTTGGCACATCCCCCCCCGCACGGGTGCCGCGACCGGCGGCAACAATCAACGCGGCGACGCGCGGGTTTGGGGCAAGGGATTCCATGACTGAATGTCTATTGCCTAGACCCGTCGGGGGCAATTCTTGTTGCAAGACTTTCTGGTTTGCTTTCTTTTTAGGCGAAAAGCGCCATATGCCTAAATTATAGGCACGCAGTAAGGATTCAGCCATGCACGCAATCATCCAGCCATCGCTCTGCCCAAGCTTTGGGCATATAGACGCGCTATGACTACGCCTCCCTCTCTTGCGCTTGGCAGCGCCACGCTTTCCCCGCCTGTGGCTTTGGCCCCTTTGGCGGGGATCACGGATTTGCCGTTTCGCCAGTTGGTGGCGTCTTTCGGGGCTGGTTGGGTCGTCAGTGAAATGGTCGCGAGCCAAGAGATGGTGCAAGCCAAACCCGGCGTGCGCGAACGCGCCGAACTTGGCTTTGATCAATCTGCCACCGCCGTGCAGCTTGCAGGGCGCGAGGCGCATTGGATGGCCGAGGCTGCGCGCATAGTCGAAGCGAACGGTGCGGCCTTCATCGACATTAACATGGGCTGTCCGGCCAAAAAGGTGGTGAACGGCTATTCCGGGTCGGCCTTGCTGCGCACGCCTGATCACGCCCTTAGCCTGATCGAGGCTGTGGTGAATGCGGTCAAAATCCCCGTGACCCTGAAAACCCGGCTTGGCTGGGATCATGATTGCCTGAATGCCGCTGATGTGGCGCGTCGTGCAGAAGGGGCTGGCATTCAACTTGTCACGATCCACGGACGCACCCGCTGCCAATTCTATAAGGGTAGTGCCGATTGGGCGGCGATCAAAGCGATCAAGGACGCGGTGACGATCCCTGTGATTGCCAATGGTGACATCGTGGATGCTGCGACCGCGCGCATGGCGCTGAAGCAAAGTCAGGCCGATGGCGTGATGATCGGGCGCGGGGCGCAGGGGCGGCCTTGGGTATTGGCCGAGGTTGCCGCGCACCTCCACGGATCCCCCAAGCCCAAGATCCCGCAAGGCAAAGACCTGATCAAACTGGTCGCGGACCATTATGACGCAATGCTGCGCTTTTACGGCACCGACCTTGGGGCGCGCGTCGCGCGCAAGCATCTGGGTTGGTACATGGATGATGTGGGCCCTGATCAAATAATTCGCAAAGCTGTCCTAACAGCAAAAGACCCGAGTGAGGTTTTCAAACTACTCCCCGAAGCCCTTTTCGCAAGGCCCGTTGCCGCATGATCAATGACGCAAACCTTTGGGCGTCGCTGCCAATCCCGACGCTTTTAATCGCAGGTGATGACACGATCCTACAATCCAATTCAGCTGCTGAAAGCTTTCTGAACCTTTCGGCCAAGCAACTGACCCAAGCCTCGCTTTGGGATACGATCCTGATTGATGCGCAGCTTGAAAACCCCTTCGTGCGCGCCCGCAAAAGCCGCACGCCGCTTTTCGTCAATGATGTGCAGGTTGGCAGCGGTATGGGGCCGCCGATGGTTTGCAATGTGCAGTTTGCGCCACTCACGGGCACAGATGATGTCACGTTGCTGATGATACGCCCGATTGAAATCGTCAGTCGCATGACGCAGGGCGGCAAATCTTCAACGGCTGCAAGATCGGCAATCGGGATGGCTGAAATGCTGGCCCACGAAATCAAGAACCCGCTTGCGGGGATTACGGGGGCAGCGCAATTGCTGTCGATGAACCTGAGCGCTGAGGATCAGGAGCTGACGGATCTTATCGTCGCAGAATCCCGCCGCATTGTGAAACTGCTGGAACAGGTCGAACAGTTTGGCAATCTGCGCCCGCCTGCAAAAAAGCCCATCAACATCCATGACGTGCTGGACCGCGCGCGCCAATCGGCAGCCGTGGGCTTTGGGGCGCATATGTTCTTTGTGGTGGATTACGATCCGTCACTGCCCCAAGCGCTTGCCGATAGGGATCAACTTTTGCAAGTGCTGCTGAACCTGGTCAAGAACGCATCCGAGGCGGGCAAGGAAGGCGGCACAATCCGGCTGCGCACTTTCTATGATGGGTCGCTGCGCGTGCGCCAGCACGATGGGACAAAGGCAAGCTTGCCGCTTCAGATCGAAATTATCGACGATGGGCCGGGGCTGCCGCCTGCGATTGCAGATGACATCTTTGAACCCTTCATTTCCGGGCGCGAAAACGGGACGGGCCTTGGCCTCGCCTTGGTCAGCAAGCTGGTGCACGACGGTGGTGGCTGGATCAGTGTTGACAGTGTTCCGGGTAAAACTGTTTTCCGCGTGTCCTTGCCGCGCGCCCCAAAAATTACATCAGACGGAGAGATTTAATGGACGGCACAATTCTTGTCGCAGATGACGACCGCACAATTCGCACGGTTCTGACCCAGGCGCTGACCCGGGCGGGGTGCAAAGTGCATGCGACATCATCGCTTGTGACGTTGATGCGTTGGGTCGAAGAAGGAAAAGGCGATCTGGTCATTTCCGACGTGGTCATGCCCGATGGCAACGGGCTTGAACAATTGCCCGCCATCGCCGAAAAGCGCCCCGGCCTACCGGTCATCGTGATTTCGGCGCAGAACACCATCATGACAGCCATTCAGGCGGCTGAAGCTGATGCTTACGATTACCTGCCCAAGCCCTTTGATCTGCCGGACCTGATGAAGCGCGCCGCACGCGCGTTGGAAATAAAACGCCGCGCACCTGCAGCGCGTCCCGCAGATGCACCTGAAACAACGGATGACCTCCCGCTGGTGGGCCGCACGCCCGCGATGCAGGCGCTTTACCGACTTGTGGCCCGTGTGATGAATACGGCGATGCCTGTCTTGATCATGGGTGAAAGTGGCACGGGCAAATCCCTGATCGCCCGCGCCATTCACGATTTTTCCGACCGGCGCAATCTGCCCTTTGTCACCGTCAGCGCCGATGATCTTGAGGGAATGGATGGGCCATCTGCTATTTTGGCCCGTGCGAAAGGCGGGTCGATCCTGTTTGATGAAGTCGGCGACCTTGATGATCTGGCCCAGGCCAAAATCGTGCGCATGCTTGATAGTCTGGATGCCAACGCCCCGCGCATCATGGCCACATCGCAAGGTAACCTGACGCAACTGATGGAAAACGGGGGCTTTCGCGAAGATCTGTTTTATCGCCTGAGCGGGGTGACTGTGAACGTGCCATCCTTGCGCGAACGGGTTGATGATATCCCGCTTTTGACTGAACACTTTCTTGCCAAAACAGAACGGGATGGGGCACCGCTACGCCGCATTGGCGAGGCCGCGATGCAGATGATCCGCGCCTATAGCTGGCCCGGAAACGTGCGCCAGCTTGAAAATGCCGTGCGCCGCCTGATGTTTACAGCCCCCGAAGAAGAGATCACGCGCGCCGAGGTTGAAACCGTGCTTGGCAACCAGCCCGAAATGGAGCCGCTGCGGGCAGGGGGCGAGGGTGATAAACTCTCCGCGTCCGTGGCCAAACATCTGCAACGCTACTTTGATTTGCACGGTGGCGTGCTGCCGCCACCCGGCCTTTACAACCGAATCCTGCGCGAAGTTGAGGGGCCGCTGATTGAAATCAGCTTGGACGCAACAGGCGGAAATCAGGCTAAATGTGCCGATTTGCTTGGGATCAACCGCAATACCTTGCGAAAAAAGATTACAGACCTCGATATTCGC
>CAYPVL010000072.1:0-16469 GCA_964414165.1 uncultured Cognatiyoonia sp.
TCTTTCAAAACATGACAACCACCTCGCCACCGCGTGAACAATCATGTCAGGGAAAGGGGGGGGATTCGGGGGGGAGGCGAATTTCAGGGTCGCGCTTACTGTGCGTGATGCGACCGATAAGGTTGATTATGTAATCTAAATCGCTGTTACCTTACGCTTGTCAGCAAGGTTGTTTATTTTTGTTTCCGGGCATGGGTCGCGTGTTGCTAAAACGAACCGCCAAAAGAGAACCGGAGTTGATTTGTGCGCTTTGGTGCCATACTTGAAATGGCAGACGGCGGAATTGGCATCTTTTTGTCTGAAGTCGAACCGAGCGCTCCTCCACGATTTATGATGATCAAGGCGGTCGTGGTTTATCAAGGAGATACCAAGGTGTTTGGCTTTTTATTTGTCGGACTAATCGCAGGCTTGTTGTTGGCGGTTGGCATGTTGCTGGCGGGTTGGAGCCTGTGGAGCGCCATACTTGGGTATCTTATCAGCGAATGGCTTAGCTTGATGTTGTGGATTGTCGTGTCTTACACAAGAAATAAGAAAGCCACAGATCAAGACGATAACGAAATATAAAGCTTTGCGACATCATTCAGCGCATCTGCAATGACGTCATGTCTGCCGCCCTGATCCGTCTTGATATCTAGCATATCTGCCAGACGCGCAGATGCAGCCCCGGCATTTATGTCGGCTATATCGACCAATTTGTCAGCTTGATTAACCGAGGTCATAAACGATTTTAACTTTTCATCCCAGCTAAGTGCCAATGTCGGAACGCCATAGGAATAGGCCGCAATGACCGCATGCATCCGAAAGGCGGCCAAAGCGCGAAATGTCGCAATCAACTGCGCCAGCTGTTCTGGTGTTTTGGGCTGTTCAAACCGAACTTGCGTAGCAATTTCGGGTGTCAGGGCATCCCGCAGGGCTTTAGCGGCTTGAATATCTTCAGGTGATCCGTTGGTGAAGGCGACGACCTTAATACCGCGTGACACCAAATTCTGGACAAGATCTTTGTACCAGCCAAGCATATCAGTCTCGGTCATAGAGGCATTGCCGTGGTAACGCACTGCGACGTGACTCATAACGCCGATCCCCACAGTGGCATTTGCCGTATCAGCGGCGGGTCTGTCTGCAGGCCAGACCAAACTGGCCAGAAGCCCTGGATCACGGACCTGTTTCGCTGTTCTGCCTGACACTTTTGCAAACAGATCGTTCCAAAGATCGCATGACCTTGCATCGCGCAGGTACACTGCGTGCGGGTGGGCGCGTTCAAGCGCGCGGTTCACCCTGCGTATACCCTCCGGGGTCCAACCGGAGGACATTCCGCAGCCGAAAATGGCTGTCTTTAAATTCCGTGTGGCTGCATGATCGAGCGCGAGCGCGAGTTTTGTTGGAAAGTTGAGGTCCAGATCCGCCAGCAGGTTACCCCCGCCAATGACCATCCCGTCCGCGCCGGCCAAAGACGTGCCGTAGTGCGGGCTCCACTTGCGTTTTACTTGCAGCGCGAGCGGAAGACGTACGGCAAGCTGTCGCAATCGCGGCGGGAGTGTGTGCAGCACGGCGAGGATTTGGCCCCGTCCGAGCATGTCATCGCCGTATTGGATTCGCGCAGCAAGATCGCAAGATGACGCGATTGCGCCTTGTGCGTGAAGTGCCCATTCCAAACATTCGGCCAGCAGGCCATCGCCAAGATTCGGGCTGTAGCGAACATTCATACAGCGGATATCAAAAGGTTTTGGTGCCATGACAAACGTATCAATCTAAAAATAACTATACGCATTCCTATGTCGGCCTCAGAAAGAAGGAAAGCAAAATTGGGTGATGTCGGCATGTGTTAACGCCTGTTGCACAGGCGTTTGGGATGAAGCTGCGCTTGGCCGCCGCGTTGGTATCGTTCTCAAGCTGTACATCAAACAGACTGGACACAGGCGAACGAGTATTTTATGAGCATATATGCGCTTTTTTCGGCGTATACACTGCCTCTGCCGGAAGTTACCTTCCAAACATTTAAGAAACCATTAAGTTAACTCAGTATTTAGACGCTATTTTAAGTCTATTTATTATTTATATTTCGGGGAATTTTTATGAGTACCTCTACTAAAAACGTAGCGACTACACTGATTGATCAAAGGCCTGCTGTTCTTTACGTGGATCGTGGTAAGCGCATTGTTGATCTGACAATTGCCATCCTTCTATTACCGTCTGTTTTGCCAATCATTGCCGTACTTTACGTCATCATACGGCGTGATGGAGGTGCCAGCTTTTTCGGCCATATGCGTATCGGGCGTGACGGCAAACCGTTCCGTTGTATGAAGCTGCGGACGATGGTTCCTGATGCAGAATCTGCCCTTGAAATCTATCTTGAGGCCAACCCTGAGATGCGGGTGGTGTGGGAACGTGACTATAAACTGCCGCAAGATCCGCGTGTCACACGGATCGGGAAGTTTCTGCGTGCGACCAGTCTGGATGAACTGCCCCAGTTGTGGAATGTTCTGAAGGGCGACATGAGTCTTGTTGGTCCACGTCCTGTCCCGATGGATGAGCTGACGAAATATGGCCAAGCAAAAAGCTTCTACACCCGTGTTCGCCCCGGCATTACTGGGCTGTGGCAGGTGTCAGGGCGCAACGATCTCACCTATGAAGAGCGCGTGAACTTGGACGTTTCTTATGTGAAGTCCCATACGCTGGCCGGAGACCTTGGTATTCTTTTTCGCACTGTCGGAGCGGTTTTGCAGAAGACTGGCAAGTAATCTGCGCCGCCAAAGCGCACCGTTCCCATCCAAGATGTGCGGGCGCTAGGTTATGACGGCGCCATAGTGCTTGATCTGTTGAGCCACCCAATCATCCGGTGTTGTGCAAAGCGCGTCTTCGCCGCCAAAGCCTCTTTCGCTCATGTCTTTGACGGTGTCTTTTGTTGCTGATTGCATGCGTCTAAGAATATTATCAAACTGATCGGGATCGCCGGTGTTACAGGCATAGCCTAAGCCGGCGCTTTCCACTTCCTGGGATAAGAATGCCGTTTCTGAAAGAATGATAGGCACGCCGCTTAACGCGGCTTCGACCACCACAAGGCCAAAGGGTTCCGGGTAACGAGACGGCATGACAAGCGCCCGTGCCGAACCTATGAGCCCCTGGATTTCAGATCGGTCTTTCCAACCCGTAAATTGGACTTCGGGATAAGCCTTCGCTAGGTTTTCGCGCAAAGGCCCGTCCCCTACGACCGTCAGCGCGACGCCGGTTCGCTTTGCAGATAGCACAAGCTCTTCAACACCTTTTTCAGCTTCAACCCGTCCAACAAATATGAACCGGTTGTTGGCTTCTGCATGCACCCGCGTGTCTGAGAACGCTGTCGCGGGATTGCGTAATGTGATAAGCTGTTGGTCGCCAAAGCCAGCTTTCTTAAGATAGCGCGCCATTTCCGGATGAATCATAAAGACACCTGCCAAAGGTGAGCTGGACGGCAAAACCCTTCGCAAGACGTTTTGACGGCCGACCCGCCACAGCTTTTGTGCGTAACTGCGTTTGTCACAATTGGTCGACAAGCAATCAAAGCCAAGCGGTTTACGGTCGCATGGTTTCATCGCTTGATAATCCATGAAGCCCCCGTTGGGGCATGCCAGAAAAAAGTCATGCGCATGAACAAATGTTCGATTGAACACTGGCCGCAATGCCGCAAAGACGCTGGTTGTCAGGGTCTTTGACCAACTGTGTACGTGGTAGACTGTTTGGGGGGTATCAACCTCGGACACTAAATCTGCCAGTCGATCCCGCACAGCAGCGTTATACATCCCACGGGTCGCGGCTTTGATGGGGTGGCTTTTCATCAGTGGGGATGCCCCGGCATTCACATGTCGCACCCCGGCTGCAGTTAAGTCTTCGTTCTCAAGCTTGTCAGCGGCGAAAAAAATGACGTCTAGCCCGCGTTCCCGCAAAAGCTTTGCCTGCATGAGCGAAAGACCAGTCGCCCCACCGCGCGCGACACTTGCATCGTTAATTATGACGACTTTCAATTGTTCATTACCTTTCTTAAATCGCTACGCGTCAGCATCACGCAAAGTGAATCGATATTGCGTCACATCACCTACAGATGACCTGTTGGGTCCAACACTGATTTCAAGCACGTCACCAGGTTTAAGATCGACCGACGTTTGGACGTCTTCCAATGTACCCCCGGGCACAAGTTCATATTCCCGCAAGAGTTCATCATTGATCAAAGCAACAAGCATCACCCCATCTTCGGACCGATCTGAAACGCTTAGCTTCAGGTGGATATCCACTGACTGTGCATGTTTGGCCACGAATTGGTGTACGATTTCAATTGGCTGCTTGGGGTGGCCTGCCGGAATCAACAGGTCTGAGGTCAGCCGCAACCGCGCATAGTCGGGATTGCCCCGATAAGGAAACCATGGGACCCCCCTGTCCTGCTGGCCCGGCATCGTTGTCAGGGGCAGGTCTTTGTCACCGCGCCGTGCAAAACGCGCGAACCCATCGCCTTCGGCGTGCGCTTCCTGTGCTAGGGGAAAGGCGAATTGATGGTATGTATCTGCGACAACGTCATGCGACCCCAAGCTTAGGGCCTCTGCAAGTGGCTTGGCAGAATCCATGATGATCACTAGCGGTTCGGTTTCGGAAAGCATGACTGGGCCGTTGACTGAATGTCCTTCGGCATCAAGCGCCCGAATGCCTGCGGCGAGGCGCACCTCCCTTGGGACACCCCAAAGTGCCAATGTCGAATCCCCAAATTGGCAACCATATGTGAAAGAATCCTCTCCAAGGTCGATGACTGGACGTCCCTCCATATGCGCGGCGATCAATCTGAAGGCTTTGCCCGCACCTGTCACGCGCCCATCGGGGTCAAAGAGGCCAACCAATCCATCGTCGCGGGACGCTGCCGGATACCAAACAGCGCGACTGACACCAGAAAGCGCCATCTGACAATAATTCCGCACAAAATGGCTTGCCGCACCTGCAGGATCCTGGGTCCCGAATTCGGTCATTTCAATCGGCAGGTCAGACGCGGCTGGATGGCGCCGAAGAACCTTAATCTGGCGCGCAAGTTGTTCGGCATCGGTGGTGTAGGGATGAATCGCCAGCGTATCAAGAAAATCGGCGCCGCCTGCATCAAGAATACGCCAAAGGTAGCCTGCCGCGATTGAATGCGTCGCTCCGCCAGATATCCGTATATCTGGATCAACACGTTTTGCGGCGACCGTGATAGCCTCTAGGAACGGAACATACGCCTCGGCCCTTTCCAATGGCGACATTTCAGCGATGGGGCCTCTGACAAAATTTGTACCGTTGAATTCGTTGCCAACCTCGATGCTTTCGATGAATGGATAAGTTTCAAGCAAACGCGTTACATAGTCTGACAGAGCCATCAACGCCGCTTCGGACATGGGCGTGGCACCGTTATCGTAAAGCGGGTTTCCCCAGTTCAGGACAACCGTCAGCCCCATTCCAGAAGCGTCAACTGTTTGGGGATAGGTTGTACGTGGGTCATTGAAATCATAACTCCCAACGTGTCGTTCCACGCGACCCCAATTCATACCGTCCCGCAGATTGGTCACGCCAAGCTGACGGGCAGTTATGAAAAACCCCGCCTGTTGGCCTTGGGATAGATTTGATGCCGCGCCCAGTTCCGGCCCAACGCGCGGCAGCGTTTCGCTTTGGGCAAGGAGGGGTGCAGCAGTCGCGGCAAATGCCAAAACACCTGCGAACACGACGACACTTTGCGCTATACGCTGAAAAAACATGGCGATTTCAATTTACTGTTTCGAATACGAAACCCTTGCATACAATGCCGCTTCCTACCAGAGCTGCTGCGGCACGTGCAATTACAGCAAACCTGACTTGTCTAATTCCTCGGCAACTTGGCGAAGTACGGCACTGGATGTGGGCAAATAATCAAATCGGCCCTGGCGACCGACACTTACAATGCCAGTTTGGTCAATTCTATCCAACGCATGCTGCAGTGTTGCGCCATATCCTTTGAGGTAAAGTGGATAGGCATCTTGGACAATCTCGTGCCCTTCCAAGACAAGGTCTTGCGCGAAACCAAGGCCTTCCAAATGTGCTTTCAGGTCATCAAAAGCCGCTTGTACATCAGGGTCATGGCCTGATGGAACGGTCACTTCGGCCGTAAAAAATTCTCGGTCTGTTTGGTCGCTGGCGTATAGACGCGAATAGATCGTCAGCCGTTTCCACTGCCCACGCGGATGGAAGTTGAATAGCAGATTGCCAGCTGCATCTGACAAGTTGGATGCAGACACAAACAGAGCGATCTGGTCGATTGAAGACAGCCCTGCACTTTCGCCATAAAGGTATTTGTAAAGGCTTGCGACTGGGATGGCGCTGACCAAACTGCTTGCAACAAAGTCGGTGCCTTGGGTTGCGACATGATAGTTTTCACCTTGACGCGCGATCTTTGAAATTTGCGCAGACATTGCAAATTCTACGCCCTCTGCTTTTAGCTTTGCGACGATCGGATCATACAGACAATCAAAGCCTTCACGCGGTCTGATATACAGCGGTTTGCGCGTTGGCTTTGTCGCATTGCGACGCGCAGTAAGTGTTTTGTAAAGCGCTGAGATCATCTGACGAAGCTCAGTCGCACGCTGAATGAACTTCATGCGCTTATAGAAGAAATCCTCGTCCAGCTCTGCGGGGCTGACATGGTTGAACCTGCATATGTAATCGCGCAGACCCGTCGCAACATAAAGGGTCCGCCCCATTCGCTTGATAGAGATATTTTCAAGGCCGCCGTCAGCTGTAACTGTAAAACGATGCCGGAACAGATCAAAAACTGCGCGGATGCGCTGGCTCATGGGCCAATCCAGAATATCCCGTACAGCGATTGGATATCTTAGCAACTGGCCCTCTGGGCCAATACGTGTTTGGCGTCGTATAACTTGTGGACAGTCATCGCGCACCTGGGGCATCAGATCGAAAAGGCGCGAGGTCTCTTCAAAGAAAATGCTGCCAACGTCGAATGTATAGGGCCCTACGTTCATAGACCGATGGGTGCCACCAGCCGTAGATGCACGGTCAATCACGATGACCTTCCGACCCGTTTTCGCAAGCGCAGAGGCCGCAGCAAGCCCTGCGACCCCAGCCCCTAAGACAATAACGTCACTTTTCCGATTTGCTTTGGTGTTGATCGCGGCCTTTGACAACGTCTGATCACCGTCGTTTGAGAAACTAAATAAAATATGACTGCACAATTTGGGTACAGTTAAGCACGATAACAACACAAAAATGAAGCATGATTTAGACGCGGATGCTAGGCTTGCCTTTGTTGATTGACGCAGGTTAAGCAAGCGGGGTATTTATCGCTTGAAACTATTTTGTTCACCATGACCTTCGCGGGTCGAAATCCTTTGTGCTATTTTTCATTTGTGTGGGTCCCATTATGACCGAAAACAACCATCAGGTCGCCGTCATCATTTGTTCTGTCGGGCGGCCTGCGTGCGTGCTGCGCCTTGCACCTTTATTGGCTGATCAGTCGCAGAAACCTGACCGTGTGATATTTGTTGTGACATCTCAACAAGACGTCAGCGCAGACACGCTGGCGTACTTTCACGATGTTTGCCCGGCCGAAATCGTCATCGCTCCAAAGGGTCTGACCAAACAACGCAACGCTGGCCTTCAAAAAATTGCACAAAGCGATCAACAAGCACCTGCTTATGTTGTGTTCTTTGATGATGATTTTCTGCCCTCTCGTTACGCGCTTGAGGGAATTGCTGTCGCTTTTAACCAGAACCCAGCTGTGAACGGTATGACCGGCCATCTTATCGCAGATGGCATTCACGGTGTTGGGTTGACCCATGATGAAGGGGTGCGGTTGGTCGCAGAACATGATGCGGCGGCTGCAGGCCACGTTAAAAATCGCCCTGCACAGACCCTGCGATCAGGTCTTGAAGGGCTTTATGGATGTAACATGGCTTACAGATATTCAGCGCTTGAAGGTGTTCGCTTTGACGAACGCTTGCCGCTTTATGGTTGGCAAGAGGATATCGATTTTGCAGCGCAAGTGCCGGGGCAAAGGATCAAGACCAACGCGTTTAAAGGCGTTCATCTGGGCACGAAAGGTGGACGGGAAACAGCAGGACAGCGACTTGGCTATAGCCAGATTGCAAACCCCTATTATCTTTGGTGCAAGGGGACGATGTCGGCAAGATTTGCATTCAAGTTGATGACGCGGAATTTTATCGCCAACCATGCAAAGATGTTTCGTCCTGAACCTTGGATCGACCGCACAGCGCGGGCGCGTGGTAACTGGCTGGCCTTGCGCGATGTGCTGCTGCGCAAATCTGACCCAGAACGAATCCTTTCTCTTTGATCCTTTTCAACACAAGGCCTATTTTAATGAACGCTATTTCGCCCCCGCCCAAAGACGCCCCAAGCCTTGCTTTGATGCCGAATTTATTTGTCATCGGTGCTTCAAAGTCAGGATCCAGCGCGCTGCACGCCTATCTCAAACCGCTTCCCGATATCGCCATGAGCACAGAGAAAGAACCTTGCTTCTTTGTTGATCGAAGCGAATTGCAAGAAGCTTGGCCCATTATGGCACGCACACCCTGTTCGCATGACTGGCATGCTTATCTGAAGCTTTGGAACGGCGGTGAGGCCGCGAAGTACAGAGGTGAAGGAAGCGTTTATTATTCTCAGGCCCCACACCGAAGTGGGGTGCCCAAGCGCATTCATGCCGCTTGTCCTGAAGCAAGGATCATTTACACCGTAAGGGAACCTGTCAGCCGCGCGATCGGTCACTATTGGCAACGATACAAAGAGTTTCAGGAGAAACTGCCGATTGAACGCGCAGTGAGAGAGAATGCGCTTTACCGCGACACATCCGATTATGCCCTCCAACTTGAGGCATACCTTGAATATTTTGACCCATCACAAATTCATATTGTTGCGGCAGAAGACCTGCGCACCAAGCGCCGGGAGGTCCTGAATGAAATGGCCGATTGGTTGAAGATACCGCGTTACAACTATACCGATGATGAAATATCTGAGCGTCACAAGTCGCCCCCGACAAGCCGTAAGCAAAGATTTCCCCTTGTTTCCAAAGTACGCGATTCACAGGCATGGGCCACTGCGCGCAAAGTCCTGCCCGGAGCTGTTGTAGACCATCTGCGATCAGCCGGAACCGTCAAGTTCGATAAGGCGTCTGTTGACGAAACCAATGCGCGTGCGTGGCTCAGCGATTACTTGGCCCCGCGTCGCAAAGCGTTCGAAAAGTTGGTCGGGCGACGATTTGCAGCTTGGGATACAGAGAAGCATTAATTTTCCCTTACTTTGTCTCAGATGGTCAAATTTTCATCGGTTTACCAAGGGGCAAGCTAAACAACTGACTTCGCTGAAAAATATGCAAATCCTGCATTCTAGACCTTAAAAACAAGGTGTCTCTAAGCACGCTTTGAGCAGAAACATGCTTAACATTCTATCCTTTTTCGGCGATCCTTAGCCTGAGGCCGAATCATTCGTTTCGGCTTCATTTGAACCGCATAGGCAAACTAATTTCTGCCTGTTGGTCATGTTTGGGTCTATTGAGGCCCGATGTTAAATCAGTATTGAAAAAGGATTTTGAGAAATGAGCGTAGAAGCAACAATTATAGGTTCGTCGTCTGGCGAGACCATCCAAGGTTCAGATCTATCAGAACAAATCGAAGCTGGCGGTGGTCTTGATCTTGTCCGTGCTGGCGATGGCGATGACATCGTTTTTGGTGGTGCCAACCGCGACAAACTTTATGGGGATGAAGGTTCTGACGAACTTTACGGCGGTGGATCAAATGACCGTTTGTATGGTGGTGAAGGCGAAGACATTCTTGATGGTGGTGCCGAAAATGATCGTATTTTCGGTGGTGCAGACAGTGATATTATCATCGGTGGTGATGGTAACGATGTGATGTACGGAGACTCTGCCGACGGGAACGACAACGAAGGCTTCGCGGATACTTTTGTGTTTGATGCCGCAGACGGCAACGACAAGGTGTTCGATTTTGAGTCTGGTGTCGATATGATCGAGCTAACTGAAAATGTCGGCTATACGTTGGAGTTCCATGCAGGCACAGGCAACACTACGCTGACCTACGGTTCGACCACGGTGACATTCCTTGACGAAGAAGTCTTGGCAGCGGACATCTCGGGTGGATTTGAAATCGCCTAAAGGGTCTTTTGCCGATACAAAATTAAGGGTGGTAGCAACAAGCTTCCACCCTTTTGTTTTTCCGTCTTGGCCTGGATCTGACATTTCTGCAAATGTCTGAATGGATCTGGAAAACAAGGCGTAAGTCTTGTGATGCCTTGTATAGAACTTTGACAAACCCAACTGCGGACGGTGTCAGAATTTGGAAATCGTAACGAGCACCTTCATTGTCTTGGCAGCACTTTTGGCCACGCTTTGGTTTGGGCCCCTGCGCGGCCTTTTCATGCTTGGGGTGATCGCACCCTTTGGTATGATGGCTGCTTTCAATCTTCCAGCTGTTGGCGGCATGTCGATCATTGGAACCGATCTTACGCTTCTTGTTCTTGTGTGTATGCTTGCACTTCAACCTAGTGGCACCAGGTTGATGGCCAGCGCCTTGCTAACTAATAGGATAGGTTTGCGCCTTTTTGCATTTTACCTCTGTGCAATCATCATAACACTTTTTGCACCAAGGCTTTTTGCAGGTGAAACGGAAGTTTTTAGCATTGCCCGGACCGCAAATTCACTTGGCATAGTCAGTCGCCCACTCCTCCCAAGCAATGGCAACCTGTCCCAATTGTTACGGATGAGCCTGAGTATTCTTGCCTTCGCTCTTGCCTTCGGTGTGCTTTACCTCAGGCCTGACGCACGCCTTGTGCTACGCACCATCGTTGCGGCAACGGTTGTTCACGTTGGTCTTGGGGTCATTGATATTCTAACACAGGCCACCGGGTTATCGTACCTTCTTGATCCCATCCGCACTGCAAACTACGCGTTGACACTGGGCCAGCAAATGGCGGGCCTTAACCGTGTGATTGGCGGTTTTCCCGAAGCATCATCCTATGGATATTTCACCATGGGTCTCTTTGGTTTCTGGCTTAGGTTTTGGTATGCGGACAAAAGCGGCGCGCCTTGGGTGTCTTTCTTCCTTGGTGCCGTTGTCTTGATTTGGCTAAGAGGAACGTCATCATCGGCCTATGTTGCAGGTGGACTTCTGCTGGTTGTCTTTGCCGTAACGGTCAGCTCTTTGTCGCGGGTCGGGGAAACGCGGCGCCGGACGGCGTCAATCCTCTTTCTTGGTTTGGCGGCACTACCGGTTGGTGCTGCAATTATTGTGCTGCTTTACCAGATAGCACCCAGCTTTACAGATTTCATCGATAGGTCACTCTTAAACAAGATTGGTAGCGACTCTGGTCAGGAAAGGATGAGTTGGAATATTCAAGCGCTTAGAAACCTTGTGGATACTTGGGGGCTTGGGGCCGGACTTGGATCAGTGCGTGCGTCCAACTGGTTCATTGCATCGCTTGCGACCACAGGCCTGATCGGGACAGGTCTGTATGTTTGGTTCCTTGTCGGTGTCTTCTCTCTTAAGGTGCCTTCGACCAAGAACGATAGCGCCTCTCACATCATCAGTGCGCTAAAGTGGGGGTGCTTTGGTTTCCTGTGCCGGGGGCTTGTGGTGCAGGCCAGCCCCAATCTGCAGATCATCTTCTTTCTTTTTGCGGGTATGGCTGTGGGTCTGGCAGTTGCCGAGCGGTCAAGACTTTTGAAACAGGGCAGGCACACATTCGTATCGACACGGGATGGACAGCTTGGCCAGGCCAAGACCTGATTTGCGACACCTCACGCGCCTTCAAAAAGCAAGCCGCAAGGCGTTATGCTTGAAGCCCACCTTTTGCCTGAACAGTGTTGATGAAATGCCTGAAAAGCGGTAGCGTATTTTTATATTGATACTTTTAACCCTGCTTCATTTAATCAAGATGCTTTGGTTGGCAAGCACGACCCGTTGGGGTCTCTTGTTCGCGTCGCCCAGTTTTTAGGTCCCCGGAAATATTGTTTTATTACATGATGAACTGCCTTGTAGTGATTCCTAGCATGGAAGCGTCATCGCGCGTTTTCGCAAGCCAACTTCAGGCCTGACAACATGATGAACCCCGTCGAAGGCCAGAACGCTTCAGAACGAAATAGCCGTGCAAAGTCTGGTGGGCTTGCAGTGTTCGCTTTTCTTTCGCGGTCTTTGCAGCAGATCGCAGCTTTGGTGATCACACTTTTGGCGGCACGCTTTTTGCTGCCTGTCGAATATGGCGTCTATACGCTTAGCATCGTGTTCGTCACGCTGATTCAGACGATGACCTACACAGGCTTCTACCACTTTATCGTCACCCAGAAAGGGGACGAGGACGCGATCCTATCCACAAGTTTTTGGATGCTGACAGGGCTAGCTTTTGTCGGGTCTGCGATCTTTGCAGTTCTATCTTCACCAATTTCTTGGCTCTTTGAGGCACCAGACTTGGCACGGGTCTTGTTACTTTTATGCCTGCTACAGCCAATTGCAGGCATCACTGCATGGTACTCTGCCGTGCTATTGCGACGTCAGAAAATGACGCTTCACTTCGCGATCATGTTTTCGCAAAATGCTTTAGCGTTGATCGTAGGTGCAATTTTGCTTGTTACTTGGCAGTCAATCTTTGCATTGGTCGCCTTTCGGGCCGTTCGTGTGCTTTCAGCATTTGTGCTGTATTTGGTGTTCTCTCATGATCGACCGACGTTGCGATTTGATACAAAACTGGCACGGCAGGCGCTTGGGTACTCTGCCAGTTTATATGGGTCTAAATTTATGAACTTCCTCTCTCGGTACGGGGGCGATCTTATTCTAGGTCTTGTTTACTCCACGGCAGAATCCGGGCTTTACCGATTTGGAAACCGGGTAGCCACCGGGGCGACAGACATTGTGACACAACCAATGTCGAATTTTGCGCTGACCCAGTTTGGAGCGTGTAACCGGAATGATAAACCCATTGGACACGCCCTTGAGCGTTTTGTTGGAGTGACAGTTCTGCTGATCGGAGCTGTATCAGCGGTGGTTCTTGTGCTTGGCGAAGCTGTCGTTTCCGCGTTTTTCCGTCCCGAGTATCTTGCAGCACTTGGGGTGACCTATGCCTTTGCAATGCGCGCGTTGTTTGGGGTGGGTTTGCATTTTCTAACACCTGCGCTGTCGGCCTTAGATCAGACCAAAGTGCTTTTCTATTTTGAAACCTTCCTCGCGATTTCGATCATTACCGCTATTGCTGTGGCAGCTCCATTCGGCCTTGTGACATTAGCATGGGCCCAAGCCTTCACGACATTGGCCGCCAGCGTCGCTGCCTTTATTGTGATGCGCAGGGTGACGGATGTGGACGTGTCAGGGGCCTGCAGGGCCTTTATAACTGCAGCAATCCTCGCATTTATTTATGGCATTTTTCTTTATATTACATGGACTTACTTTATATCTACATTGCACCTTGCCGAAGGGCTTCTTATTGCAATCGGTATCTGCGCAAGCTTTGTTTCGTTCCTGCCCTTATTGGCCGTCGGGAAAAAGTTACGCGTTTTTACACTTCAGGTCTTTTCCGGGTAAAAAATTAGTATGAAATATCTTCCAAACCACAGTATTTTCTTTCTGCACATTCCTAAATGTGGTGGCATGAGCCTTCACAAGGCTCTTGATTTGAAGGATGCCGACTACACACTTTTGGCGTCAGATCTTGGAATATCTGAATCGGATGCGGCCTTGTATGCGCTGTCAGAACGGTATGGACCTGACACCAGAGGCCTTACAAGAAACGGCTTCGACCATGCGACCCTTGGCAGAGTTCACCCCGTACATTTGACAACAAAACATATACACGACTTTCTTCCCGCGACATGGCAGGCGCTTGAAAATTCTGCTCACTCTTTTGCGCTGTTAAGAAATCCACGCGACCGTTTTATCTCTGCATTGATGCAGCGCATGAAAGAATTTGGCGACGCCGGCGCAATTCGCGCAGACGACAAAAGCGTCGTCGCAGAGGCAAAGCATGTGTGCGATTGGCTGGGGGCGCGCACTGAATTCAGCGACATCGAATACGTGCACTTCACCAGACAATCTGACTATGTAGAGCTTGATGGACGCCAAGTCGTAAAAATGATCTTACCTCTCAAGAATACCAATGCCCTTGTTACGTGGCTAAGAGAGGCGACAGGACTTGAAATAGAAATCCCCCACACCCACGCCAGAAGACAGCCGAAAAAATGGGCCAAATCAGTTCAACCAGTCGCGCGAGGCCTTGCAAGAACCCTCCTGCCCCGCCCCCTTAAAAAGGCGCTGCATCCCCTTTGGATGAACAGCGGTATTTTCTCTGACTCTGCTAAGGCTTATGGGGCGACAGACCTGGGACCTGAAGTTGAGACCTTCATCAAATCTTACTATGCAAGGGACGCTGTGCTGCTGGCCAAAGCGCAGGAAAACGCCGCAACATTCGCACAGCAAGCTGAGGCGAACTAGCTATGGCTCGGATCGTCATCAATGGGAAATTTCTGGGTGCCGGGCTAAATGGGGTCCATCGGACAGCTGCGCATTATGCCACCCATCTGATCGCACAAGGCAAGGCCGCGGGGCATGACGTCACGCTGTTGTCCCCTCGTCCGTTCGCGGATCCCTTGTTTCCGCTTCTTGTACCAGAGATTTGCTCAGGCTTCTTCGGAAGTGGCCAAGGTTGGGAGATGCTCACACTGCCGCGCGCTGCAAAAGATGCATTGCTTGTGAGCTTCTGCAATCTGGGACCAATCCTTCACAAAAATGCAGTCGTCATGATCCATGATGCGCAGACGTTTCTTTATCCAGAAGATTATACCGGGCGCCAGGCCACCGCCTATCGTGCGTTGCTGCCCCGCATTGCGCAACGGGCCCGGCGCGTCCTGACAGTATCTGAATTTTCACGTAGATCGCTGGCTGACTTTAAGATCGGCCACAAGGATCAGATTTCGGTTGTACACAATGGCACAGACCATTTGTCCCAGACGAAAGCTGATCCTTCGATTTTTCAGGCGCATAATATTGTACCCAAGCGCTACGTTATGACCCTTGGATCGACGAAATCCTATAAAAATATTGCCCGCCTTTTTGATGTATTTTCGCAAGGGAATGTCGCGGGACTTTCACTTGTAGTGGCCGGGGGGCCGGGCAAGGCCGCATATATAGAGAGCGGTATTCGCCCGCCTGACGGCACAATTTTCACAGGCTTCGTTTTGGACGCGGCCCTTCGCGCCCTTTACGAAAACGCCGCGATCTTTGCCTTCCCCTCATTGACAGAAGGCTTTGGCCTCCCGCCGGTGGAAGCAATGCATAGTGGCGTACCAGTTGTGATTGCGAATGCGGGTGCTTTGCCCGAAGTTTGCGAAGACGGTGCTATCGCGGTTGATCCACACGATAGCCAGCCATGGAAGGCTGCCATGGAACGGATACAATCAGACGCAGCGTTTCAAAATGCCTTGGTCGCGCGCGGAATAAAGCGTGCAGGTCAATTGACTTGGGACAATGCCGGCAAAACGCTTTGGTCGCACATAGACCCACTATTGAAAGGGCCGAGCTGATGTCAGGGTTCCGGAATGGCATCAAAGCCTTGGCTGGCCGCACTGTTGCAGCCATCAATCCACAATGTCGCTATGATCGCTGCATCTTTGTGTTGGCTCACATGCGGTGCGGCTCAACCGCGCTATCAAACATCTTGTGTAGCCGTCCCGATATCAGCGGGTATGGTGAGGCACACATCCAATATGAAGCGTCGCAAGGTACAGCTGCGCTTGGTCGCCTCGTGGTCAATCAAGCCCTTCGAAAAAGTTGGTCACCCCGCGCAGCCTATCTTTTCGACAAGATCCTTCACGCGCGCCATGACGGCCAGCCGCCCAAGGCCTTCTTCGCAGCGCGCGCGATATTCATCGTGCGGGAACCGACTGCGACAGTGCACTCTATCAGAAAGCTCTACGCTGATCTTGGCCGGGATGAATATGGGTCTGATACGCTTGCACTTGAATATTACATCGAACGCTTGGAAACATTACAGACGCTTTGGGCACGTTTCCCCGCATCTCAGCGTGTGGCGATCACACATGAAAGCTTGCTGTCTAATCCTGAAGCCAAATTAGCCGAAATTTCATCCGGTCTTTCCATCGAACCCGCATTGGAAAACAAATATATCAGCAATAGCGCATCACGCGCGGGCGGCGCGGGCGACCCAACGGTAAGTGGTCTGTTCACGCGGATTGAAACACGGCGCCAGACCGAAACAAAAACGGCCCCATCGCTTGATGTAGAGCCAAGTTTGTTGACACAAGCCAAGTCCAGATATCAGGACTTTGTTGAAAATGTCAGCGCCTAGATTAGGCTCTGAACCTGGTAGTACGCCGCCTTTGGGTTGATGCCAAAGGCGGCTAGGATCGGTCTGAGGTGCCCCTAGATTTGTAGACGCTTTGCTTGGTAATTTTGGAAGCAAAG
>CAYPVL010000073.1:0-16464 GCA_964414165.1 uncultured Cognatiyoonia sp.
ATCAACCGCTGTCCACCGGGATCACCTACCAGCTGATCCCCAAAGCGACAGCAGATGAAATCCCGATCCACACGATGGGTTACGGGCGGACGTCTGCGGCAAATGGCGAAGTGTTCAACTGGGTGTTCAACTACCCTGCGAACTACTGGGATGCGGCATCCGTGATGGTGAACTACCTGCTGGATGAAAATGGCGGGTCACTTGACGGCAAGAAAATCGCGCTGGTCTATCACAACTCGGCCTACGGCAAGGAACCAATCCGCACGCTTGAAGAACTCTCTGCAATGCACGGGTTCGAGCTGACGCAACTGGCCGTCGACCACCCCGGTCAGGAACAAAAATCACAGTGGCTGCAAATCCGCCGTGAACGGCCTGATTATGTGCTGATGTGGGGCTGGGGCGTGATGAATCAGGTGGCCGTGCAGGAAGCCGCAAACATCAACTTCCCGATGGAAAACTTCATCGGCAACTGGTGGGCGGGTGCTGAACATGACGTGACCCCTGCAGGTGCTGCGGCGACGGGGTACAAGTCGCTGAACATGAACCGGATCGATGCAGACCTGCCGGTCTTTGCCGAGATTAAGTCCATGGTGCACGACGCTGGCAACGCAGCTGGCGATGGGTCCAACGTCGGTTCGGTGCTTTACACACGCGGCATGTATGCGGCGATGTTGGCAGCCGAAGCGATTGCCAAAGCCCAAGAAATCCACGGCGTATCCGACGTGACCGCAGCGATGGTGCGCGACGGCATGGAAGCCTTGGAAATTACCGAGGCACGTATGGCGGAACTTGGCATGTCCCAGATCGGGCCAGAGTTCGCGGTGTCTTGCGAAAACCACGGCGGGTCCGGTCTTGGGATCGTGCAGCAGTGGGATGCAAGTGCGGGCCAGTGGGTCGCGCTGACGGATTACATCGCGCCGGATGATGCGGTGATTGATCCGCTGATCGCTGCGGATTCAGCGGCCTTCGCGTCTGAATCTGGTATCGAAGCGGGTTGCCTTTAAACCGATTGGACGGCCCTTCAGTGGGCCGTCCATTTTTGAGTATTTTGAACAAAGCGAGGATGAAGGGATCGCGTTATGCTGGACGATGGACAGGCTGAGACCCTGCTTGAGGTCAACAATATCGAAGTGATCTACAACCACGTCATCCTTGTGTTGAAGGGCGTGTCCTTGTCGGTGCCCAAAGGCGGAATCACCGCTTTGCTGGGCGGCAATGGGGCCGGGAAGACGACGACGCTGAAAGCGATCTCGAACCTTCTGCATTCCGAACGGGGTGAAGTCACCAAAGGCACAATCACCTATCGCGGCGATGCAGTCGCCAATTCCTCGCCCTCTGATCTGGTTAAACGCGGCGTCATCCAAGTGATGGAAGGTCGCCACTGCTTTGAACACCTGACCATCGAAGAGAACCTGATGACCGGTGCCTACACAAGGCGCGACGGGGGCGCGGCTGTGGCCGCAGACCTTGACCTTGTCTACAACTATTTCCCGCGTCTGAAAGAACGGCGCAAATCCCAAGCGGGCTACACCTCTGGCGGCGAACAGCAAATGTGCGCTATCGGGCGGGCGTTGATGTCGCGGCCCGAAACGATCCTGCTGGATGAACCCTCAATGGGCCTTGCCCCGCAACTGGTCGAGGAAATCTTCACCATCGTGAAGAACCTCAACGAAAAGGAAGGCGTGTCCTTCCTTTTGGCCGAGCAAAACACCAACGTCGCACTGCGCTTTGCGCATCACGGGTATATCTTAGAGTCCGGGCGTGTCGTGATGGAAGGCCCAGCGGCAGAGCTGCGCGAAAACCCGGATGTGAAGGAATTCTATCTGGGGGTGTCGGACGAGGGGCGCAAATCCTTTCGCGACGTGCGCAGCTATCGGCGGCGCAAGCGGTGGTTGGCTTAAAAACGCGCCCGTTATTGAATAGCAAACCACCTCATCTCTAACCTCACCCCGTCAGCGTCGCCACAAGCGACACCGACAACAGGAGACCGGCCATGCCCGCCTTTTACGACGATCTGGAAACCCGTAGCCCAGCGGAACGGGAGACCGCGCAGTTGCAGCGTTTATTAGTGCAGATCAAAAAGGTGGCAGCGGCTGAAGGCTCTTGCCTGACAGGTGGGGAAAAGGTCCGGGCCCTCTCGGATCTGCCCCACCTGCCAGTGCTGCGCAAATCCGATCTGGTGGCATGGCAGGCGGATAAGCCACCCTTTGGCGGCATCCCCGTGTCCAACATCACGCATGTGTTCCAATCCCCCGGTCCGATCTATGAACCGGGGGGATCAAGCCATGATTGGTGGCGGCTGGGTCGGTTCTTGCATGCCTGCGGGATCGGGCCTGACGATACGGTGCAGAACTGTTTCGGCTACCACATGACCCCTGCAGGCAGCATCTTCGAAAACGGGGCCCGCGCGGTTGGCGCACGCGTCCTGCCTGCGGGCACCGGGCAAACCGAACTGCAAGTGCAGGCGGCTGCTGCAGTCGGTGTCACGGCTTACGCAGGAACGCCCGACTACCTCAAAGTCATCCTTGAGAAAGCGGACGAGATGGGGATGAAGCTCAACATCACCAAGGCGGCTGTCTCGGGCGGCGCGCTTTTCCCGTCCTTGCGGGATTGGTACACCGAACAGGGCATTACCTGCCTGCAAGCCTACGCCACCGCCGATCTTGGAAACATCGCTTATGAAACAACGCCCGGCGCAGGGCTGATCGTGGACGAAGGGGTGATCGTCGAAATCGTCACGCCCGGCACGGGCGATCCCGTCGCACCTGGCGAAGTGGGCGAGGTGGTCGTGACATCACTGAACCCCGACTACCCGCTGATCCGCTTTGCGACAGGTGATCTATCTGCGGTGATGGACGGACCAAGCCCCTGCGGGCGCACCAATATGCGCATCAAAGGCTGGATGGGCCGGGCGGATCAGACGACCAAGATCAAGGGGATGTTCGTGCGCCCCGAACAGGTCGCGGCCCTTGTGGCGCGCTTTGACGGGCTGGACCGGGTGCGTGTCATCGCGGATCGGGAGGGTGAGGCGGACACGATGGAGGTGCACTGCGAAGGCACAGGGCTTGATGCAAACGCTATTGGGGATGCGGTGCGCGATGTGTTGAAGCTGAAAGGAACGGTCACGCTTTGCGACCCCGGCACGCTTTTGCGCGACGGGCTGGTGATCGAAGATCGGCGGACCTATTCGGGGGCGGGAACGTAGCGTTCAAACACCATGCGGATCAGACCTTCATTCGCGCCACCCACCTGTTTGACGGCCAAAAGATATGTACCAGCACCGACCTTTTCGGCCAAGCGTGAATCAAGCCCGTCGCCATAGTCATCATTGATGGCAATCTGACGCCCCAGATCATCAAACATGGCAACCCAAGGATCACCATCTGCCGACCCGGAAATCGCCTCGATCAAAAGTAACCCGCTGTCATTCAGATCAATACTGAACCAAGCAGCATCATCCCCAATCGTGGCATCGGTGCGCAGACGCCCGGATACGCTGCCAAGGTCTGTGATCAGAACACTGCCATCCAGGGGCGGCGCAACTTCGCCCCGGTTGATCTGGCCCATCAGAACGGCCTGCGGATCATAATTCGTGACCGCAATGTCAATCGGCAAAGACGTATTGTTCAGGGCCTGCATCTCGACGCAATAATCGCCAGCGGGCAAAGGATCAGCCATATTAATGCGGGAATTGAGACCGTCAAAATCATCATTCTCGGATAGGTAATTCTGGTCCGCATCAAACAAAATGATCAACGGATCAGCGTCTTCATTGGCCGCCGTCACAGTCACAGCGGTTGGGGCATCCAAGGTAAACCCCCAATAGGGGGTGGCATCAACAGAGGCGGTGCCTGACAATTCACCGGCGAAAACACCCAGCGAAGCAGCCTCTGCACAGCTGCCACCACCGCCACCCGATGACGCACTGTTCTCTACCGCGACTGGGGCGGCTGTAACGCCTTCGGTCAAAGGCTCTTGATCCAGACGGCCCATGCGCACAAAAGCGGTCATTGGCGCGCCATCAAAACTGTTCAGCGCGACACAATAGGTACCGGGCTCCAGCGCGACCTCGGCACGGGCGGCGCCATTGCCACCACTGTCATCATCAGATGCAATGATCGCACCACTTGCATCAATCAGATCAATCTGCGGATCACCTGACCCACGGCCTGCCGCTTCAAGGCGCACCGTGGTCGGGGCGCTGAGGGAAAAGAGGGATACATATTGATTGCCCGACAAAACTAGGGCCATCTGTTCTTGAAAACGATCCACCGTAGCCAAATCCGACGCGGCCTCGGCCCCGCCAATCCACTGCCCATTCGCACCCAGCCCGTTGCACGCGACATTTTGGGCCAGTGCAGGGGCGGCCAACATACAAAAGGTGCCAGCCAGAACAGGGGACAGGTTTTTCGGGGTGAACATCGCAAAAGCCTCATACAAATTCTGAAATTTGAACCAAAGCCTAGACGGATTGCGCGCAGTTGAAAACCACTCTGCCCCGAAAGGTGCCCGCGGATTAGCTGGTACGCATCGCCCCCCTCCACATCCACCACAAAGAAAAAGGGCCGCCCAAAGGCGACCCCATTCCAATACTCGTATCGATCAGTTTAACCCTGACGGGCCTTAAACCGACGCTGCGTCTTGTTGATCACATAGACGCGGCCCTTACGGCGCACGACGCGGCAATCGCGATGACGCTGCTTGAGCGAGCGGAGGGAGTTACGTACTTTCATGGTCCGTATCCTTCATGTCGCGGCGCGCGAATGCGCCGAAGTTGCGTAGATCCCGGATCAAGTCCGGGACGGTGAAATCTCGTGGTGGACGATACTGGGATCGAACCAGTGACCCCTTCGATGTCAACGAAGTGCTCTACCGCTGAGCTAATCATCCACGTTCCCGATCAATCCGCCCCTTGCCTATAACGAAACAGGACGCGGGGCGAACCGCGTCAGGTTTGGCTGCTATAAAAGGAGTCGGACGCGTGATCAAGGGCTTTTGATAATTGTCTTTTGTGGTCTATCTTAGCGACACAAGGGAAACGGAAATGACGCACGACGCCTATGATCTCTACCGGCCCAAGGCCCGCAACACCAGCGTGGTCTTCGCCTCGCCCCACAGCGGGCGGGACTATAGGGATGCGTTCCTTGCGCGCACGATTCTGGACGAACAAGAGGTGCGCTCGTCTGAGGATGCCTATGTCGACAACCTGTTCCGCACAGCCCCCGATTTCGGGGCTCCTTTCCTGACGGCCAAAGCGCCGCGCGCGTTTCTTGATCTGAACCGGGCACCCGAAGAACTGGATCCTGCGCTGATCGAAGGGGTGCGGCGCATCTCGCACAATCCGCGCGTCGCCAGCGGGCTTGGGGTGATCCCGCGCGTGGTCTCAAATGGACGGGCGATCTACCGGGGCAAACTGACACTGGCCGAAGCGCACGGGCGGATTTCAAACTACTGGCGCCCCTATCACGACATCCTGCAATCGCTGCTGGATGAAAGCCACGCGACTTTTGGCGAAGCGATCCTGATTGATTGTCACTCTATGCCGCACGAAGCGCTTGAAAACGTCGGGCCACCCGGATCACCGCGCCCGGATGTGGTACTGGGCGACAGGTTCGGGGCCGCGGCTGCAGGTTCCATCATGGAACAAGTCGAATCGGCCTTCGCCACCGCCGGGCTGCGCGTTGCGCGCAACATGCCTTTCGCCGGGGCGTTCATAACGCAGCAATACGGACGGCCATCCCGGCAACAACACGCAATCCAGATCGAGGTGGACCGGGCGCTTTACATGAATGAACGCACGCTGGAACCGACAAGCGATTTCGCGGCATTCCAAACCCTCCTGCAAGGGGTCATCCGGGACCTTGCCGCGATTGGTTGCGCCGACGATGCGCGGGTCGCAGCCGAATAATGCTGGCGCTGCGTCCAAACTGTGAATGGTGCGACAAAGATCTGCCGCCAGACGCGTCTGATGCGATGATCTGCAGTTACGAATGCACCTACTGCGCGGATTGCGTTGAAAATGTCCTTAAAAACGTCTGCCCCACATGCGGCGGTAACTTTAGCGCACGGCCAATCCGGCCCAAAGGGGCACACCGATCCACCAAGACACTTGGGCTTGGCCATCACCCGGCACAAAGCGAACGGGTGCACAGCCCCTACACAAGGGAAGAGGTTGATGCGATGGTCGCAAAGCTGTCGCACATCACCCCTGAAAACCGTTAACATACTGATAACGCTTCGTTAATTTAACATAATATGTTTCGCGTGCGAAACATTCGCCAAACCCTTTCGGTCAGACCACCGACATTTCGGAAGCAAAGAACGCCTCTGGGTCTGCGACCTCCACCAGTCTCTTGCGCTCAATCTGCCAAAAACGGTTCCCCACATTGCGCACAAAACTGCGGTCATGGCTGACCAGTAAACAGGCGGCGCCATGGGCGCACAGTTCATCCTCAAGCGCCTCTTGCCCTTCGATATCCAGATGGTTCGTCGGCTCATCGAGCAGATAGAAATTGGGTTGGGTCAGGCGCAACACAAGCATCGCCAGCCGCGCCTTCTGGCCCCCTGATAAACGCGCCATCGGCGTATCCTGCATCTGAATGTTGACACCAGCCCCAGCCAGCAGCCCCCGCGCACGCTGATCGCCCACATCAAACGCGCCAGCCACGGCCGTCATCGGGGTGTCATCATCGGACAATTGTGTCAGATGCTGATCGGAATAGCCCAAAGTGACGGTCGGGGCCGCCTTGATGCCCGCCTCCTCACCGACCAAAGCACGATGCACTGCCTTCACAAGCTGCGTCTTACCGGTGCCATTCGCCCCAAGCAGCACAATCCGGTCCCCCGGCGTGATCCACAATTTCGGTGTGCGATATAACGCCCGCCCATCCGGGGCCGTCACCCAAACCTCATCAAAATTGACAAGCGCTTTGGCGTGCGTCCCGCTATTGGTCAGCCGGATATCCCCAGCGCCGCGGTCCTGATGGGCGGGCTTGGCGGCTGCCTCGATCTTGGCGGCGCGTTCGGTCAGTTGCTTGGTTTTGTTCACTAATAGATCCGACCCCGAATTGATCCCGATATTCTTCAGCTTCGCGGCTTGCTTGCGTAATTGGCTTGCCTTGTTCAGATCATTGGCAAAGCGGCGGGCGTCTGCTTCATCGGCCTCTCCCAAAGCAGCGCGGGCCTTTGTGAAGGGCCGCGCAAAATCGCGGGAGTTTTCAGCGCGCAGGAACAGCGTGCGATTCGTAACCGCGTCCAGAAACGCGCGATCATGGGATGTGATCACCACGGCTGTCTCGCGCGGCAGATTGGCAAGCCAGCCTTGGAGCAGCCCGATGCGTTGCAAATCAAGGTGGTTCGTCGGCTCGTCCAGTAGCAACAAATCAGGTTCAGTAATCCAGGCCGCAGCCAGCATTGCCGTGCGCTGCCACCCGCCCGACAATTCAGCCAAAGGGGTCTGCTGCAATTCATAAGGCACGGACAGATCGCCCAGCGCCACATCCACCCGCCAGCTTTCATATTCGGCCTGATCGTGCGGTAGGGCTGCAAGCACAAAGTCATAAAGACTGCGGGTCATATCGCCTTTAGGCAGATGCTGGCGCACATGCCCGGTGCGCAGGCCGCGCGCGCGGGTGATGTCACCTGCGGTCGCCTCAACGCTGCCATCTATGAGGGATAAAAGCGTGGATTTCCCCCGCCCGTTGGCGGCAACAAGGCCCAGCCGGTCGCCTTTGGAAATGGTAAGGTTCAGATCGGAAAACAGTGGATCACCCAGCGTCACGCTGATGTTTTTCAGGTTCAGGACTGACATAAGATTGGTCTTTCACAACAGATAGGTCGCGCTTAGGCGCGGGATGGGCAGACCGGGATTTGGTCAGCCCTGCAAACGGGTTTACAGGGCAGCGCGGGGACCATGCTGAAGTCGGCGGATGATACGCATGTTCAGCTCGTGCCCTCCTGTTGTGAATGGTTGCTGGTGTTGTAAGCGTAGATTTTGCAGCGGGTGTGCGTCAAGTCTTGCGCCTGCGCTGGTGAATAGTGCGGAGCCGTCGCCATTGTCTCTCGGACCAATGGCGCGAAAATGGCGACCGGAGATATTTTGAAACCAAAGAGACATGGTGTTGGCGCTTTATCGCAGAGCGCGCCCCTTTATGATCGCCTCTTTGCCGAATTTGGCGCGGATTTTGTCAGCGGCTTCTTCGGCTTTGGCGCGTTTGCCTGCATCCGGGTCCAGCAGGTCGCCTTCGCGGTCGGCATCGCGCGCGCTGCCAAGCTCACTGATCCCAACGCCAAGCAGGCGGTAGGGGCCTTTGTCACCGACCTGATCGAACAAGCCGCGCGCGGTAGATTACATCGGCCAGTTGCGTCGGGTGATAGAGCGATTGGCGTTTGGTAATCAGTTTGAACTTGGAGGATTTCAGTTTCAGGGTCACCACGCGCCCGGCCTTATCCGTTGCTTTGGCGCGCGATGATACCTTTTCAGCCATGCGCCAGATATGGCCGTCCAGAATGTCCGCGTCGTTCGTGTCTTCATGAAACGTGGTTTCGTTGCTCAGGCCCTTCACCGGCGTATGGGCCGAAATGCGCCGCCCGTCTTCGCCACGCGCCAGCGCATAAAGCCGCTCACCCATGCCGCCGAACCGGTCATGCAGATCGCGCCGATCCCAGCGCAGCAGATCATCAAAGGTGCGGATGCCCGCGCTTGACAGGCTTTCTTGCGCGACAGCGCCGATCCCCCAGATCAGACGCACGGGTTTTGGGCGTAGAAATTCTGTGGTTTCCGCCTTCCCGATAATCGAAAAGCCGCGCGGTTTATCAAGGTCGGATGCGACCTTGGCAAGGAACTTGTTGTGCGACAGCCCGATGGACCCGGTTAGTCCGATCTCATCTTTCATGCGTTTCACCAGCCGCGCAAGCATCACTGCCGGCGGATGCCCATGCAGGCGGGCGGTGCCGGTGAGGTCCATGAAAGCCTCATCCAGTGACAGCGGTTCGACCACCGGCGTCAGTTCATCCATCATCGCACGGATCGCTTTGGAGGCTTCGACATAAGCCGCGAACCTTGGCCGCACGACAACCGCCTCGGGGCAGAGTTTCAGCGCCTTGAACATCGGCATCGCCGATTTCACGCCTTTGATCCGCGCCACATAGCAGGCCGTGGACACGACCCCGCGCTTGCCGCCGCCGATGATCACGGGTTTGTCGGCAAGGTCCGGGTTGTCGCGCTTTTCCACGCTCGCGAAAAACGCATCGCAATCCATATGCGCAATGGACAGATCATATAATTCGGGGTGACGCGTGATGCGCGGACTGCGACACTGCGGACAACGTCCGGTGCTTTCAAATGTCGTCAGGCAGTCGCGGCAGAGGGCTTGCATGGGCAGCAGGATAAAGGCTGGAACAATGGAAGAACAGAACTTCGTTGGGGCAAAAGTCGCGCTCTTTGTGGGCGACCGCCTCTTGATCACCCTGCGCGATGATGATCCGGAAATTCCCTATCCCGGCCTTTGGGATTTCCCCGGTGGCGGGCGCGAGGCTGGCGAGACACCCGAACAGACGGTGCTGCGCGAGGTGCGCGAAGAGGTGGGGTTGGTGCTGCCGCCCGCGGCCCTGATCTGGAAGCGGTTTTATCCGGCGCAATACCTTGGCGGGACCGCACAAGTTTGCTTTTTCGTGGGGCGCGTTCCTGCGGATATGGGCCGCGATGTTGTGTTCGGGGATGAAGGGCAGGGGTGGGCGTTTGTGTCTTTGAAGGGCTTCCTTGGGCTGCGCGATGTTGTGCCGTCCTACGCCGGTCGATTGCGGGATTGGCTTGAGAGTGAGGATGCCTCCGGCGGGCATATTTGAATTCAAAAGAAACACAAAGTTGTGCGTAGATTTTTCTTGATTGGGTTTGGGTTCAGGCGTAGAGATTTCCTATAGGAAACACGCCCACCGGGAGAGTCTGGCACGTGTCCAGCGCCGAAGGAGCAACCGCCCCGGTCACTCTCAGGCAAACGGACCGGTGGATGTGCAACACGCCGAAGAGAGGCCTTAGATGGCCCGCCGAAGGAGCAAGCCCTTGTAAGTTTGGGTGAATCTCTCAGGTACAGCAGACGGTGGGGGCAGATGGTTGGAGAATAACCATGCCTCATATTGCCGTACTCGGTGCCGGGATTACCGGCGTCACCACTGCCTTTCAACTTCATCAACGCGGGTTTGATGTAACGGTTTATGACCGCCAGCGTTATGCCGCGATGGAGACTTCCTTTGCCAATGGCGGGCAGCTTTCTGCTTCGAACGCCGAGGTTTGGAACCAGTGGTCGACGGTGATTAAGGGTATCAAGTGGATGCTGCAAGCGGATGCGCCCTTGTCTGTGAACCCCCGCCCGCAGTGGCACAAAATCAGCTGGATGGCTGAATTTTTGGCGAACATTCCGCGCTATAAAGCCAACACAATTGCCACAACCAAGCTGGCTGTCGCCGCCCGGTCCGGTCTGCTTGAAATGGCCGAGACGGCGGGTGTGGATTTTGACTTTACCCCTGCGGGGATCCTGCATTTTTACAAGACTCAGAAGGATTTCGATCATGCGCGGCGTGTGAATGGTCTGCTTGCCCAAGGCGGGTTGACCCGGGTTGAGCTGACGGCGGATGAAGTGATGGCAAAAGAACCCACGTTGCGCGGTGATATCATTGGTGGCTTCTGGACCGAGAGCGACAGCACCGGCGATATCCATAAATTCACGGTTGGTTTGGCCGACTGGCTGAAGGGCCAAGGCGTGCGCTTTGCTTTGGGTCATGATGTGACGCATGTGGCCGCTGACGATCAGGGCGTGAGCGTGCGTGTGCGGGACGAGATGCGTTTTGACGGGATCGTTGTGGCCGCTGGCGTTGGATCACGCGGCTTTGCGCGCCAGCTTGGGGATCGGGTAAATGTTTATCCTGTGAAGGGCTATTCGATCACTGTGAACCTGCGGGACGCGGCAAGTCATGCAGGCGCGCCGCATGTATCGCTGCTGGATGATAAAGCCAAGATCGTGACCTCGCGGCTTGGAATGGACCGCTTCCGGGTCGCGGGCACGGCTGAATTCAACGGCGAAAACCGCGATATTCGTAATGACCGCGTGCGCCCGCTAACCAAGTGGGTTGAGACGCATTTCCCCGAAGTCAGCACCGAGAATGTCGTGCCGTGGGCGGGCCTGCGCCCGATGATGCCAAATATGATGCCGCGCGTGGGCAAGGGGCGGCATCCACGGGTGTTCTATAACACCGGGCACGGGCACCTTGGCTGGACGCTATCAGCGGCGACGGCTGATCTAATTGGGGGTGTCATTTCAGACACTTACCAAGTGACGAACGTACCCGGTGCGATCACCTCAGGATTGCAAATGGCCTGATGCGTACCTACATGGGATGTAAGTAAGAGGAGATTACATCCCATGAATTTCGAACAAATCCTTGCTGATTTCGTTGGCCCCAACATCGTTTGGCTGCTTTTGGCCGCCTTTATTATCATCTGCATTATGGTCGGCGTGCGCATTGTGCCGCAGTCCGAGAAGTATGTTGTTGAACGGCTGGGCCGCCTCAAATCCGTCCTTGGGCCGGGGATCAACTTTATCGTGCCGTTTCTGGACAAAGTCCGTCACAAAGTGTCGATCCTTGAGCGTCAGCTGCCGAATATGACCCAAGATGCGATTACATCTGATAACGTGCTGGTGCAGGTCGAAACATCCGTGTTTTACCGCATCATTGAGCCTGAAAAGACCGTGTATCGTATCCGCGACGTAGATGGTGCGATCTCGACCACTGTTGCTGGTATCGTGCGTTCCGAGATTGGTCGCATGGAATTGGATCAGGTGCAGGCGAACCGTTCCAGTCTGATTGCTGCGGTGCGTGATCAGGTCGCCCAACAGGTGGATGATTGGGGGATCGAAGTGACCCGTGCGGAAATCCTTGACGTGAACCTTGATGCCGCGACCCGTGCTGCGATGTTGCAGCAGTTGAACGCCGAACGCGCCCGCCGTGCGCAGGTAACCGAGGCCGAGGGCCATAAGCGGTCGGTTGAATTGCAGGCGGATGCGGATCTTTACGCTGCCGAGCAAGAGGCCAAGGCGCGCCGTGTGACCGCAGATGCCGAGGCTTACGCGACGCAAGTGGTTGCTGTCGCGATTGCCGAGAATGGGCTTGAGGCCGCGCAATATCAGGTTGCTTTGAAGCAGGTTGAGGCGCTGAATGCGCTTGGCGCGGGTGAAGGCAAGCAGACGATCGTGCTGCCCGCCAACGCGATTGAAGCCTTTGGCAATGCGTTTTCGATGCTGAAAGGGAAGCCATAATGCCGATCTGGACAGAGTGGTGGTTCTGGATGTCAGCCGCACTTGCGCTGGCCACGCTAGAGGTGCTGGTGCCCAGCTTTATCTCGCTTGGTTTTGCCATTGGGGCCTTTGTGTTAGGCGGGCTGACGCTGATCGGCGTGACCTTCACCTTCCCAATCACGATGGTGGTCTTCGCCGTTGCGTCACTGATCGCCTACATCGGGATGCGGTACTTCTTTGCGCTGCCAAAGGGGCAAGTGAAGCATTGGGACCGGGATATCAATGAGTAGGGGTGGGCGTCATCTGAAAAGGCCCGGCTGCCATGTAAATTGAGAACAGACTTGACCAAAGAGTGAACCCTGGCGCGCATGCGGCCTTAGCCTTCATTAAAAAAATCGGCCCGATGCGGGGGCATCGGGCCGATCTGATCAAACCACTTAAATTTGCAAACGCCGAGGGACAGAAAAGCGTTGCGTGACTTGATCATTATTTTCGGTGCGTCTTCGGGCCATCAGGTCTGTTCCGTGAGAGCGTTTGCAAACCGCAAAAAGCAGTTCCGACGACGTGCCGATGATCTATCATTATGGAAAGGACGGTGCGCTGCGCAGGGGAAACGCAGCGCACCGTTCCCAGTTTGTTAGACCTAAAGCCGTGCTGTGTCGGACATACGCAGGGCGCGGTCGCGCATACCGGCACTGATCATGGCGGCATCCATGTTTGCGGGTCCAAAGACTTCGCAAGGATAGCGGAAGGTTTTGCCTTGGCGGGTGATGTCGACCGAGGCCTCAAAGGCACCGGACCGACCGTTGTAACGCAGGTTGTTGATACGCATTTTATGTCTCCGAGGTTGCGGTTTTCTTGAGACAAAGGTGTGCGTGTTTTGGCCGTCGGGCAAGTGCCCTCGCGTCGCTGTGATGGGCTGTGAATCGCTGCGGATGGCTTTGTTACAAAGCGATCCCGCCTTTAGCCAAGGCTGTCCGCGATCCCTTGCGCCACCGCTTTTGGATCGTCCGCTTGATAGATGGGTCGCCCCACGACAAGGTGGTCAGACCCATTCTTTATGGCCTCTGCGGGTGTCATGACCCGCTTTTGATCGCCCAGTGCCGCCCCCGCCGGGCGCACGCCGGGCGTCACGATCAAGCGCCCTTTGGATTCGGGCAACGCGCGGATCAATGCCGCCTCTTGCGGGCTTGCGATCACACCATCGGCACCGGCTTGCAACGCACGTCCGGCCCGTTCCTGCACTAGATCTGTAACATTTCCGGCCTTGATACAGCTGTCATCAAGGTCCGCCCGGTCCAGTGAGGTCAGGATTGTCACCCCAAGGATTTTCAAGTTTGACCCTGCCGCCCCCTGTTTGGCCGCCGCAACCACATGCGGGTCGCCGTGCACGGTCAGGAAATCCAGATCAAACTGCGCGATCCCGCGCACCGCCGCCTCGACCGTGTTGGCGATGTCAAAGAACTTCATGTCCAGAAAGATCCGCTTGCCGTGGTCTTGCTTTAACTCATTGGCAAGGGCAAGTCCGCCGCCCGTCAGCATCCCCAGTCCGATTTTGTAGAAACTGACGCTGTCCCCCAGCTTTTCGGCCAAAGCGAGCCCTTCCAGCACGTTTGGCACATCAAGGGCAACAATCAGGCGGTCATCGGCGGGCATGGGGCATCCTTTCCAAATGTTTGCGCCCTGATAGGCGCGCAAGCACTGGATGGCCAGTCGCAATGGGTGCGCCATTCCCTTGACGTAAACGTCAAACGTGGCCTGCATTGGGGTGCAGACCACGTTCTTGGGTCGGTTTTTACCCTTCCAACCTAAGCAGCAGTGTCAGAAACGCCGTGCTATAGAACCTTTAATACTCGCAAACTGCGTCTTCGGCACCCGTCGCTTTAGGCGGAACAAACGATGTTCCATAACGCAACACGCGAATGGCTGCCGGGGTCAGCGGGAACAGGGGCCGCTCTGGGGCGGTCTGTTCAAGATACTCTTTCACTTTCGGTTCCATGACACCCATATGGCCTATCCCCGCCAAAGTTGCATCTGGGAGAATATCGAAGTTCTTCCCCTCTCTTGAAGCGTGTATTGCCCTTGCCCATATACCCTTTGAGGCCCAACAGTGGGCGTGCCGCATAGTCGGGCGCTTTTTGCGATTTGGGTGCTTTATAAGGAGAGAACGTCATGAACCTTGATAAGTTCACTGAACGGTCGCGCGGTTTTTTTCAGGCCGCCCAGACCATCGCGATGCGCGAAAATCACCAACGCCTGACCCCTGAACATCTGCTCAAAGCGATTCTGGATGATCCAGATGGGATGGCTGCTAATCTGATCACCAAATCTGCTGGCGATGTCGCCGCTGTCCGCAAGGCCGTTGATGCATCTGTTGCCAAGCTTCCTGCGGTGACTGGCGATGCGGGGCAGGTCTATCTGGACAACACCCTTGCCAAGGTCGTGGCAGAGGCTGAAAAGCTGGCCGGGAAAGCCGGCGATAGCTTTGTCCCGGTCGAGCGGTTGCTGACCGCTTTGGCTGTCGTCAAATCCAAGGCCCGTGATGCGCTTGAGGCCGGGAAGGTTACCGCCAAAGGGTTGAACGGTGCGATCAATGACGTCCGCAAGGGCCGCACTGCAGATACGGCTTCGGCAGAGGATGGCTATGATGCCCTGAACAAATACGCCCGTGATCTGACCGAGGCCGCAGAGCAGGGCCGCATTGATCCTATCATTGGCCGCGATGAGGAAATTCGCCGGTCGATGCAGGTTCTGTCCCGTCGTACCAAGAACAACCCTGTTCTGATTGGCGAACCCGGCGTGGGTAAGACGGCCATTGCCGAAGGTCTGGCTTTGCGCATTGTGAACGGTGATGTGCCTGAGTCTTTGCGCAACAAAAAGCTGATGGCTTTGGATATGGGTGCCCTGATTGCTGGCGCGAAATATCGCGGTGAGTTTGAGGAGCGTTTGAAGGCGATCCTGAAAGAGATTGAGGCCGCCGCCGGTGAAATCATCCTGTTCATTGATGAGATGCATCAGCTTGTCGGTGCCGGGAAAACCGACGGTGCGATGGATGCTGCCAACCTGATCAAGCCAGCGCTTGCGCGGGGTGAGTTGCATTGCGTCGGTGCCACGACCTTGGATGAATACCGCAAGTATGTGGAAAAAGACGCGGCTTTGGCCCGTCGTTTCCAGCCCATTGTGGTTGAGGAACCGACTGTTGTTGATACGATTTCGATCCTGCGCGGCATTAAGGAAAAGTACGAATTGCACCATGGTGTGCGCATCGCGGATGCCGCGTTGGTTGCGGCTGCGACTTTGTCCCATCGCTATATCACTGATCGTTTCCTGCCCGATAAGGCCATTGATTTGATGGATGAGGCTGCGTCGCGTCTGCGTATGGAGGTGGATTCAAAGCCCGAAGAACTTGATGTGCTGGATCGCCAGATCATGCAGTTGCAGATCGAACAGGAGGCGCTGAAAAAGGAAGATGACGCCGCATCCAAGGATCGCTTGACCAAGCTTGAAGAAGAGCTGGCCAACCTGCAGGAACGCGCAGCCGAGATGGCTGCCAAATGGCAGGCTGAACGTGACAAGCTGGAAGGTTCGCGCGAGATGAAGGAACATCTTGATCGCGCCCGTGCTGAGTTGGAGATCGCCAAGCGCGAGGGCAACCTCGCCAAAGCCGGAGAGCTGTCTTATGGCGTGATCCCCGAGCTTGAGCGCAAGCTGGCCGAGGCTGAAAGCACCGATGATCTGATGGTTGAAGAGGCCGTTCGTCCCGAACAGATTGCCGAGGTTGTCGAACGCTGGACCGGCATTCCGACATCCAAGATGTTGGAAGGTGAGCGTGATAAGCTTTTGCGCATGGAAGAAGAGTTGGGCAAGCGCGTGATCGGGCAGAAATCTGCCGTCACTGCTGTCGCCAATTCCGTCCGTCGCGCCCGTGCTGGTCTGAATGATGAGAACCGTCCTTTGGGATCGTTCCTGTTCCTTGGCCCAACCGGTGTGGGCAAGACCGAGCTGACCAAGGCTGTGGCCGAATACCTGTTTGATGATGACAGCGCGATGGTGCGCATTGATATGTCCGAGTTCATGGAAAAGCACGCGGTGTCGCGGCTGATCGGTGCCCCTCCGGGGTATGTCGGCTATGACGAAGGCGGCGTGTTGACCGAAGCCGTCCGCCGTCGCCCCT
>CAYPVL010000074.1:0-9377 GCA_964414165.1 uncultured Cognatiyoonia sp.
GGGTAACGAAGGCAACGAGGGTAACGAAGGCAACGAAGGCAACGAGGGAAACGAAGGCAACGAGGGTAACGAGGGAAACGATGGTAACGAAGCCAACGAGGGTAACGAAGGCGGCGGATCATCCGGCGGCGGCGGTAAGCCCGTTGTTATTGACCTCGATGGTGATGGCGTTGAAATCGACCAACTCGGAACCAGCACAGCCAAGTTTGACTTCGACAATGATGGCTATCGTGAGAAAACGGCCTGGGTCGGTAAGGATGATGGCTTGCTGATGTTTGACATCGGAAACGATGGTCAAGTTACCGAAGCTGAAGAGATTGCTTTTGCCTTCATGACAGAGAACGAGGACGACACAGACCTCGAAGCTCTGCGCGAGGTATTTGATACCAACGGTGATGATGTTCTCAATGCCGAAGATGATGACTGGGCACAGTTCAAAATCTGGAAGGACAGCAACCAGAATGGGTTGACGGATGACGGCGAACTCATGACGCTTGACGAAGTGGGTATCACCGAAATCAATTTGATTACTCGCGAAGGCACCGCAGAAGTCTTGGCCGATGGCACCGTTAACCACGGCCTCATCGATGTGACCATGGAAGACGGCACCGTTGTTGATGGCGGAGACATTGCGTTTGCATTCGACCAAAACGGTGAGCGCGAAGTTACGGACGCGGATGGCAACGTTGTGACCGAGTTCGAAACTGGTGCGCCGTCAGAGAATGGTGGAACAGTTAGTTTCGCATTCGGTGACCAGGAACAGCTTATACATCACTTGGATGCAATGGGGCTCTTGGACAACGCACAAGCAGCAATGGAAATTGCGGAACAAGAAGGCGAAAATGTTGTGTTCAAGCCGGAGGGTGTCACAGTTCTTACCGTTGAAAACACAACTATCGTCGATTTGACTGCTGCAATCGAAAGCCATGTGGATTCCATTCCTTCTGAAGAAGATGATATGATCGCTTTCGAAGGTGATACTTTCGACTTTGACGAAGAGGCAGAAGGCGATGCTCCGCTTGCTGACAATTCGAACGAGTTGACGGCTCAAGCAATCAACGAGACACCTGTTGAACTCGACGTGGAGGTTGCTGAGGCATCGGAAGTGCCAGCCGATGTTGTAACAACAGACACTGTTGACGATACAATCAATGATGATGGCGCATAACGACCATTTCGTAATGCATCACTACGCTTAGAAACGACCCCATCCACCAAAGTGGGTGGGGTCGCATTGTTTGTGTTCAGCCATTTTGAAAAGGCCGGAAGCCGACTTAGGAAACTTGAGATACCTCTCCAAGCGTGCGTATTTTTCGGTCGAAAGTCGTTCAATACGAGGCCTATATGCGATTGTGCTCATGGAACTATTCGTCAAGACATGGCACCAATCATCTGCAGGCAAAAATAGAACCTTAGAATGTGGAGAACAGTATTTGATGCCCGACTTTGATTTAAATGCCGTGGCCGAGGTTGTTGAGGTGGACATCGCGAAAGAAGCGGACATTTCCAATATCATCATTCTTGGTCAACGGATGCATGCTGAAACAGTCTATGAGTGGATCCGTTTTGATGAAGATATTTTCAGGAAGCATATCACCGATTTCCTCAAAAATTCATCTAATCAGAGGATCTTTGTTCATAGAAAGAATGGGCAAGTTCAGGGTTTTTTGTTCGGACGAGTATCTCAGTATTTTTTTTCCGATCAAAAAATTGCTACTGAAGAACTGTTCTTTGTAAATCCAGATGAGAGATCATTTCATGTAGCAAGAAAACTGCTTAACGCATATGAGGAATGGGGTAAGAAGCTGGGGGCCGTAGAGTGTTGCCTCGCCGTATCGAGTGGGCGCAAAATTTCGCGTATAGCAAAGCTGTATGAACGCGTCGGTTACTCGGCTGTAGGTGGCGTGTTCAAGAAACGGATTTGAGAAGTTTTGTGTGCGGGTGCGCATTCCGGAGCGATCCGCCCGCTGATTCCGATTTAATCCGCCCACCCGTACCGATCTCATCCGCCCGGGGATTCCGGGGCATCCGCCCACCCATTGATGCGCTGCTGTGAGGTGATCTGAAGCGGGCTACTTTGCCGTTCTTTTGAACGGGAGATGGCCGAGTGAAGAGATTACCAATGCGGAAGATACGAGAGGCATTGCGCCTGTCACATGAAGGCCTGTCGACGCGTTTGATGGCGTCGAGCCTGGGCGTTGGGCGCACGACCCTGCGCGAGTATTTGAGTCGCGCACGCGATGTTGGTTTGAGCTGGCCGCTGCCGCGCGGCCTCACTGACGCTGATCTGGAACAGTTGTTGTTTCCACGGCGTCCAGCAGGCAGTTCTGATCCGATCCCCTTGCCAGATTGGGCTTACGTGCACGCGGAGTTGCGTCGCAAGGGCGTGACGCTTTCACTGCTGTGGCAGGAATATCGTGAGGTTCATCCAAACGGCTACGGTTACAGCCGGTATTGCGAGCTTTACACGCGATGGGAGGGTAAGCTGTCGCCGGTGATGCGGCAACGCCATCCAGCGGGCGAACGGTTGTTCGTGGATTATGCAGGCCATACTGTCGATGTCATTGACCCACAGACAGGCGAGGTGCGCACGGCCCAGATATTTGTCGCGACCCTTGGTGCGTCGAACTACACCTATGTCGAAGCGACGTGGACGCAAAGCTTACCAGACTGGATCAGCAGCCATGTCCGCGCATTTGCGTTCTTCGGTGGCGTGCCAGCACAGGTGGTACCCGATAATCTCAAGGCCGCCGTCATCAAGGCTTGCTTTTATGACCCGGCGATCAATCGCACCTATGGTGATATGGCGGCGCATTACGATACCGCTGTCATCCCCGCGCGGCCTCGCAAACCAAAGGACAAAGCAAAGGTAGAAGGTGCGGTCTTGCTCGCCGAGCGCTGGATATTGGCTCGTCTGCGCAACCAACGCTTCTTTGGACTGGATGAGTTGAACGCAGCGATCCGGCCTCTGCGTGATCAGTTGAACAATAAGGTGACCCGGCATCTTGGGGCCAGCCGCCGTGCCTTGTTTGAAGGCCTGGACAAGCCCGCGTTGAAGCCATTGCCTGCTGAACCTTATGTCTATGCGGAATGGAAGAAGTGCCGCGCCGGTCTCGACTACCATGTCGACATCGGGCGACATTATTACTCGGTGCCGCATCAGCTCCTACGCCAGGAACTCTGGGCGCGTATCACAGCCCGCACTGTCGAGATTTATCATAAAGGTCAGCGCGTCGCGGCGCATCAGCGGACATCAGGTAATCGCAAACATTCCACGATCCGCGACCACATGCCTGCCCATCACCGTTTCAGAACTGACTGGACGCCAGAACGTATCCGCACGCAAGCCGCGCAGATTGGGCCAAACGTCGAGACCTTTGTGGAGTTGGTCATGCGCAAGCGCCGCCACCCGGAACAAGGATACAGAACATGCATGGGCGTCCTGCGGTTGGCCAAAACATTTGGAGCCAGTCGCCTTGATGCAGCCTGCGAACGCGCCCTGCACATCAACAGCTACACCTACCAATCCCTGCATTCCATTCTCAAGAATGGTCTGGATCGCCAACGCCGAGATGCGCGCACGGACGGCCCTGCGATCACACACTCCAACATCCGTGGCGCAGGTTACTTTCATTGAAGAGGACAAAATATGCTCGACCATCCAACGCTGGATCAGCTCAAGACACTCAGGCTCGACGGCATGGCGGAAGCCTTTGCCGAGATGCAAACCCAGGACGGCAGTGACGACCTGACCCATGCTGAATGGCTGGGCTTGCTGATAGATCGCGAAGCAACAAGTCGCGAGACCAAACGCTTTGAAAGCCGCATGCGCACCGCGCGTTTGCGCCATGTCGGGGCCGCGCCTGAAGATGTGGATTACAAGACGCGGCGCGGCTTGGACAAAGCCTTGTTCCAAAACCTGCTGACTGGCAAATGGATACGCGACAAACGCAACCTGATGATCACTGGCCCTTGTGGCGTGGGCAAAACCTGGCTGGCCTGCGCGCTTGCACAAGCGGCATGTCGCGAGGGCGTCACTGTGCTCTACAAGCGCACAACGCGGCTGTTTGACGAGCTGGAACTGGCCCACGGCGACGGTAGGTTCCCGCGCGTCTTTAAGGCGCTGACAAAGACCCAGTTGCTGATCCTCGACGACTGGGGGCCAGACCGACTGGACGCCAGCCAGAGGCGTGATCTCATGGAGATTGTCGAAGACAGATACGGTAATGGATCAACGCTGATCACCAGCCAATTGCCGCTCTCAACCTGGCACGAGGTCATCGGCGAGCCGACATTCGCAGATGCCATTCTCGACCGACTTGTGCACAACGCCTATCGGCTTGAACTCGACGGACAATCCTTCCGAAAGCAAGACGCTCAAGCAGGTGACGCAGAACCCGAAAACTGATATCCAAAACCAAATGCCTCACGGCAACGCGTCAAAGGTGGGCGGATACCCCGGTACAACCGGGCGGATGTTGTCGGAATGAGTGGGCGGATACGTCGGAATGCGCATGCGGGAACTCGCTGAAAGAGCATTCGAAAACATAGCGTCCACATCGTTTGAAATTTCGCAGCATTTCGATGGGTGGTTTTTCAGAAATGGTTCAAAAAAGCCCGTCAAAATAAGTCATCTACATTGATTTACTGTGCTCTTGGTATTCGATCACCTGAGACATAACTTGCTGGCAATTGAACGTTATTGGGTACGCAAAACTCCACCAGCGCTGTTTTATTTTCCCCAACCCAAATAGTTGCTCCGTCTCCAACACGAGAATAGCCAGTCTGTTCACAGTAGATTTCAGCAGCCAAAATTATTGCTTTAACGTCGTCTTCGGCGTCAAAACTCACATTAAAGAAATCGTTCACATCCAGTACTGAAGAAACAGAAATAACAAAGGTGTTGCGGTCAATAATCGTCGCAACTGGTAGACCTTGATGCATAACTCTGGAGCCATCTTGCTGGAAATGAAAAATTTCGCCTTTTACGACTTGGACTTCATGTTGCAACACAATTTTCTCGTTAGGTCGATCTGCAAATGGAAAAAACGAGTTCATTATTTCACTGTTGTTCTTTGGGGAATTACATCCGACCAAAGAAAGAGACGCAACAATAAGAGTTAGTTCACGCATATCAGACTGTTCCTTTTTAATTCACATATATCTAGGTTGAATTTCTAAAAGAAAATGTTCAGCTGCTATTTAGGTTATTTTCCTTTCACAGGGCAAATTCTTCACCATGTTCAGCCAAGTGGGCCACTTTTTTCTTGATTGTCGCCTAGCAACTACCCCTCCCTAAATGCGCGATAGAAGTAATCTGCCAGCGGTTTCGTCAGATAGTTCAGTGGGGATCGTTCGGCTGTGCGAATATAGGCATCAACGGGCATGCCGGGAACGAGAGATTGCTCACCCAGTTTCACCAGTTCGGTCTCAAGGGGAGAAATTTCAGCCTCATAGTATGCTTTTCCTGTAGCGTCGTCCAAAAAGCTATCAGCAGATATCGTATTGAGAATGCCGAATATCTCGGGCGTGAAACGTTGATCGAGTGCTGTAAAACGCAACGAAACCTCTTGGCCAGTTACGATCTGATCTACGTCCGGCGCCGGAACACGCGCTGATACGACCAAAGCCTGATCTTGTGGTACCACGTACATGATGTCTTTTGCCTTCTCGACGATGGATTGAAGGGCAAAGACTTGCGAGCCATATACGATGCCGCTGACAGGTGTTGTGATTTCCATGCGGGACAGTTTACGCAAGGCAATTGCTTGCTGCTCTAAGAGTTCCGCCCTGTCAGACTCCAAATCTCGAAGTTCGGTGATTGCTCTTTCCCGAACAGTAGCCGTAAGCCGGATTTTTGCCAGTTCCAATCCAGCGATGGCGCTTAGATGCTGACCCCGTTGTGCGACAAGGCGTCCACGTTCCCCCTGCAGTCGCGCACGATTGCGCTGTTGCTCCAAAAGCTTCGAGCGGACCAAGAGGCCTTGCTGATCGAGTTGTTCATTCGCGGCAATCTCTTCGTCAAGGAGCGATATCTGGAGGTCAATCGCGTCGATTTGGGCATCAACGCCGCCGACTTGCTGGCGCGTCTGCACAATCTGTTCTTCGGTTTGCGCGAGTTCGTTTTCAAGCGATGTACGATGGGCTTCAAAAAGACGTTGTTGGCCAGCGACAACGTCACCGTTATCAACGGCTTCGAGCCCTGCCAAATCAACGTGGAACTCTGCTGCGCCGTCTCTTTCAGCGCGGAGACGCGCAATGCGAGCGGTGATTTCAAGAAGCTGTTGTTCAATAATGGTAAGTTCTGAGCGGACGTCGGTATCATCAAGGCGCAAGAGCGCTTGACCCGCTTCGACAAAGTCGCCGTTGCGTGCATAGATGGCCCCGACAACGCCCCCATCGGGGTGCTGGATTACTTGTCGGTTACTTTCGACCTTAATTAGACCCGGAGCAATGACGGCACCAGCAATGCGCGTCTGGGTCCCCCAAACGCCGAGAAGAGCGACCAAAAGGCCCAGCGCTATAAAGCCGGTCAAAAATGCAAACCGTCCGCCCCACCTTATTCCTGGTTGTTCACTCATCCGAGCGCTCCTTTTGACGTCTCAGCTTGATGAATTTGAGGTACGTTCTTGACCATTTTCTTTAGTACTTCGTCACGTGGCCCTTGGGCGCGGATCAAACCATTCTTGAGAACAACCAGATTATCACATTGCGAAATAGCTAGAGGGCGGTGTGTCATGACGATCACGGCTTTTTTCTGGGCTTTCATATTCATGATTGCATTGTTCAATGCCTCCGATCCCTCAGAGTCCAAAGCTGAGTTTGGTTCATCCAAGATCAAAAGCGAAGGGTTGCCGTAGAACGCGCGGGCTAAAGCAATGCGTTGCCGTTGCCCGCCGGAAAGCATGCCATCACCGCCATCAAGAAGCGTATTGTAACCTTGCGGTAGCGATGTGATCAGCTCATGGGCATGTGCTTTCTGGGCGGCCTCTTCGACGGCCTCATCGTCTGGGCTTTCACTCATACGCGCGATATTCTCGGCAATCGTACCGGGGAAGAGGGTAATATTCTGCGGAAGATAACCTATCAACTTACCAAGCGTGACACGGTCATATTGATCAATCGTCGCGCCGCCAAAGCGGATCTCACCCAGCGTTGTTGGCCACAGTCCTGTTATGGCACGTGCCATTGTCGATTTGCCTGATCCCGAATTGCCTATGATGCCAAGCGCTTCGCCCGGTTTGACCTCAAACGATACCTGTTGAAGCGTGGCTGAATCTCCACCCGGGGGGATGACTGTGACACCAATAGCGGACAGGTGAGCTTTGGGGCGCGTCAGACCATGTTTTTCAATTGGTGCAGATATCTCGGAAAGTAATGTTGAAAGTGAACGCCAGCTCTCTAAACTGCGTTGAATTTGGGACCAACCTGAAAGCGTTTGTTCAATTGGTTGCAACGCGCGACCAAGCAAAATTGAACCCGCAATGATTGCTCCGCCCGTAAGGTCGCCCTTCAATACAAGATAAGCCCCGAAGGCCAACATTGCCGATTGTAGGAACAAACGGAAGGACTTGGAAAGCGATGAGAATGCCCCGCCAAAGTCACTAGACTTCATAGATTGATCGAGCGCCTTGCGTCGATAGGCAATCCAACGTTTAGACACGTCAGGCAACATGCCTTGCGATAAAATCAACTCGCTCGACTTTTGAGACTGAGTGCTAAAATTATGCGCCTGCGTTGATGTTTGCGCGGCTTCTTTGGTCTTTTGCCGCGTGCTCCATTGATTGAACAAGGTGACGACCAACAGAACCCCACCGCCAGCCAAACCCAGCCAACCAAGGCTGGGATGGAAGATGAAAATTGCGCCGAAAAAGATTGGCGACCATGGGATATCACAAAGTGCAAGAATGATCGGAGAGGAGAAGAATGATTGCAGGTTTTCAATGTCGCGCAGTTCATTTCCGGCCGGTTTGCGGGGATCAGCATTCATGCTGCGGGTGATGACTGCGCTAAAGACACGTGCGTCCATGGTTTCTTGAAACCTTGCGCCAAATCGTGCCATCAAGCGGCCCCGCGCAAAGTCCAAAAGCGCCATGAGGGCGTAAAGGCCGCCCACCAGTACAAAGAGGGCGACAAGTGTTTCTTCTGATCCGGATCCCAAAACGCGATCATATATTTGGAGCATGAACAACGGCCCCGTCAACATCAGCAAGTTCACAAAAATGCTGAAACCGAAGACGGCCGCCAAAAAGTGCAAACTGGCGTTGCGGGCTGCGCGGAGCTCCTTGCGCCCCGCTTGCGTGTCTTGCTTCTTGGCCTTCATATCAACTTAACATCCTTGTTCATCACCGACACGATAGAAGACTGGTTGCGATGAAAAGAGCTCCTCAAAAAATGCCATGCGGTTTGGCATGATGTCACGAACACGGGCTTCAACATTCTGCGGCAGCCGCCCTTCTCTTTGAAGGATTGCCCACGCAAATAGAGCTGACTCTGCCATATCTTCTTTGTCGGGAACGCGGGCCGCGTATTCTGTGACGAACCCATTGTCAGCACTTTGGGCATTGCGCCATACGCGACTACCCAAGTACTTGGCATCCAGCGTTGCATGAACGCTCTCGTGAAATACCGTTTCTTCCAAATCATGGTTCCGAATGCGGGTACGAATGTTGTCAGAATACATGACAAAGAAGTTCCCATCAGCCTCAGCAAAAGCTGTTTCATCCCCAACGTGGATCACAACATGATCAAGGCCAGAGCGCATCATTGTAGGCAGCTTACCAATCGCCTGTGCGACCGGCGTGACCGCACTCTCGGCACTTGTGCTTGAACCAAAATCAGGATGCGCCCAAAGCCCAACAGATGAGCCATCTTGATATTGAGCGGTGTAAAGGTACACGCCATCTGCAAACAGCGCGTCTCGACGCTTATCCGGCATTTCGGCGCGGCCGGTGCGGTCATATGCAAGGCATGAAAACACGCTCGGATCATCTGTTCGAATGAACTCTAGGTCATTCGACACGACTGAATTTGGGAAAATCGGTTCGGCAAAGGCAATGCTCGAATTGAAAAGTAATCCCGATATGCCCAAAATGTACCGTTGCATCTGCACCCCTGAATTCCAAAAATTGTAGCCTGATCAATCGATTCAACCATAACAACGTACCGTGAGGCATACCACTCGAAACTGCACCGCCGACGAAGCTTGAACTTGCCACATCCCTTGGTTCTTGCTCCTTTTTGACTTGCGTATCCCTGTATGCGCAACTTTGCTTCAACGTTATGTGCTAACAACGCGGAACCTAGGTCATCACTGCACCTCAGATTTCCATAACGTCGCTTCCTGACTTAACTCTCCATTTTCATATCATTATCCC
>CAYPVL010000074.1:9387-15532 GCA_964414165.1 uncultured Cognatiyoonia sp.
CATCAGACCACCTTTCGTGACTTTTCCTTGACGTGTGTAAATTGATCAACGATCAATCTTTACGTGAATTTCAAACGGAAAGAATAGCTTATGGATTTATTGTTCAAGCGAGAGCAAAAGACAGGTTGGGTACGGCGGCGTGTGAACTTCAAACTGTGGGCGAAGGCCGAATTTAGTGACGAAGAACAAGCGTTAATCACGAAGTACAGAATGGACCGTGCGATGCTTGTGCCCGTGCCAACGCCGGGGCTCTTGCGCAACGCCATCCTTGTTGCACTGATCACATTCCCGGTCGCATATTTGTTGTGGGTGTTCGTCATCTGGCCTCTGACATTTTTGCGCATCAGTTTTTACGTCCAACTCGCGGGATGCGCTATGGCATCCTTGTTTGTTGCCTTCGCATACTATCACCAGAAACGCGAAACGATTTACGTCAAAGACCTATTGCACGGACGATATTTCAAGTGCCGATCCGTGATCGAACTGGCCCGCAAAGAAGCATATCTCGAAAGCATCAATGGATATTTCCGGCAGGTCATTGAAAGCGCCAAACATTGGGGCGGCACCGACAAGCGCCCGATTGAGCCACTACCACCCGAAGAAGCCAAGAAGTTCATCCTGTCTGGTCCGTTCCTCTAGATGCCTCTGCACCTCGGACAGCGCTTACATGCCTTTCTGAACGGCTTGGGCGATTCATCTGACGCATGGGAGCTTCAAGCGCTTTACAAGGATGTAGAAGCGCGTTTTCAGGATCATGGCTTGTTATGGGACCAAGGGCGTGATGACCTCATCCGTATTATTGCCAGTCGCGTGATGGAGACGGCTGATCTGGACGAACGGCACCCGCAGTTTAAACCCGTCTATCAGTTCATCGCAGACATGTTTGCCTACGAAGGTTTGTTCAAGCTGCCCGTCGTTGATACCGGTGCGACAACCGCGATGCACTGGGATGTGCGGGACAAACTGACCCGCCAGAAGTCGCTCTTTGATGACTTTGACAAGACATGTGACACGGTACGCATCTTGGCTTGCACCGTCTTTGCAGAGCTGTGGCGGTCATGCCCACAACTCATCTCAGACGATCAAGACGACGGTATCGCGCTGCCAAGCGAGCTTAGCCATCTCATCGGCTCCGCCGGTGATGTCGTGCATCGCATTGCGCAATCGGTGTTATCCAAACAGATCGAAGACGCAGGTATTTTCAAAAGCCTGCGTCCAACGCTTGAATACAACCTGATCATCGCATCTGGCGGCAATCCCGCAGACCCAAAGGCATTTTCGCGCACCCCGCGTTATGCTGATAAGTCGGACATCAAAGACCCAAGGGAATTGGTGCGTGCGTATCTGGGTGGCACGCCGTTAACGACGGTGTTCGATCAGAAGGTGCGGTTCACCATTCCAACCGAATCCCGTTTTGAACATCATCACATCATTGCAGGGTCCGGACACGGAAAGACACAGACGCTGCAATATCTGATCGCCAATGACATCGAGGCCGTGCGGCGCGGCCAGCGCTCCGTCGTCGTTCTCGACAGTCAAGGCGACTTGATCAACAACATATCCAATCTGTCCGTCTTTGCCCCCGGAGGAGAATTACATGATCGAGTTGTGGTGATTGATCCGACAGACGTAGAATTTCCGGTCTCCCTCAACCTCTTTGATGTGGGCCAAGATCGCCTTGCAGGCTATGCGCCGCTTGAACGCGAACGCCTGACCAATTCCATTCTTGAACTTTATGACTTCGTGCTGGGCACGCTCTTAGATGCGCAGATGACCCAAAAACAATCGGTCATCTTTCGCTATGTCACGCGGCTGATGCTGCACATCCCAGATGCAACGATCCATACACTACGCGAGCTGATGGAACCCGGATCAGAGGTGAAGTTCGCAGGTGACATCGCCAAACTATCCGGCACGCCCCGCCATTTCTTCGAAACTGAATTTGCATCCAAGGAATTTGAGCAAACTAAGAAACAAGTCTTGCGTCGGCTTTGGGGCATTTTGGAAAACCAGACCTTTGAACGGATGTTTTCCCATCCGCGCAGCAAACTTGATCTGTTCAGTGAGATGAACACCGGCAAGGTTATCCTGATCAACACGGCCAAAGACCTGCTCAAAGAAAGCGGCACCGAAATCTTCGGGCGGTTCTTCATCGCCCTGATTGCGCAGGCGGCACAGGAACGCGCTGTCCTGCCTAAGAACAAGCGCATGCCGACGATGGTCTACATCGACGAGGCTGCCGATTACTTTGACCGCAACATCGCAGTGATCATATCTCAAGCCCGCAAATACAAAGTGGGAATGGTGTTGGCGCATCAATACCTCGGACAATTGACGCCTTCCTTGCAGGAAGCCTTTGCCGCCAATACCACCATCAAGTTTGCTGGCGGCGTCTCTGCCAAAGATGCGCGTGCGTTGGCGGGGCAAATGTATTGCGACCCGTCGATGATCGAAGCGCAATGCAAAGGTTCATTTGCTGCACACATACGCGGCGTGACGCCAAATTCCGTACCGCTGCAATTCCCGTTTGGCTTTATGGAGCGGATGCCACGCATGACGCAACAGGATCGACACGCCGTGCAACAGGTGATGCGCGATCAATACGCTGTGCATTTTACCGAACTGGATGGCGCTGAGGCGGCATCTCAATCTGCAGAAAACGATCCACCTGATCGACCGGATGATCCCAATGCGCCGACGCCGCATTGGTGACGCGCCTAAACTGAAATTTCAAACCAACCATACGGAAATATCCCCAAATGCTTATCGATCTCCTCACCCTTTTTGCCACTTCAGCCCTCGCGTTTGGGGCGATCCGAATATCGACCCAAGCCAACGAGATTGCCAAACAGTCCGCAAATACTGCATTGGAGGCTGTCAAAGTCGAGGTAGACAAGCACATTTTTGAATGGGGCCAGCGTTGCCTCAACTGCGCGTCGCGTGTGTCGTCGCTGCGCATGTTGCCAGATGGCAAGATGAAGGAAGCTGCATTTGATGAAGAGCGCCGCCTTCTTTATGCAGAACTCTTCGCGCTCAAAGAGGAAGGCACATTGTTCTTCGAGAAATCGCAGGACAAGGCCACTGCGCCGTGCATTGTGGCGCTCGAAGAGGCCATCGAGCACGTCCGGCACGACAATTTCACGGCACCGCAGAAAGGCGATTTTAAAGACCGTCAAGCGACAAACAACGAAATCCGATCCCAAATCCGTAAGTTCAGTGCGGCAATCCAAACCCGTGTCGGCACCCAATGGGCGGATAACTGACACGCCCATGGTCGAACGTAAACCGCAAGATAAATTGGGCCGCCGCAACCGCCTGAAACCCCACTCCACCGGAAAGCGGATCAGGCTGACAGACCGAGACTTGCTCTGGATGCAGAAAATCCACGAGCATGGGCCGCTTGCAACAGGTGAGCTTTTGGCATTTTCCGAGAGTGGTGGGCAGAACGCCGGTCGTGCTAAGAACCGGCTGACAGACCTGTTCAACGAAGACAACACCGAGCACGAAAAGTCCTACCTGACGCGACCACCTCAACAATTCCAGACGATTGATGCACGATACAATGAGCTAATCTACGGTCTGACAGCTGCGGGTGAGTTGGCGCTCAAGGAAGCCGATCTATGGTCCGATTGGGTGCACAAAGCTGGTGGTCCGTTTTGGCACCAGCGCGAGGTCGCAAAGGTAACCGCAGGCGTTGAGATCGACGGCCTTAACCACTCCGACCAAAACTACATTCAAGGTTGGAAAGTGCTGGAACGGGCGCAGACAAAACTGAGATACCCCATCACATTCAAAGACCCCGGAACCGGCAAAACACTGACCCGCGATCTTATTCCGGATCAGCTTTACGGGATTGAATATCTAACCAATGATGGGCCGCGATATCGGTTCTATGTCGTTGAGGTAGAACGGGGAACGAACCCCAAAACTAGTCAGCAGGACCGGAAATCAGTGGAGCGGATGAAGGCGATGTACGATGTGTATATTGGTCAGGGGAAGTACAAGGAGCACTTGGGATTGAGGGCACCGTTGGTGCTCTTTGTAATCTCTGCCGACCAGCCACTATAAGTGCGACCATAAGATCAAAGGTCGCCTAGCGTGAACCTGCCAGAAAACACCTGATCTGCAACAACGATGCGCATGACATATTCGCCTTGATCATGACCATGACGATTGTAAATCCATGTGTAATTTTCCCATGCAGCATCGGAGAAATCGTTGCGTTCTATGAATTTCTCACCATTGCGATACCATCGCCGTGAAAACGATGACCTGAACGGAATGTTAGTGCTCAAGTAACTGACGTAGACCTTTTGGGTGCCGCGTGGAAAATGGGTTTCACTCAACTGGCAGGCCTTAGAGTGAACTGAAAAATTGGCCTCAGAGCAGAACCGGATGTCTGAAATACCGATCGTACTTGGCTGACTTGGCCGCAATATCAAGAACGAAAAGCCGACGACAAGAATAATGCCAATGGGCGCAAAAACCCAAACCAAACGGTCGTTTCTACGTTGCTTACCGAGCGTCAATGGTTTGCCAGAATTAACTTCTTTCGCGGGCGTTTCGACAGATTGTCCTTGAACAGTCTTCAGCCTGTCACGCTCTAACTCTTCCGCGCGACGCGTTTCGATTAGCGCGTCCGACCATGCTTTTCTGATCTTTTCGTCTTCACGAAAGATCATCCGGCATAACCGGTGCAGTGATGCCTTTGAGGGCAAAGTGCCGCGCTTATGCCAATCCCCAAGAGTTTTTGATACGGGTTTAAAGTCCAACGCTGCTTCTAAGGTCAACTCGCTCCAAGCGACGGGTTCTCCGTCAGCATTGAGCTCATTGCCCACCCCATTGTCCCAAAAATAGTCAAACAATGCCCAGAAGTTTGTTTCAAGCGGTGGGGCGCAAAAATTCTTCATATTAAAATCAATTAGTTAACTCGCAAAACTTCGGTTTTACTTCGGTTCTTCAGTTTGGCTGTCCCCTGAACTTTGCCGAAGTATGTTGAGGCAAACCCATGTAAAACGCACAGCCCAAATTCGCCCTAGGAGCCTACCATGGTAGAATATATGAATGACAAAATTCAATATCTTGGTGGCTGCATTCGCTTCCGCAGTTTTGATTGCCGCAACATTCACCGCCGTATGGGATCACGACCCCGACATGCACTCGTGGCATGGCACGGTTGCCAGGGACCATGTTCTGTTCGTGGACGGATACAGTGTCGGGTCGGCGCATCTCGAACACATAGCAATACTAGCCTTAAGTTGGTGGGTTATTTTGACCGTAGTTCTTACGCTTATCTTGGGTTTTTCGAGAAAAATTTTGATACCCCAAAAGGACCTAAAAAATGCCCACAACCTATTTGAATGATAATTCCCACAGCGCCAGAGCAACGGCGGTTCTGTCTAACTCAGATGAGAATTTTGTATTTGATAGTTTCTCTGTGAAAGACGGTGAAACAGCTTACGCAAATCCGGTCTATGCCCTTGAAGGCTATGGCGCGCACATGGTTCACACCCATCAGGTGAAAATACAATCAACAGCCCAAAAATATGGGCTCGATGTTGAGCTTCTGAACGCTATCCTTTTTATTGAGAATGCGCACGGCTGGTATGACTTCCCAAAAGACCTGCTCGGCACCAACGCCACGCAGCGCCCAGCCAATATTAATCTCGATATTTGGGGAGACTTGTTTAATTCGACCGCGGACCTGATGTCGGAAGCGGATTATACAATTGAACTTGCTGGGGCATTGATCCGCCAGATCGCGGAACGTCTAGACCATCCAACAGTCCAAGCTGTCGCGTCACTTTATCAAGATTCGACGGCGACGCAGGTGACAGACTACGGGCTGACCGTGGCCGAATACTACCGATCATCTCCTTGGATGCATGGCCAAAGCAATGAGCTCCTAACAGTAGGTCAGCAACGTGATGCATTCTTGACGGGCGCTATGACCCACGGCTCCAATCAAACACCAGTACCAGACACCACTCTTCTTTCGCCGGTGGACGGTGGCGGTGGTGCAAACGGTAATGACTCGGCTGGTAAAGCGGGAATGTTCGCCGGTGAGAGCGCCGCACCAAACTTTGATCTCAGCAATGTCGCGATTGACCAATCTAACATATTGGCAACGGCCAGATATGTGATC
>CAYPVL010000074.1:15551-16399 GCA_964414165.1 uncultured Cognatiyoonia sp.
ACGGCGATAAAAATGAAACCAGCGTAAAAGTAAACGCTTACGTTGATGCCAATGGCAACGGTGTCTGGGATAGCGACGATGCGCATGTAGGATATGAATCTGCCTCAACTTTGCGGGTGGGAGAAAACGACAATGAAGAAATCGAGCTAACGGACTTACGTGGTCACCTTGGTGAGCAAACGCTTTTCTTGACGGTTCAGTCAGACGAGACCGATGAGCGCGTCATTGTCACCGAAGAGGTGACGGTTGAAGCCGTGGATGTGAACTTCACTCTCGACGACTTTGAATGGACGCCTGACGGCGCTGAAACCCGTGTTGACTATGACATTTCCCATGACCTTGATGGTGATGTGTCGGGCGTCCGTGTTCGTTGGTACGCGGACACCAATGGAAACAGGTCATGGGATGATAGCGACGACTATCTTGGCTATGAATCGGCAGGCACTCTACGCGATGGTGAAGTGGACAGTGAAGGCGAAACACTTGAAGACTTGAATGAATTCGATGGTCAGGGCGATGTCTTGATATTCACCACAGTCGAAGCCGATGGAATCGAAGAGCATGTTTACCGAGAGGACGTGGTGGATATGGGGGGCAGTGATGGCCCCGACATCGACCTATCCATCGAAGACATAAGCTTTCGTGACGATCAGGTTCTGGTTGACGGAGAAGACGTCCGAGCGGACTTTGTCGTCGTCAACTCAGGCAGTGAAGCAACTGCTGGGATGGATGAGACGACGGGTGTTTTCTGGTCAGAAGATGATCATTTTGAATTCCACGACGATACATTGATCGACTATGATACCCATGGGACGCTGTATGCCGGGGAGCATGACGCGGAATATGAA
>CAYPVL010000075.1:0-16145 GCA_964414165.1 uncultured Cognatiyoonia sp.
TTCCTTTGCTTCCAAAATTACCAAGCAAAGCGTCTACAAATCTAGGGGCACCTCAGATAACTGGTTTGCTGGTAGTCCGGTTATGAATTCTCGGGAGTGATTGAAGACGCGTACAAGGTGGCCTTTGAGGTCAGACAAATCCATAGCTCGAGTGTGGGCTGGATGAAACATTCGAATTGAATTGTATGCTTGAAGCATCAGCGGATACGCGTCTCCTGTGTATCCCGCAAAAGCTAGTACGGCATCTGAACGCGGTAGCATTAGTATTTTTGGATTTGCATCCCAGTACTGACCTCCAGACAAACGGCTATCCGAAGCCACGATCATTTCGGTCACGCTGCCAACTTGGCGGACCCATGAAATACAAAGCGTCATCTAAGTGCTACCTTCTGGTTAGTCAGAATTAACTACCGTGGTTCAACCTAACCGAAGCAGGCATTTGTTGGTCGCACGGACCGTCAATCCACCCGATCATTTTTTGGCCTTCTTTTTAATTTCTTCGATGAAGTCATGAATGGCTGACAACTCCGTAGCGAGTTGGTCATGTGACACTTCAGCCGGGTTTAATGCGCCCGCTGCATTGTGCAAATCCTCGGACAAGCGCCCGCGTGCCGCATTTATGAGATCGACATCTTCCTGGGTCAGAACCAACAGCTTGTAGAGACTGTTCCCTTTGATCTGGTTGTCGAAGCGACCAAGGACCGGCGCAATGAAGTCGGCAATGACCTGATCCCAGGCTTCACGCAATTTCTCGATCACACCTTTGACCAGTATCTCGCGTCTCGTTTCGCTGACGGTGTCCAACTGACCTTTGAGGTCTTTCAGTTCGGTGCGCAGGGCGGCTACCAAAGACGGGGCCGTTTTGGCCTTAAGAGGAAGGTCCGCAGTGATATAGCCCGGCGCCTTGCCCCTCTTCTTCACATGTTGAAAATGAATCGGCACGTCGTTGCTTTCTGCCTCGCGGATCACCTCGAACAAGAAACCCAAATCATGTGTGAAAATGACGACTTGGCGATGCTGCGCCTCCTCAGCCAGGCGCTTTGCCACCCGCGCACGGTAAACGTGATCGAGTGATGACATCGGGTCGTCAAAAACAATGCTTGAGTAATCCTTCGAAGTGACCAGTTCGGCGAGAAATGCGGCAAGCGCTACACACCGGTGCTCACCCTCGCTCAGGATTTCTCCTAGGGGTTGGCCAGGATATCCAACAAATTCAACGCGGAAGTATGATTGGGCCTTGCGATCACGCGTCTTATTCAACTCCATTGGGATGGTGTTCAGATCGAGTTTCGTGATTTCTCGGGCGAATCTGTTGCGCAGTGCGCCCGTCACCAGCAAATCGGATAGCTCTTTGTTTTTGTTTGTGACCGAGGTGCGCGCAGTCGTTTTCACCTTTGTTTTAAGCCCGGCAATCTCTTTAAGGCGTCCTATCTGAGCTTCAATGTCTTCTTTAATATTGGCAAGCAGAGCTCGGTCTTCCAGTTCCTGTTTTTCGTTTTCCAATTTGGCGCGGCCTTCAGGCTCCAGGACAGACTCAGCCTGTGTAATTCGGTCATCAAACTCCTGAGAGAGGCTGTCTAGCACATCCTTTGGATGCCTTACATCGACTGATGGCAACTCACGCTGTTCCAACAGAGCCGTGAGTTTGGCATTCGCTGCGGTCACCCACTCGCTGAGTTTTGCAGAGAAATCAGGAAGGAAAAGCTCTTCATTCAACAAAGATTGTGCGGCAGCCAGTGAGTCCGCAGAAACGACAGTTGCGGCAATCTCTTTCTTCCGACCATCCAGGGCAGCGAAGGTGCTCTGCTCTTTCGCCTTCGTCGAGCTTTTTACAAACTCTTCAAAGGTCGCAAAGCGTTGCGCGGCTTCCTTGCCGAGCGGTTGTTGACACAAAACACAAAGGTCCTCTTCAGCTTTAGCCTCGGGAAATTGTTTTGCAGGATAAACCACCCCGTCCGAGAAAGCGCGGGCGGCCTCCCAAAGCGCCCTCCACGCTTCTGATCCAACCTCCGGCAGGGGAGACGCCTCAAAAAGTTCCTTGGACGCAAGCTCCGAAGCATTCTTTGCGTCGCCGTGTGTCCTTACTAGCTTATTCAAACCCGTGACGCTGTCCTCCGATAGGCATTCGGTTAACCTCTGAACTTGGAAGATGATTGCATCAACCCGTTGTTTTTGTGCTGTTAGCGCGCTGATGGTCTTTTGAGGGTCCTGAGAAAGATCAATGCCCAGCGTTTCCAGCTTGCGCCTTTCCTCGTCTTTCAACTCACAAAGCAAACCCAGCACCGTCACATCGGAATTGGCCGTTAGACCCTTTAGATATTTCTCTGCTGCGGTCCCGTCGGTGAGTTTATGATTGGATATAGCGAGGGGGGTCTTTGCCTGGATTTGTCGGATGCGCTCCTCCAGTCGATCCTTGAGTTCATCGCACAAATCTCCCAATCGCTCTAGGACCCGCATGGGGAAGGGCGTGTAGGCAACACTGTTCTCCGCCTGAACGTGAGTGTTTGCACTGCGGGAATCGAAAATACTGACCTGCGCGAGCGCTGGAACTTGCACAGCGTCAGGAGACCAGGTCGTACTTTCCGACTCGGCTCCAACTCGATAGTCAATATCGCTAGACTGCGGAGTTTCGTCGATCTCATCGATGTTCGGATGTATCGAAAATCTGTTGTCACGCGTTCGGCAAGCATGTTTCAGTACGCGGCAATATCCAGACTTGCCCGAGCCGTTATCACCGTAGATGATCGTGATGCCTTGATTTGAAAACTCCATCTTCTGACCAGCAGCCAAAGCGTTCACACCTCGAACAGATCGAAGTTGGGAGATAGTGACCGCTTGTCCGGCCGTCCCCTGTGGAGGGATATCTATTTCCTCCAGGAACTGGAAATCGTTGCGTTCTCCGACGCAGAGCGCCTCAAGCCGATCAAGGTCAATCTTATCAACATCCACTCCATTGATGAGTTGCCGCAACGCGTCTCTTTGCCAATCAGGCCGATCAGCAGACCACGCAACGATGTCTTGCTGGGCTTTTACTTGGGTGTAGCCTCCCGGTTCTTCAAAATTGGTTTCAGTCGCCATAACTCAGTTTTCTCAAATTATCTGTACGAACTAATTTCAGCACATTCGCAACAATGCTACTCGCTGAACCAGCTAGTACGCCACCTCTTTCAGTTGAACATCGTCATAGTTAGCGACCTCAATATTGAACTTCATTCAAAAGCGGTCTCCAACTTGCTAGGCGGTGCATTAAGACTTCGTACCTCCTACGAACAAGTTCCGCTTTGCAGTCTTGGGGCCAGCACTATGCAATCACAGCGAACGTCTCCTTTCCGCTCTTTATGGAAAACAACGTGCCGCTAACGCGGAAGGTAACGTTCCAATCAAAGCGCAATCAATATTCTAATCAGGCTTTCCAAAGGCAAGCATCCCTCAGATATGAAATCGGCTCATCGATCAACTCACCCGCGTATCCAATGGACACGTTCCTGATATCCGACCCGTGGATGCTAGCGCGGAGCCTTCGATGGGAATGGCCAAAGAACCAGGCATCCACCCGGTGTTGAGTGAGCAAATCGCTCAGATCCGAATGAAAGGCCGCCGAAAGCGTGTCGATCTCGCCAGCGACAGCCGGATGGGGGCCATGATGTGAGACAACGATAGTTTTGCCATGCGGTCCGATGGGATTCTGGCTGGCCAGGCTATCGGCCAGCCACGTCCGATGATCTTGATGAACGCGAAGGATTTCGCTTGGCTCTAACCGGCGTTCCTGCGGCACAATCGGGATACTGTCGGCGGGCGTGCTTGGATCTGGCGGAGCGCTGATCAGGTCGTAGTCTGCCATGAGCAAGTCGGCATGACGCATAGCAATTGATGGCTCGCCCGATAGGTTAAAATCCGACCACAATGTGCAACAGAACAGCCGCGTATTCCCATGCAGCAGCGCCGTTTTCTGTACGAAATGCGCCCCCGCATTCCTTGCCGCCTTCTCCAGCGCAGGATCGTCACTCAGGTGGCCGCCGTAGTAATCGTGGTTCCCGGGCAGCGCGTAAATCCGTTCGGGTAAGATGAACTCTGAGAGATATTCGAAGACCTGCGTCCAACGATCAGCGGGACCGTTTGTCAGGTCGCCTGCAAGGATCAAGGCATCGGCGTTCCAGACGATGTCCTGGAGAGCCAAGACGTCAAAAGGACCCAACGCGAGGCGACGGTACGTGTCGTAGTGCAGATCGGCCAGAACGACGATCTCGCCGGTTTTGTACGGGATATTTTGATACTGCATAGCCGACCTCAGTTCAGCATTGGCTGGCAGGCCAGTGTCTGGGCGCGGTCGAGCATCCGGCTGACTGTCCGCAGGCTCAGGCCGGCCTGCGCGATTACCCCGCAGTCGAAGATATCTATCAGGGCTTCCATGGCTGGGTCCGGCAAACCTCGCCGTCCGCCTTCGGTTTCTGCAAATTGCCGCAGCTGGCCCATCGTCAGATCTGGCAGGTCCAAGACCTGACAACGGCTTTGCAAGGGCTCAGGCAGCCCGATGCGGCTGTTGGCGGTCATCACCCAGTTCACCCAGGACATATCGCATTTCACCTGAAAGAACGGGCATTCCCAAGTCGCTGCTGTCATGCGTTCCAGCAGTGGCAGGAGCGCGTCGGTCAGTGTGTGACGGCTCCCTCTGCTTGAGTGGACATCGCCCGCCTTTTCCACCTCGTCGATGATCACCAGAGGCCCACCGTGGCGTTCTCTCAGAACAGTCTGCATAAGCTTGCCAGGCGTCGCGCTGGACCACCCGCGCTGAGAGCCGACGAGCGCAAAACCGGCAGGTTCACCGGTCGCGTCGATCATTGTCGTGGGCACCGAGAGGTGGTGTGCCAGGCGGCGGGCCCAGTGGCTTTTACCGATCCCCGGAGAGCCGACCAAGACCAGCGGATCGAAACGCAGCCCCGGCAGCCCCTCCCTTGCCGATGCGCGCAGGCCATGCCAAATGGCCTCGGTCGCAGGCCCCATCCAAGGCATCTCTGCGTGCAGCGCCGCCGCGACCTCATCGGCCTCATGCTCCGTGGCAACACGGGCCACCGGCACCCCACCCTTGAAGGCCGTCAACCTGACGCGGTTTTCTGCCGAAAGGTGTTGCATGCCAGTCGCAGCAAGCTGTCGCTCAAGGAACCAAATGGCCCGCCCCTTAATCCGCTGTTCATCGGCATCACCCACCAAATCGTACGGGTACACACGGTCATCATCCGTCATGCGACCCGCTTCGATCTCAGCGCGCTGAGCTTTCTCACGGAATGTCTTTAGGAATTTCGTCAGACGCGTCTCGACATCACGCAGATTGGGCAGGTCGTCGTGGAAGGTAAGATTATGAAACGGAATGGTAGTTTGGGATCGGGTCATGTGAGAATCCTTTCATAGCGCAAGGCTTGCCCTGCGCGGTCGCCCGACGAGCAATGAACGTCGGGCAGATGTGATATGAAAGGTTCCGGAACCTGTGGAACACTTAGCGAATAAACGAGGGAGCAATGCAAGCCCGTGGCGATACCGTACTTGAAACGCCTATGTCGTAGACGACCGAAAAGAAAAAACCGACAAGCCACTGAAAACATTAAAAAACCACCTACCTCAAAAAGGTCGATGGTCATTTGATCTGTGCGGAGTGGTCAAAAAACACCCTAAAGTGGCCAAGTTATGCGAGGTCCCACATGAAGGCTTTCCACCCTATCAGTTCAACCACATTTGGAATACCCACATGACCCGCAGGTCATGCATCCCTCGATCATCCGTAATTCATAGGATCCGCAAGACCCGCAGGCTTTGCCTTTGGGCTTGTTGTTCAACGCGACAACATCCGCATGCGGGTCCGCCTTCAGCCCCATGCCTTCCCCGGCAAGGAACCCTGTTGCAACCATGTGCTTTTCAATCACCCCGCCAATAGCCGCAAGGATTGAGGGTACGTATTTGCCTTGCATCCAAGCCCCGCCGCGCGGATCGAAAACCGCTTTCAGCTCTTCCACCACAAAGGACACATCACCCCCGCGCCGGAACACGGCCGAGATCATGCGGGTCAGCGCGACGGTCCAGGCGAAGTGCTCCATGTTTTTGGAGTTGATAAAGACCTCGAAGGGGCGGCGATGTCCGGCAATCACTAGATCATTGACGGTGATATAAATCGCATGTTCGGAATCAGGCCACTTCAACTTGTAGGTCGCCCCATCCAATTCCTGCGGGCGGTCCAGCGGTTCGGACATATAGACCACTTCGGCCCCTTCATCGTCCATTTGGACGACTTCGGGGGTTTCGGCGGGGGATGCATCTTCGGACACGCTTAGGACCGACCCGGTCACATCATTTGGCCGGTAGGTCGTACAGCCTTTGCAGCCCTGATCCCAAGCGGCCATATAAACCTCTTTGAAGTCATCAAAGCTGATGTCTTCGGGGCAGTTGATCGTTTTGGAAATGGACGAGTCGATCCATTTTTGCGCTGCCGCTTGCATGCGCACATGATCTAGCGGCGCAAGGGTCTGGGCGTTGACGAAGTAATCCGGCAAGGGTTCATCCCCCTTCAGATCACGCCACAATTGCACAGCGTAATCAACGACTTCCTCTTCGGTGCGGCTTCCGTCCTTTTGCAAAACCTTGCGGGTATAGGCATAGGCAAAGACCGGTTCGATCCCGCTTGACACATTTCCCGCATAAAGCGAAATCGTTCCTGTTGGCGCGATGGATGTCAAAAGCGCGTTGCGAATGCCGTGCTTGCGGATTGCATCGCAAACATCCGCGTCCATATCTTGCATGGCACCGCTAGCGAGGAACTTCTCGGCCTCGAACAAAGGGAAGGCCCCTTTTTCGCGGGCCAAATCAACCGACGCCAGATATGCGGCGCGCGCGATGGCGTGCATCCATTGATCGGTCTGACGCGCCGCTTCCTTGGACCCATAGCGCAAGCCAACCATCAACAGTGCGTCCGCCAGCCCCGTTACACCAAGGCCAATCCGGCGTTTGGCTGCCGCCTCGCGCGCTTGTGCCTCAAGCGGAAAGCGCGAGGCATCCACCACATTGTCCATCATCCGAACGGCTGTAGCGACCAGGTCGCGCAGCGCGTCCGGGTCCAGCTTTGCCCCTTTTTCAAACGGGTCGGTCACCAGCCGCGCCATGTTGATCGACCCAAGCAGGCAGGCCCCGTAGGGGGGCAGTGGTTGCTCTCCGCAGGGGTTCGTGGCTGCAATCGTTTCGCAATAATTCAGATTGTTCATCTGATTGATGCGGTCGATAAAGATCACACCCGGTTCGGCATAATCATACGTGGATTGCATGATCGCATCCCACAGATCGCGGGCCTGCACCGTCTTGTAGACCGTCCCGTCAAACACCAAATCCCACGGGCCATCCGCCTTCACCGCATCCATAAACGGATCGGTGATCAGCACCGACATATTGAACATACGCAGGCGCGCAGCATCTGACTTGGCGGTGATGAAATCCTCAACATCTGGGTGATCGCAGCGCATTGTGGCCATCATCGCGCCGCGCCGCGACCCGGCAGACATGATCGTGCGACACATCGCATCCCACACATCCATGAAGGATAAAGGACCGGATGCATCGGCGGCGACGCCCTTCACCCCTGCCCCTTTGGGCCGAATGGTTGAGAAATCGTAGCCAATGCCGCCGCCCTGCTGCATCGTCAGCGCGGCCTCTTTCAACATATCAAAAATGCCGCCCATACTATCGGGCACGGTTCCCATAACGAAACAGTTGAACAATGTGACCGACCGCGCAGTGCCTGCACCAGCGGTGATGCGGCCTGCAGGCAAGTATTTGAAATCGCTTAAAGCGTCATAGAATTTACCTTCCCACGCGCTTGGATCTTTTTCCACCGCCGCAAGGGACGTGGCAATGCGCCGCCATGTATCTTCGACCGTTTCATCAATCGGCGTGCCGTCCGCTTCTTTGAAGCGATACTTCATATCCCAAATTTGTTCAGCAATCGGGGCAGAAAATGCGGTCATGGAACAGCGCCTTTGTATGAGTCGTTCAACGTCTACAGAAGATAGAATCATCTATATGTTGTTGCTAACGATCAATCAACCACTACATGATGGATTAATTACCCATGTACCAGTTGCATCACATCAGTCTATATGCGAACTAACCTTATGGGGAAAACAGTCAATCTGATCAAGTTATCCGTTGGCACGGAAGATGTTGCAGGCCTTGCCGCATGGCAGTCCACACCACGGGCGCAGGCACCAGACGGCAATCCGCGCCATATTACGCGCATGTGGCCCAAGCGCAGTGATGAAATTCTAGACGGTGGGTCGATTTATTGGGTGATCAAAGGCGTGATCCTGTGCCGCCAGCCCATCCTGCGGCTTGACGCATATGACAGCGCCGATGGCATCCGCCGCTGCGCAATTGTCTGTAAGCCCGGGTTAATCCGCGTGGCCGCGACCCCCAAGCGCGCGTTCCAAGGCTGGCGCTATTTACCCGTCGAAGATGCCCCGCAGGATGTTCCAGAAGGGCGGCAGGACGAAACCCCGCTTCCCCCCGAACTGTCAAAAGCGCTTGCAGCGATTGGCGTGCGATAACGCAAAAATGGCACGCCGGGAGGGGGAGGGGGACAGGGCGGCGTGCCATTCATAGGTCTTCATAAGACCATGTCGTGTTGTTCGAATTTTATGAGTCGGACAACTTCTGCTCAAGAACCATTGCGACAGCTTCGTCTTCGCTGCCGTTGCACAACAGAGCAATATCTGCGAGTTCCTGCTCATCGCGGTCGGCTTCTTCAACGGCTGCAAGCAGCTCGCTCAGCATCTGCTGTTGGTCGGCCAGTTCCATGTTCGTGAATTCGGCGCAAGTGACCTTCGTGATGTCTGCATGGCCGTCCGCGAATGCGGCTGTAGATGAGATTGCAAATGTTGTACCAAGTGCGGCTGTGATCATAAGATTTTTCATGTTGTTCTCCATTTGAACATTGTCCGCGTCTTTAGCGGTTGATTGAAGAACTGCGGTCTGCGGAATAGGTTCCGACGATTGGTAACTTTTTTCTAAAAATTACGTGAATTACCGCAAGTCATTGATTATAAATCCAAAACTCCACACAGGCTTTGCAAAGCAGCCCGCTGCGCATCGTTCCAATCCCCGCGCCGGCCCCGAAACAGCGTGGCTTGGGATGCATGGATCATCCCGTCATCAAGGATTTTCAGGCCATTGGCCCGCAAGGTTTCCCCGGTCGAGGTGATATCGGCAATCGCTTCTGCCGTTTCATTCTTTACAGTACCCTCGGTTGCGCCTTGGCTATCGACCAGCTGATAGTCAGCAACGCCTTCGCGGCGCAGAAAGTCCCGCACAAGGCGGTGGTATTTGGTGGCGATCCGCAGACGAAAGCCGTGCTTGGCGCGAAACGCGGCCGCGACCGCGTCAAGATCATCCAAAGTATCCACATCAACCCACGCCTGCGGCACCGCGATGATCAGATCGGCCCCGCCAAACCCCATCTTGGTCAGTTCGACAACCTGACTATCCCAGCCCGCCAGCTTTTCGCGCACAAGGTCCGACCCGGTGACCCCCAGATGAATCCGCCCTGCCGCTAATTCGCGCGGGATTTCTCCGGCGGACAGCAGCACAAGCTCGACCCCGTCCACACCCTCAACCGCGCCCGCGTATTCGCGTTCGTTCCCGGTTTTGCGCAACGTCACACCGCGCGCACCAAACCAGTCAAAGGTTTTCTCCATCAGCCGCCCCTTGGCCGGCACACCCAGTTTCAGCATGCGCGCAACTCCAAAACAAGGTCCGGGCGGATCACCGCGCCCACCGCCGGGGCGGCACGTCCCTGCCCCAGTTGCAACGTCAGTGCATCATAGCGTCCGCCCGTGGCGACAGGGGGAAGATTTGCGTCCGTTGCATAAAACCCAAAGACAAACCCGTCGTAATATTCCATCGACGTCCGCCCATAGCTGCCCTCAAACGGCAAGCGATCCACATCGAACCCACGCTGCCCCAAGGCATCAAGGCGGGCGGCAAACCGATCCACAGCTTGCGTAATCGCGGGCATATCCACCGCAATATCGCGCAAAGCTGACAGGGCGAACGGCGCGGTTTCATTGATCTGCAGCAAAGCATCGATCAGCGCCAATTCTTCGCCTGATATTGGCGCAAGCGCTGCATCGGCCCGCAAGGCCGCGATCCGCGCCGCGACCTCAGACCGCCTGCGCAGGCCGATCTCTGGCCCCGCATCTGCAAATGGATCAGTCGCTGCCAGCAGTTTTGCGCGCGACGCAGGCACCGGGCTGATCCCGCCAAAGCGTTTGAGCAAAGCCTTAAACCGCTGGGGCCGCCACAAATGGCGCATCAGCGCCGCCTTGCGATCTTCGCTTGTGCGCAACCCGCGCACAGCCGCCATCAGAATTCCGATATCCCCGGTCGCTGCGCGCACAGGCAGGCCTGCAAGCGCATCTGCGACAGCCGCAAACACCTCGGCATCCGCAGCGGCAGGTGCGGCACCGTCGAATACCTCATAGCCGACCTGCACATATTCATTGGCGCGGCGCGCGTCCGCCTCTTGCTTGCGAAACACGCGGCCTGCGTAGGTATAGCGCGCAGGATCAGCGTGGCTTTCCATATGCATCTGCACGACGGGCACGGTGAAATCCGGGCGCAGCACCATTTCGCCCTGCAATGGGTCGGTTGTCAGGTAGGCACGGGCACGAATGTCTTCGCCATAAAGATCAAGCAAGGTCTCTGCGGACAAAAGCACATCCGCCTCGACCACCTGCCCGCCCAAAGCGGTAAAGCGGTCACGCAAGCGCTGCGCCTCTTCGCTGATCGCGGTCATCAGCCCTGCCCGTCCAAAATCTCGCGCACCTTCGCAACCAGTTGATCACGCGGCACCTCATATTGGCTGGGGCGGTCTTTCCATTCCTCCAGCGTCGCGTTCTTGGCGATCTCGGCCCCAAGGATCAAATCCTTGATCTGAACGACTCCACTTTCCATCTCATCCGATCCGGCAATCACCGCCACAGGCGACCCGCGCCGATCCGCGTATTTGAGTTGGTTGCCAAAATTCTTCGGATTGCCCAAATACACCTCGGCCCGGATACCCGCGTTACGCAGTTCAGCCACCATCGCCTGATAGTCAGCCATCCGCGCCTTATCCATGACGGTGACGACGACAGGGCCAACGGATTCGGACGTCATGCGGCCCTTGGCCTGCAAAGCGGCCAGCAGGCGGTCGACACCGATGGACACACCCGTCGCAGGTACCTCTTGCCCGGTAAAGCGCTTGACCAGATCGTCATAGCGACCGCCACCTGCAACCGATCCAAAGTTGCGCGGACGCCCCTTTTCGTCGAGCACTTCGAAGGTGAGTTCGGCTTCATAGACAGGGCCAGTGTAGTAGCCGAGGCCGCGGACGACGGAGGGGTCGATGACGATGCGGTCCGAACCGTATCCTTGTTTATCAACTAGCTCAGCAATCGTTTCCAATTCTTCAAGGCCTTGCAAACCGACCCTCGAACCAGCAACCAGTTTCTTCAGTAAGCCAATATCTACACGGGCCTGCGAACTTGTAGTTTTTGCCCGTTTAAGATTCGTGTATTTGACACTACCAATTTCAATGAACTTCATAATCGGTTCAATTTGGCTAGGCTCAAGACCGGCACCTTTAGTGAAATCACCGCTCTTGTCTTCTCGCCCAGCGCCCAGAAGAGCACGAACACCGCTCATACCAAGCCGATCGAGCTTATCGATCGCACGTAAGACTATGCCACGCTTTGCAGCGAACTCATCAGTATCAGGTAACTCCGCAACTTCCATGACACCGTTCAACACCTTGCGGTTGTTGACGCGCACCACGTAGTCTCCGCGCGGAATGCCGACCTCTTCCAGCGTATCCGCCAGCATCGCGCAAATCTCGGCATCTGCGGCTACAGAAGACGCCCCCACCGTATCCGCATCACATTGATAAAACTGACGAAACCGCCCCGGCCCCGGCTTCTCATTGCGCCACACAGGGCCCATCGCATAGCGGCGATAGGGGGTCGGCAGATCGTTGCGGTACTGTGCAAAGACGCGGGCCAAAGGGGCGGTCATGTCATAGCGCAGGGCCAGCCAATCCTTGTCCTCTTCCCAGGCAAACACACCCTCGTTCGGGCGATCCACATCGGGGAGGAACTTACCCAAAGCCTCGACCGTTTCCACAGCAGAAGTTTCCAAGGCATCAAAGCCATAGCGATGGTAGACAGCAGCAATCTTTGACAGCATCTCGGCGCGCTGGGTCACCTCAGCGCCGAAGTAATCCTTAAAGCCCTTGGGCGTCACTGCCTTGGGGCGCGGTTGCTTTTTCTCTTTGGCCATAATCTGTCCTGCCGGTCTGTTCGCGATGCGTTTAGCGCGGGCAGGTCACAGGGGCAACGCAGTTGTATACTTCAGCTCTTTCAGGCTGAAGGATGACACCACAGATTTGACTGTATCATTGCGCAACAGGTTATGGGTCATGAACGCTTCATAGGCCGCCACATCTGCGCAGCGGATTTTCAGCATGTAATCAGACGTGCCTGAAATACTGTGCGCCTCCATAATCTCGGGGTGGCTGCGGATCACACGGGCAAATGCGGCGATTGTCGCCTCACTATGATCGGCCAAGCGCACGGTCGCAAAGATGCACAAGCCCGCGCCGGTCTTGACCGGGTCCAGCAGGGCCACGCGGCCACGCACGACACCGGCGGCCTCAAACTCCTGCACTTTGCGCCACGCGGTCGAGGTACCGACCCCCGCCACCTCGGCCAGTTCCGCCAATGACAGCGCCGCGTTTGCCTGCAGCGCCCGCAGCAAGACCTTCTCTTGATCAGTATATTTCATAATCTAACCATTCTTGATCTCACTTTATCAAAATACTCAAAAACTAACCACAAATGACAGAAAATTCCACCTCATTCAGAAAAAATACATAAGAAGGAGGACGCCATGCCCAAAGACACCACCTACACTGCCCTCACCCCCGATGCGGATGGCCGTTATCCTTACAGCGCGACGGATGATGCCACATGGGGGACGTTGTTTGCGCGTCAGATGGCATTCCTGCCGGGCAAGGTTGCGCCGGAATATCTAACCGGTGTCGATCGCCTTGGCCTGAACGGCGAAAAGACCCCGCAGGTGATTGAAATAGATGCAAAGCTGCGCGACATCTCGGGTGCAGGTGCAGAGGGCGTTCCAGCAATCATCCCGCCCACGCAGTTCTTCACACTGTTGTCCAAGCGCAAATTTCCCGTCGCGACCTTCCTGCGCCGCCCCGAACATATGGATTACATCGAAGAGCCCGATCTGTTCCACGAAGTCTTCGGTCACTGCCCCATGCTGACCAACAGCGCTTTTGCGGACTTTGTGCAAGGCTTTGGCGAACGCGCCCTTACGATGGACAAGGCCGACCGCTGGTACATGTTCCGGCTTTTCTGGTTCACGGTCGAATTCGGGATGATCCGCACAGGCGAGGGCCTGCGCGCCTATGGGGCCGGGATCGTGTCTTCCCCGGCCGAGGCCGCCCATGCGCTTGGCCCTGATGCCCGCATCACGGATTTTGACCTTCTCGATATCTTCCGCACCCCGTACCGCATCGACATCGTGCAGCCGCTCTACTTCGCGATCAACAGCTTTGATGATCTTGCTGCTTGCCTGCAATCGGATGTGCAGGCCATCATCGCCGAGGCCAAGCACCTTGGCGATCACGCGCCCCTTTTCGAAAGCCCCGAAGTCGCCTAAAGGGGGGCATGGCTGATATCACGCATCTTGAAGAACAAATCGCGCATCTGACCCGGATGGTTGAAGACCTGTCAGATGTCGTCGCGCGTCAGGAAACCGAACTGGCCGTCGCCACGCGCCGTCTTGCGATGCTGATGGAGCGTGAAGCGGGGCGTGAACTTGACGGCGGCGGAACGATCCCGCTGGCCGATCAAAAACCACCGCATTGGTAGGTTATTGCCCTTCAAGCCCGCTTGCTGCGACTGCGCCGTCGTGCAGCAGGAATTCGGCCCAGATCGGCCCGGCCCCAAAGCGTTCATAGGCTGTCACAAAGGTTGTGTTCTTGCCAAGCCGTTCCAGACGCGCACCACAGGGCTTACCAAATCCGGCCCGACAGAATGATGATTTGATCGCCTCATAGGCGTTGTCGGTTTGCGAATAGGGTAGATCAACGCGGGTCTTGCTGTAGCGAACAACCTCGTGCGTCCCGACATCGCCCAGCAAAACAAGGGCTGCGGTGAACTGGCGCGCGCACCCATCGCTGAAACCGGTGATATAATGCGGGCGCGGCGCGATTGAATTCGGGAAGGTGTCATAAACCGTATAGCCCGACGCTTTGGCAACTTGCGTGCCCATATCGCGCCGCGACATCCCGCAGGTTGGCGCGATCTCGCCAAAAGCCATTATCGTACCCGGAGGGACTTGGTCCGCGCCCCCGGCCGGCGCTGATGCAGGGTTGGACGTGCCGGCACCCACCCTGAACAGACCGAATAATCCGCCGTCGTCTGCGGGCGTTTCTTCGGCGACGGCATCATTTGGGGTCTCAGCAGTTACACTGCCCAAAAGCTGCGAAAACAATCCCCCAACTTGCGGCGCTGTCGCCGTCAAAGCGACATTTTCGGGCTGGGCGGGGACATCCAGATCGCTGAGCAACGGCAAATCAGCCTCTGGCGTGGCGACGCCTTCAGCAGGGTTCGACAAAGGCGCAGCGCCGCAACCTGCAACAGCAAGCAGCACCCCAGCGACAGTAAAACGCAAGCTTTTCAAGACCATTCCCCCATAATCGCCCAGTGTATAGGCGATTCCGCCCTGCCCGTAAACGTGCCCTAGGGTAAACCCGGTCTCCGATATACTTTGATTTGCGCCGCCCCAAAACAAATCTTTGGTTTCAGAATATGCCGTGGGGTGCGCTAAACCTCTTCCACCTCGATCACCCCACCAAGGCTGCGCAAGGCCCCTCTGATCTGCGGGTTCACGGGGAAATCCTGCCCCAAATCAAGTTCAACCTCGCCCGGTAAATCGGCGTTCATCAGGTGGAAATAGATTGGACCACGCCCGCCTTTGACGTTATCGCGCATCGCGTTTTCAAGGATGGACGCGACGGACGGGATCGCCTCTGGCGCGTCCAGAAACACGCGTAGCCCGGCACTGACTGCTTCGGTTACAGCACTATCAATCGGGCTGACTGATCGGCCAAGCAGCTTGAGTTGATCAGCTTCCAATGTCGCCTCACAACTCAGCACGACTTGGCTTCCAGTGTCCAGAAATTCACGCCCCGCATCCAGCGTGTCGCTGAACATTGTTACCTCATATTGCCCTGTCGGATCAGAGAGTTGCACGAAGGCAAACCGGTTGCCGCGCGCCGATTTGCGTTCCTGCCGTCCCGACACGGTGCCCGCCATTTTGACAATACAGGCCCCCTTTTCAGCACGGGCTGTGACGTCATCCAAGGTCATGACCTGCTGGCGCTTCAACGCCCCCATGTAGTCATCCAGCGGATGCCCGGACAGATAGAAGCCAATCGCCTTGAATTCCTCGGCCAAACGCTCGGCAGGTAACCAATCATCGCCCCCCGCAAGGCGCGGTTCGGGCAGATCATCGCCTGCCTCACCGAAAAGGGATACTTGGTTCGAGGCCTTCTGGTCATGGATCGCCGCCGAATACCCGACAAGCGCGTCGAGCGATGAAAACACCCGGCGCCGGTTAGGATCAAGAATGTCAAAGGCCCCGGCACGGGCGAGCATCTCCATCGGTCGCTTGCCCACACGTTTCAGATCAACCCGGCGGGCAAGGTCGAACAACGTCACAAACGGCTTGTCGGCCCGCGCCTCGGTGATCAGCTTCATCGCCTCAACACCGACGTTCTTCAATGCGCCCAGCGCATAGACCAGTTTCTGGTCGACCACATCAAATGTCGCCTCTGACCGGTTCACGCAAGGCGGGATGTAATCAATCCCAAGGCCTTTCTTCACCTCTTGGAAGTAAACGCCAAGCTTATCGGTGAGGTGAATATCGCAGTTCATGACCCCGGCCATGAATTCAACCGGGTGGTTCGCTTTCAGCCAAGCCGTCTGATAGCTGACCACCGCATAGGCCGCCGCGTGGGATTTGTTGAAGCCATATCCCGCAAACTTTTCCAT
>CAYPVL010000076.1:0-9706 GCA_964414165.1 uncultured Cognatiyoonia sp.
GGGTTCATCTTTACGACCTCGCTGACGCCAAGCGTGGCGGCAGGGGCTGCGGCAAGTGTGGCGCATCTCAAGACGGATCAATCTTTGCGTGAACGCCATCAGACGCAGGCGCAAATTCTGAAACTGCGCCTGAAAGGCATGGGCCTGCCGATCATTGATCACGGCAGCCATATCGTGCCGGTCATCGTCGGCGATCCGGTGCATACCAAGAAATTGTCGGACATGTTGCTGGAGGATTTCGGTATTTACGTGCAGCCGATCAACTTTCCAACCGTGCCGCGCGGCACAGAGCGGCTGCGCTTTACCCCGTCGCCCGTACACGGCCCGCGCGAGATGGATGCGCTGGTTTCTGCCATGGATAGCCTTTGGTCGCACTGTGCGCTGAATCGCGCCGAGATGGCGGGCTGACCTTTCTGCAAGTGCATCGCTAACCCCTCTGTGCTAATAAGGGGAAGGAATCAGGTGGTTCGATTCGTCGTCTAACTGGTCTCTGGGGGCAGAAAACCGGGCAAAACGGGACAGAAATGATCGTTAAGAGCTTCAGACGCACAAAAGCTGCTGAGGACGTTGAAACCAAAGGTTTCGACGCCTTTGAGTTGCGTTTGGGCGATTTGATGCGCGGTGAACGTGCAACAATGGGCAAAAGCCTGCTGGATGTGCAGCGCGAGTTGAAGATCAAAGCGGCCTATATCGCAGCGATTGAAAACGCGGACCCCTCTGCCTTTGATACCCCCGGATTTATCGCAGGCTACGTGCGCTCATATGCGCGCTATTTGCACATGGACCCGGATTGGGCCTTTGATAAATTCTGCAATGAAAGCGGCTTTGCGACGGCTCATGGCATGTCCGCCGAAGCATCCGCTGCCAAGCCGCTGCGCCCGGTCGATCAAACCCCGCTTGGCAAAGATATTTTTGCAGGGTCTGCCACGCCGTTTATTCCGGTCACCGAAAGTATGTTTTCGCGCATCGAACCTTCGGCCATCGGGTCGATGGCGGTGCTTGTCGCCTTGATTGGTGGCTTGGGCTATGGCGGCTATTCGGTACTGCAAGAGGTGCAGAAGGTACAATTTGCGCCCGTCGAACAGGCCCCGACTGTGATCTCGAATGTTGATCCGTTGGCAGGCGGGGCGGGGATATCCACGCCTGCGGTCGATGAAAGTGTTGATATCGCAACCCCGTCACCCGAAGCGCTGGACCGTCTCTATCGCCCGCAAGCCCTTGAAGTGCCCGTGCTTGTCGCGCGCGATGCCCCGATTTCAACCCTGAACCCCGGCAGTTTTGGCGCGGTTGACGTACCAGCAGAAGATATCAATGCGGCCATCGCGATTGCGGCGGCCGAAGATGCATTGCCGGATGTGCAAGTGAACGAAGGCCCGATTGCCGAAGTCGCGCTTGTCGCGGTGCGCCCGGCCTGGATGCGCGTGCGCGCTGCGGATGGATCTGTGATCTTTGAGGGCATCATGGACAAAGGCGACACATTCGCGCTGCCCGCCACGGAAGAGCCCGCCACCTTGCGTGTTGGGGAAAGCGGTGCGGTGTATTTCGCCGTGAACGGCACGCATTACGGACCCGCTGGCCCCAACGGCACGGTGACGTCGAACCTTGCGCTGGACAGCAGCAACCTGACAGCCACCTATCAGGTCGCAGATATCAATGCTGACAATGACTTGGCGGCTGTTGTGAATGTGGCTGAAGTCGCGATCACTGAGTGATCTTATCCCTTTAAATTCCCTGTTTCGAAGCAGAGCGGCTGCGCCGCACGACATATTTTGTGCGCAACCCAAGCGCTTTGTTTGCGAACCGCGTGAGGGCAGGACGTGTTTGTTTTTGAGCATTTGAAACAAAGCGAGATCAAGAGGGTGCATCATTGGCTGGCGTAGCACGCGTCTTGGTGGGCCTTTTGCCGCAAGCCCGTTGCTGTTTTTCGCTTCCCGCCATAAGTTGCGATTAAGCGAAATTCTGGCCGAAAGCTGAACCTGATGTCGATCAACCATATCCGTCCGTGGCGTAATATCGAACGGCGCAAGTCGCGTCAGATCATGGTGGGGAATGTGCCCGTGGGCGGGGATGCCCCGATTTCGGTGCAGACCATGACCAATACGCTGACGACGGATGTCAAAGGGACCATTGAACAGGTCAATGCCGCAGCCGAGGCCGGGGCTGATATTGTGCGCATTTCGGTGCCGGATGAGGCATCGAGTGCGGCGCTCAAGCAGATCGTGCCTGAGGTTTCTGTGCCCATCGTTGCTGACATTCATTTTCATTACAAACGCGGCATTGAAGCTGCCGAGGCAGGCGCGGCTTGTCTGCGCATCAACCCCGGCAACATCGGCGATGAAAAGCGTGTCAAGGAAGTCATTAAGGCCGCCCGCGATCATAATTGTTCGATCCGCATCGGCGTGAATGCCGGGTCTTTGGAGAAGCATCTGCTGGATAAATATGGCGAACCTTGCCCGGATGCGATGGTTGAATCCGGGCTGGACCACATCAAAATCCTGCAAGACAATGATTTTCATGAATTCAAGATCAGCTGCAAGGCATCAGACGTGTTTATGGCTGCAGCCGCCTATCAGCAACTGGCTGATGCGACGGATGCGCCGATTCACCTTGGGATTACCGAGGCGGGGGGCCTGATCAGCGGCACCGTGAAATCCGCGATCGGCATGGGCAATCTGCTTTGGATGGGCATTGGTGATACGATCCGTGTCAGCCTGTCCGCCGATCCTGTGGAAGAGGTCAAGATGGGCTTTGAAATCCTCAAATCCCTTGGCCTGCGCCATCGCGGTGTGAACATCATTTCCTGCCCGTCCTGCGCGCGGCAGGGGTTTGATGTGATCAAAACCGTTGAGACATTGGAAAAGCGCCTTGAGCACATCAAAACCCCGATGTCCCTGTCGATCATCGGCTGCGTTGTGAATGGGCCGGGTGAGGCGTTGATGACGGATGTTGGTTTCACCGGCGGCGGGGCCGGGTCGGGGATGGTCTATCTGGCTGGTAAGCAAAGCCATAAGCAGAACAACGATGATATGGTCGATCATATCGTTGAGCAGGTGGAAAAGAAGGCCGCCGAACTGGACGCCGCTGCTGCTGCCGCAGAATAGATGTTTCTGATTTGTACTAGACCTGACTGATCGCTTTGCGCTAATCAAAGATATGGTAGGGCCGCTGGATCAGAAACCTAGATATGCTGAATTCTTCGCAGGCGGCGGGATGGTGTCTGCGGCGCTCTCGCCCGGCTGGGATTGTGTTCTGGCCAATGACATTGATCCTAAAAAGTGCCTGACTTACCGCGAAAATTTTCCTGATCATCCGCTGATCGAAGGCGATATCGCGACCCTTGAAGCAGAGGCGCACGCCGATTTGTTCTGGGCCTCAAGTCCTTGCCAGGATTTTTCTCTGGCCGGGCGCGGGCAGGGATTGCGGGGCAAACGCTCAAGCACGTTTTCCCATTTTGCAGATATTCTTGATCGTGCGGCGTCTGCGGGGCAGGCCCCGCGCATCGTTGCTTTTGAGAATGTTGTGGGGCTTGTGTCGCGCAATGGCTCGAAGGATTTTCACACCGTGCTGCGCCGGATTGCGGCGGCGGGTTACCGCGTTGGCGCGGTTGAGATTGATGCTATGCAATTTCTGCCCCACAGCCGCCCCCGCCTGTTTGTGATCGCCGTGCGCGATGATGTGCAAATTCCGCCCAGCTTGGTGCAGGATCAACCGGGCGCGTTTCATTCCAAGCGGGTGCAGGCCGGGTTGGCCACAGCACCGCGCGCCGTGAAGGACCGCTGGGTCTGGTGGTCGTTGGCCGCACCTGTAGATGCAACCGTGCCGATTGCCGATTTTATCCAGACCGATGCCAAGCAAGATTGGTTCAACCGCAGCCAATTGGCGCGTTTGAAGGCCCTCATGCCGCCGCTGCATGCCAAGCGCCTTGCCGGCTTGGTGAACGCGAAAGGCTCTGCGATTTGTTTTGCCTATAAACGCGGGCGCCCCGATGCGACAGGCCGCGTGCGCCAAGTGGCCGAGTTGCGCTTTGATGGAAATGCGGGCTGCATTCGCACGCCCGCGGGTGGGTCATCGCGCCAGATTGTGCTGGTCGCAGGGGATGGTAAGCTGCGCGCGCGGCTTTTGAACCCGCGCGAGGCAGTGCGCCTGATGGGCCTGAGCGACAGCTATGCGTTGCCCGACCGCTTTAATGAGGCCTATAAAATTGCCGGTGACGGGGTCGCGGTGCCGGTGGTCAAACACCTTGATGCGCATCTGTTCCAGCCCTTGCTGCGCGCGGCGCGTTTGGATATCGCGGCTTGACTACGGCTGTTGATCCCAAGAAGTTCCGCTCGGATCAGCTGAGCAAACTCACGGATGAAATCGGCGTTTATGCGCTGTGTGATCTTGATGGCGTGCCGATCTATGTGGGCCAATCGGTCGATGGTATTCGCACGCGGGTGCGGCGGCATCTGACCTCGGCCCGTTCGGACATTATTGCCAATCGTCAGATTGATGTCTGGGAAATTGCCTATGTCTGGGCTTGGCCTGTCGCAGATCGGGACGTGATTGCGCCGCTTGAGGCGCAGCTGTTCAATGCCTTCGATGCAGAGGTGCCGCTGATGAATGGCAAGGTTCTGCCCGCGCAATTGGATGGGGTCCCGGTGCCCGAACGCCAAGAGGTGCCCGTGATTGCCGAACCCGAACGCCTTGCCCGGCTTGATCCCGCAGCCCGGCTGCCCCGGCAAATTTCGCAGTATCTGACCTTGGTGGACTACATCCAAACGGTGAAATCAGCGCCACATTTGAAACGCGCGTTGGATGCGCATTTTGATCGGTTGGTGCGTTACCACGGGACGTTCTTGCGGTTGGGGGGGGGGGGGGGGGGGCGCTGCCCCCGGCTGCGCCTCCTCCGGGGATATTTCAAAACCAAAGAGATGATTTGGGTGGGCGTTGTTGTAAGGGTTCGTGCCCGACTTAGCCACGCACAGCGGCGACAATTTGCTGCATTTGATCAAGGGGAACATAGCCGCGCAGCATTTGGTCATCGACCACGAAGGTCGGCGTGCCACTGATCCGCATCCGTTCGGCAAGTGCGCGGTTGCTTTCAAGAATGCTGGTGACCTCATCACTGAACATCACAGCAAAAATCGCATCTGTATCAAGGCCGAAGCTGTCGCTGACCCGTTGCAAGGCGACTTCGGAAATATTGCCGTTGAACTGCATCAGCGTGGAATGCACCGTGTCATAAACGTCATCGCCAGCGACCTGCCGTGTGGCAAGGGCAAAGCGCGCGGCCAGCGTGGATTCTTCGCCCAGAATTGGGAATTCCTTGACGATGTACCGGATATTGCCGTCACGGCTGATAAGTTCGGCGACCTCGGGGTAGGCGCGTTTGCAGAAACCGCAGCGGTAATCCATGAATTCAACGATGGTGATATCGCCATCGGGATTTCCGCCGACAAAGGATGTTGGATCATTGAACAGCGCATCTGCGTTTGCGCGTGCAAGTTCCACGTCCACTGCAGCCGCTTGGGCCTGTTCGCGTGCCTCAAGCACGCCGATGGCTTCCATCAGCACTTCGGGGTTTTCAAGCAGATAGGCGCGCACTTCGGCCCGAAAGGCATCGCGTTCGGCATCCGTCATCTCTTGCGCGGCGACAGGCGCTGCAAGGGCAAAAGTCAGGGCAAGGGGCAGCAGGCGCATCGGTTCAGTCCATCTTAAATCTGTTGGCTTGTCAGATCATATTCGCCAAGCGGTGCCAAGGTCCATTGACGCCGCAGGGCATCCCTTGGCATGTGTTAGCCAAAGCATAAGAGGCAAGTGATGCGGGTTTCAAGCCGAGGGGACGTTGATCCCTTTATTGTGATGGATGTGATGGAGGCCGCGCGGCAGGCCGAGGCCGCCGGACGCCACATTATTCATATGGAGGTGGGCCAGCCGGGAACCGGGGCACCGGCGGCGGCCAAGGCGGCTTTGGCGGCCGAATTGGCCGATCCTTTGGGCTATACCGTGGGCCTTGGCCTGCCGGAATTGCGCGCCCGCATCGCGCAGCATTATGCGGATTGGTACGGGGTAAGCCTTGATCCAACCCGCGTTGTGATCACCAGTGGGGCGTCGGGGGCGTTCCTGCTCGCGTTTTCGGCGCTGTTTGACAATGATGCGCGGGTGGGTTTGGGCCTGCCGTGCTATCCATCATATCGCCAGATCTTAAAGGCCGTGGGCCTGACCCCGGTCGAGATCGCGACAGATGCAGCAGGGCGTTATCAGCCGCGCCCGCAGGATGTGGGGCGGCACAATTTGGACGGGCTGATCGTCGCCTCGCCCGCAAACCCAACAGGCACGATGCTGGATGCAGACGCATTGCGCGCCTTGGCGCAGGCGTGCGATGCGGCAGGGGTGGCGTTCATTTCGGACGAGATTTACCACGGGATCGGATACGACAAAGTTGCTGTCAGCGCCTTGCAGGTGACGGACGAGGTTTATGTGATCAATTCGTTTTCCAAGTATTTTTCAATGACAGGATGGCGCGTGGGCTGGATGGTTGTGCCTGAGGATCACGTGCGCCGGATCGAACGACTTGCACAAAATATGTTCATCTGTGCCCCCCACGCATCCCAACGCCTTGCGCTGCACGCGATGGACTGCGCAGAAGAGTTGGATGCAAATTGTGCCGTCTATGCCGAAAACCGCGATGTGATGCTGGAAGGCTTGCGCGCGGCGGGTCTGACGAAATGCGCACCACCTGACGGGGCGTTTTACATTTATGTAGACGTGTCCGATTACACCGATGACGCGCGCGCATTTGCGTCCGAGATACTGGAAAAGGCGGGTGTCGCCGTCACCCCCGGTTTGGATTTTGACCCGGCGGAGGGCCACCATTGGCTACGCTTTTCCTATGCTCGATCCACAGCGGATATTCGTGAGGGGGTTACCCGGCTTCAAGCGTTCATGGAGGCGCGCACGTGATCCGCCTTATTGCGTTCCTGTTGCTTTTGTCCAAGCCTGCTTTTGCGCAAGAATTCAGCGGCTTGGCGCGCGTGGATAATGTAAAAACGCAACTTGTCGAAATCCGATCTGGGGTGCAGCTTGATCTGCATCTGACGCAGCCCGTGCCTTACCGGGTCTTTACGCTGGATGACCCCCGCCGCCTTGTGCTGGACTTTCGCGAGGTGGATTGGACGGGTTTGAATCCAGCTCAGCTGCGCGATGCATCCGTTGTGGCAGACCTGCGCTTTGGCGCGTTGCGCCCCGGCTGGTCGCGCATGGTGATTAATTTGGCCGCTCCGATGTTTGTTGAAACCGCAGGCATGGCCGTGGACGACAGCGCAGGCACGGCCCATGTGCAGGTGATCCTGAAAGAAACGAATGCAGAGACTTTTGCTGCAAATGCAGGTGCGCCGCCAAATGAAGGCTGGGGCGATCTGACCCCGACACTGCCCGCTCCCCCTGAAGATGATGGCCCCTTGGTTGTGGTCATTGATCCCGGCCATGGCGGCATTGATCCCGGCGCAGAGCGCGCGGGGCTGAACGAGGCCGATCTGATGCTACGTTTGTCGGTTGAGGTGGCCGAGGCACTGAACCGGGCGGGCGGCGTGCGCGCGATCCTGACGCGCGAGGCGGATGTTTTCGTCCCCCTTGATGCAAGGATGAGCATTGCGCGCGCGGCGGGCGCGGATCTGTTTATCTCGCTCCACGCGGATGCTTTGGAGGAAGACGCGGCCAAGGGCGCTTCTGTCTACACGCTGGATCAGGCCGGACAGGACAAAGCTGCCGCGCGCATGGCCGAACGGCACGAACGCGGTGATTTGCTGGCAGGGATTGATCTGACCGGCACCGATGACCGGGTCGCGACGGTTCTGATGGATATGGCGCGGGCCGAAACAGGGCCAAAGGGCGAACGCTTTGCCGACCAGCTTGTGGCTGCGATGCGCGCATCGGGGCAGCGGATGAATTCAAGGCCCCGGCGGGAAGGGCGGCTGGCCGTACTGAACGCAGCGGATTTCGCCTCTGTCCTTGTTGAGGTCGGTTTTTTGTCCAATGAACGCGACCGCGAAGCGCTCCGCTCGGCCGCCGGGCGCGCGCCGATTGTGGCGGGTATTCTGGCCGCGGTGCAGACATGGGCGATTGAAGAAGCCACGCGCGATGCGCTGATCCGCCAGTGACAAAGCCGCGCAGTGCTGAAAAAGTGATCAAAAACGCGCCTTAAACTGGCCGAATTGCCCACGTGCAACCTTTGACGCGGTGCCAGCGCGGGTGTAGAACGACACCAACAAGAATTGGGGCCTGATCGCCGTGTTACGTTTCATATTGTCTTTTTTTGGCGGCATTTTTTCGATGCTGACGCTGGGTGCCTTGATGGGCATGCTGGTGCTTGGCGGGATTTTCCATGTCTATGGCAAGGATTTGCCAAGCCACGAAGTGCTGGCCGCATATACCCCAAAGACAGTCAGCCGGATTTATAACAGCGAAGGGCAAATTCTGGATGAATTTGCGACGGAACGCCGCCTGTTCACCCCCATTGAAGAGGTGCCGGACCTTGTGAAACACGCCTTCATCGCGATCGAGGACGAGCGGTTTTACAGCCACGGCGGCTTTGACGTTGAAGGCATCGGCGCGGCCCTGCGCGATGCGGTTGTGTCGCGTGGTGATACGCTGCGCGGTGCCTCTACGATCACGCAGCAGGTGATGAAGAACGAACTTCTGGATGGATCGCGCCAGATTGAACGCAAGATCAAGGAAATCATCCTGGCGACCCGCGTTGAATCGGTCATGTCCAAAGACCGGATTCTTGAAATTTACCTGACCGAGATTGATCTGGGCGTGCGCAGCTTTGGCGTTACGGCTGCAGCGCTGTCCTACTTTAACAAACCCCTTGCCGATCTGACCCCGGCAGAGGCGGCGTTTTTGGCGGTGCACCCGAAAGCGCCCTATAGCTATCATCCTGTGAATAACCGCGAGGCGGCGCTGACCCGGCGCAATCTGGTGCTGCGCAGCATGCACCGAAACGGCTTTATTTCCCGCGACCAGTTGGACGCAGCCTTGGCCGATCCAATGCGCACCGTGCAAAACGGTGATTTCCCAAGCTTCCAGTCCGAACGCCCGGACCGCGATTACTTCACCGCCGAAATCCGCCGCCGTGTAACCAACCAGTTTGGCATGTCGCCTGAACAATTCTCCTCTGCCGGGTTCTCGATCCGCGCGACGGTTGATCCTGACCTGCAGGCCGCTGCCGAAGACGCGCTGCAGCGCGCCCTAGAGGCGTATGACCGTGGGCAAGGGCGCTGGCGCGGGACCGGTAAGACCATTGATCCTGAAACATTGGCGGATGAAACCCTGTGGCGCGCCGCCTTGTCTGACGTGACCGTCCCCCGTGATATCAAACTGGAAAACCCTTGGTATGTGGGTGTTGTGCGCGAAGTTGGCGAAAGCCAGTTGCGCCTTGGCATTGAGGGCATGACGGAAACCGAGGCCGAGCCTTGGATCATTCCCCGCCGCGATATTGAATGGATGGCCGGAAATTTCGCCGATAACTTTACCCCCGGCGACGTTGTTCATGTGCGCCGCATGACCCAAGACAGTGACGGGGCCTTCATTCGATGGACCCTGCGCCAAGTGCCCGAAGTGGCCGGTGGCTTCATGGCGATGGACGTGAATACAGGCCGGGTTTTGGCGATGCAGGGGGGCTTTAGCTTTCAGGCCTCGAACTTTAACCGCACAACGCAGGCAC
>CAYPVL010000076.1:9716-16087 GCA_964414165.1 uncultured Cognatiyoonia sp.
ATCGGCCTTTAAGCCGTTCGTTTATGCGGCAGCTTTGGATTCGGGCTATTCGCCTGCGACCATCGTGGTCGATGCCCCGATTGAAATTAACACACCCCAAGGGATCTGGCGTCCAAAGAACGCATCGAACCAGTTCTATGGGCCGACACCTTTACGCACCGGGATCGAACAATCGCGCAACTTGATGACCATCCGTCTGGCGCAAGAGGTCGGGATTGGAACGGTTGCCGATTACGCCGAAAAATTCGGGGTCTATGACAATATGAACCGGGTGCTGTCTGCGTCACTTGGATCGGACGAGACGACGTTGTTCAAGATGGTTGCGGCTTATGCGATGTTTGCAAACGGCGGTGAGCGGGTCGAGCCGACCTTGGTCGACCGCGTGCAAGACCGCGCGGGCGAGACGATCTATCGCCATGATCCGCGCATTTGCGAGGATTGCAGCAACCTGATTTTGGCCGCAGGCCAAGCGCCGCGTATCAACTCTAATCGGGAACGGGTGATGAACCCGGTGACGGCCTTCCAGCTGACATCCATGATGGAGGGCGTGGTCGAACGCGGGACGGCAAAGAATATTTCTTTACCTGTGCCGATTGCGGGCAAGACCGGGACAACCAACGATTCCAAAGACGTATGGTTTGTCGGGTTCTCATCCAACATCGCGGCGGGCTGTTATATTGGCTATGATACGCCACGCAGCCTTGGGCGGAATGCATCCGGCGGGGGTACCTGTGGCCCTGTCTTTAGCCAGTTCATGTCCGAAGCGATCCGCAAGTTTGGCGGTGGCCCCTTCGATACGCCCCCCGATTGCGAATTCATCAAAATCGACCGGTTCACCGGTGCGCGTCTGCCCAACAATGCCTCTGGTCAGAATGTGATCGGCGAATGCTTCCGCCCCGGAGAAGAGCCTGTCTTTGGCATCACCTTTGACGGTGGCTTTGCCATGGCCGGAGATTTACCGCTGTTCGAAGAGGTTGCCCGCCAAACCCGGCAGGTCAGAACCTCGACCGGGTCGGTCGCGACTGTTGGCCCGCGCGCAACCGCAGGGGCGCTGGCGTCGGGCGGTCTTTACTAGCGTTGTGAAATTGTGCGGCTGCGCCGCGTTTTATGTTTTGTGCGCGCCCGTGGTGTGATGCTGCGGGCGTATGCGCGGGCAGGTGTGTGGTGCGTTTTGAGTATTTGAAACAAAGCGAGATCAAGAGGGGTGTGTTGCGGGTGGTAGCACCTCTTGGGGGGCTGGCGTTGGCGTTGTTTGTTGGCTCGGGATATGTGAGTTGCGCCTTGCTGATGGCTGAGGCGCGGGCTATCACGGCGACCAGAATACTGAGATGGGTGGACGCCGATGCGCGCTGAGATTGAGAATACTGTTGCGGCGATCCAGACCTCTTTGGATCTTTTGGCCCAGCGTTTGGGGGTTGAAACGGCTGCCCACCGTCTGGAAGAATTCAACGCCCGTGTTGAAGACCCGAACCTGTGGGATGATGCTGAGGCCGCCCAAAAGCTGATGCGCGACCGCCAGACCCTAGTGGATGCGATTGGCGTTTATGAGGGCATCAAACAGGATTTGGCCGATAACGTAGAGCTGATTGAACTTGGTGAGATGGAGGATGATGCCGACGTTGTCGCCGAGGCTGAAGCCGCGTTGGTGAAGCTGAAAGAGACTGCCGCCAAGAAAGAGCTTGAGGCTTTGCTTGATGGTGAGGCCGATGCCAATGATACCTTCCTTGAGATCAATTCGGGTGCCGGTGGCACCGAAAGTTGCGATTGGGCCAATATGCTGGCCCGCATGTATGTGCGTTGGGCCGAAAAGAAGGGCTATAAGGTTGAATTGCAGTCCGAGACCCCGGGGGAAGAGGCGGGGATTAAATCGGCCTCTTATAAGATCAGTGGTCACAATGCCTATGGCTGGCTAAAGTCTGAAAGCGGCGTGCACCGTTTGGTGCGCATTTCGCCGTTTGATTCAGCGGCCAAGCGGCATACCTCCTTTACGTCCGTGAAGGTTTATCCGGTTGTAGATGACAACATTGAGATTGAGGTCAGCCCGTCTGACATTCGCATTGATACCTATCGGTCTTCCGGGGCGGGTGGGCAGCACGTGAACACCACCGATTCCGCGGTGCGTATCACGCACCACCCGACCGGTATTGTCGTCACCAGTTCCGAGAAGTCCCAGCACCAGAACCGCGATATCGCGATGAAGGCGTTGAAGTCGCGTCTATACCAGATCGAGCTTGATAAGCGGTCGGCCCTTGTAAACGAGGTGCATGAAAATGCAGGTGATGCAGGCTGGGGAAACCAGATCCGGTCCTATGTGCTGCAGCCCTATCAGATGGTGAAAGACCTGCGCACGAACTTTGAAACATCCGACACCAAAGGCGTGTTGGATGGTGATCTGGATGGTTTGATGGGCGCGACTTTGGCGATGGCTGTGTCGGGCAAAAGCCGGGCGGATGCGCAGGCCGACGACTAGTCCGGGATTGATGGGGCAGGCGCCTCCGGCGGGCATATTTTTATTCAAAAGAAGCAGTAAGTGGCGCGTCAGGGTGAGGGCGGTGCCTTGCCTTTGGTGGTGGCTCATTTCATGCTGGCGGTATGGATGAGCTTTTGAACCGCTCTGCTGTTGCGATTTGTGCTGATCTGCGCGCGGGGCAGGTGTCGGCAGAGCGCCTGATGGCAGCCACTTTGGCGCACATTGCGGAGGTGAATCCGCGACTAAATGCGATTGTGTCTTTGCGCGATGATGATGACCTGATGATGGTTGCCCGTGCTGCAGATGCGGCTGACCCTGTGGGGCCCTTGCACGGCTTGCCCATCGCGGTGAAAGACCTTGCCAATGTCGCAGGGCTTCCGACGTCGATGGGATCACCGGCGCTGGCGGGGAGCATTGCGCAAACCTCGGATATCATGGTCAGGCGGATGCAGGATGCGGGTGCAATTGTAATTGGCAAGACCAATACGCCTGCCTTTGGCCTTGGCAGTCATACGACGAATCCTGTCTTTGGGCCGACCGAAAATGCGCTTGTGCCGGGCACCTCGGCCGGTGGATCATCTGGCGGGGCGGCTGTGGCGCTTGCCTCCCATATGGTCGCGCTGGCGGATGGGTCGGATATGATGGGGTCTTTGCGCAATCCGGCGGGGTGGAACGGCGTTTATGGTCTGCGTCCTACATGGGGGCGCGTGCCGTCAGAACCTGTGGGGGATGTTTTTCTGCACCAGCTTGCCACCAACGGGCCGATGGCGCGTCATGCCGCTGATCTGGCCTTGCTTCTGGATGTGCAATCGGGGCCTGATCCGCGCCAGCCCCATGGGTGCGCGGTAGAGCCCGTCAGCCCACATATCAAGGAAGGCAAGCGCCCGCGCCTTGCGTGGCTGGGCGATTGGGGCGGGGCCTATCCGATGGAGGCGGGCGTGCTTGAGACCTGCGAAGCGGCGCTGCATGATTGGAACGCAGAGATCATCGCCCCCCCTTTGCCCGCCGCTGATCTTTGGGAGGCATGGACCACCCTGCGCAGTTGGTCCGTGGCGACGGGGCTTGGGCCACTTTATGCGCAGGCGCACACGCGCAAAACCCTGAATGCGCAGGCGCTTTGGGAGATTGAGAAGGGGCGGGGGCTTAGCGTCTCTGATATCAACCGTGCAACTTTGATCCGGTCGCAATGGTTCGCGCGTGCAGCCACGTTATTTGAAACCTATGACGCGCTTGTCCTGCCTACCGCCCAATGTTTCCCGTTCCCCATCCACTGGGACTGGCCGCATGAAATCGGCGGCGTGGCTATGGAGACCTATCACCGCTGGATGGAGGTGGTCATTCCTGCCTCACTTATCGGATTGCCTGCAGTTGCGGTGCCCATCGCAGGGCAGGCGATGGGGCTGCAATTCATCGGGGCACGCGGGGCGGACCTGCGGCTGCTGCAGATTGGACATATGTGGGACACAGCAGGGGGTTGAACAAAAAAGCGCCCCCGTGATAGGGGCGCTTTCGAAATTCCGAAATCCTGGTCGCCTTAAGCGCTTGGTGCGGCTTTCTTTGCCCCACCAACGCCTGTGGACAAAGGATCGTCCTGACGCTGGACAGAGCCTTCGAAATGGGCACCTGATTCAATCGCGATTGTCTTGTGGATGATATCACCCTCAACACGGGCGGTTGAGGTGAGACGAACCTTCAAACCACGCACGCGGCCCACGATACGGCCATTCACGACCACATCATCGGCAACCACTTCGCCCTTCACTGTGGCACCTTCGCCAACAGTCAGAAGATGGGCGCGGATGTCACCTTCGACCTGACCTTCAACCATGATGTCGCCGGTGGTCTTGAGGTTGCCGGTGATCAGCAAATCAGATGACAGGGTCGAGGCCGCAGGCTTGGCTTTGGGGGTGGTCGATGCTTTGTAATCAGACGTGGCCGGGGCCCCTGACTTTGGTGCATCTGTTTTGGCTGCGTCGGCGGCGGGGCCGGGTTCGTTGATTTTGGATTTAGAAAACATCTTGTCCAGCTCTTATATAAGTCATTGGGTTGACGGGTCTGCCACCGACGCGGACCTCGTAGTGAAGGTGTGGCCCGGTGGACCGTCCAGAATTGCCCATATCACCAATTCTTTCCCCGCGCGAGACCCTTTGACCAACTGAAACACGCATGGAATTCAGGTGGGCATAGCGCGTTTCGATCCCGAACTCATGTTGGATCTTGATCAATCTACCATATCCTGAGGACCAGCTAGACTGGGTCACAACACCGTCTGCTGTGGCATAGATTGGCGTGCCGATAGGACCGGCAAAATCAGTGCCTGCATGCAAGCGGCCCCAGCGTGGGCCAAAGCCAGATGTGAAGCGAAAGTTGGATTTGACCGGAATATCAAACGGCGCGCGTTCGGCTGCGATGCGATACAGGTTGATGCGGTCCATGCGATCAAGAATCGCATTGGCGCGATTTGCATCCGGGTCAGGCGCACCACCCTTCGTCGAGAATGAGATCGGGGCCAGCGGGCCGCCAGTGCCCGAATAACCCCGGCGTACAGCCGACAGCAGGCTGTCGGGGTTCAGGCCTGCATTGCGGAACATCTTATCCAGAGGTTCGACCGATACCAGCATGGCCTCTTCCAACTGGCGGAAAATCTCATCGTTCTTTTCCTGCAACAGGCGCAGTTCCAATTCGGTATCTGCGGCGTGCTGCAAGGCAAACTGGGCATCCGATGCGATCTGATCCCGCTCTGCTGCGGTTTCGGCCAAGGCATTGGCCAGCAGGTCAACGGTGCTGCCCGCTTCTTCGCTGATCACCTCAGCCGAAGCTCCATCCTCGGACGTAAGGGCCGCGATTTGGGTCTGGGCTGCCGTGCGTTCCTGCATCACATCGCGCAAGGTCGCTTGTACAACCTCAAGGCCTGTATCCAGTTCACGGCGCTGATCTTCAAGGTCCAGCAGTTGGCTTTGCATTGTGGAAATCTGGGCAAGGGCCGAGTTAAACCGTTCTTGTGCGGCAACTGCCTCTTCGGCGCGGGCATCACGTTCGCCCGAAATCGCGTTCAGCCGGGCCTCATAAATCAACTGATCACGTTGGGCTTGGGCGCGGAAGTTTCCAGCGCCGATACTGTCCATCAACAAAATGGCCGTGGCGATAATCGTCCAGGCCACCACGGCAACACCGCCAACGCAGGCCACAAGCTGGGTTTCTGATTTCAGTCGAATAAAGCGGGTTTCAGTGTCCGAGCGCAAAAAGAGGCGCTTTTCAGGAAAATGTTTTTCCAGTCTGGCATGAATCCGGTGTTTCAGTCGCGATCGCACTGTAAGCCCCTTGTCCCATTTCTGTCATGGCAGGGTCCCAACCCCCAGCAACGCCACCCCCGTTTGTTAACAGGCTGCGTGAATCCTGCAACGGTTTTATGCAGAAAATAACAGCATTTCGGGCGGTTGGGCCGATTTTTGCCGAAGAATTCGCTTAACGGCGCGCCGACTCTTCTGCCAAAGGCCAGTAGAAATCGGGGGGAATTCCCGCCTCGGCCCGCTTCTCTTCGTTGAAGGGCGGTTTCAGATCGCTGTGAAAATAGCGTCGCACCAGATCATGAAAAACGCCCGTAGGGTCCAGATCATGGCGCCCACATAAGAAATGAAACCACTTGGACCCGTAGGCGACGTGATGCACCTCTTCGGCGTAAATGACGTTCAACGCCTCAACGGCCTGCTTGTCTTTGCCGTTCTGAAACACCTTGATCATACCCGGCGTCACATCCAGCCCCCGTGCCTCAAGCACCATGGGCACAACCGCCAGCCGCCCCATGAAATCATCCACAGTATCTTCAGCCGCGCGCCACATGCCCGCATGTGCTGGCATGGCCCCATAATGGCTGCCGTGCGCTTCAAGACAGTCGCACATC
>CAYPVL010000077.1:0-15547 GCA_964414165.1 uncultured Cognatiyoonia sp.
CCTTTGCTTCCAAAATTACCAAGCAAAGCGTCTACAAATCTAGGGGCACCTCAAACACCTGTAACCCGAAACCCGTTTTTGAAGTTCCGGTAAGAGAATTTTCAATCAATATGTAAGCATTTCACAATGCAATCTGGTGTTCAACTCTGATCGATCAGTTGATGCTGCAGTTTATAGGATTGGTTATTCAGATTGCGTCGACACCGCTCCGTGCGGCTGACTGGCCGCTCATGTACTCAAGTAATCCGAATTGGTTGTGCTACCGATTCAAACGATATGAGTGCCTATGACACAGTATAGGACTGATGCATCATGATGGGAAATACGATGGCACGACGCTAGAGGAGGGTAGTTTTATCCAATGCTTACAATCGATTGCAAGCGACCAATGGCAGTCCCTAGGGGAATCGAACCCCTCTTTCCAGGTTGAAAACCTGGCGTCCTAACCGATAGACGAAGGGACCGCGCTTGGTGGGCTGTATTTAGGGCCAGCTTGGAATAAGGGCAAGAGGTTTTTTGCACCTTTTGTCGGAAAATTAGCCGGCTGGGCTTGCGTCTTCCAGTCGCAGTTGCGGGCTTTGCCGTCCTTGCCAAGTATTCACTTCCAAACGCCCTGCAAGGTGAAAGCGTGCGCCGTTGTGGTTGGTCAGCTTTTGCCCCAGATCCGTGTCCATCGCCCCGAATGCGATTCCATCGATCCGCGCGCCAAGCCCGTCTCCGAAGGTCAGTTTGAGGTGGTTCGCGCCCACGGTCTTGGCAAATAGGATCTGGCAGTCAGGAAAGACAAAGCGCGGGGCAGGGGCACCGGCCCCGAAGGGCCCGGCTTGTTCAATCTTTTCGATCAGCTCGACCGTGGCCGCCCCCGGCATCAGCACCGCATCCAGCCGCAAATCTGCAGGTCCGATTTTGTCGGCCCCCTGTTTGGCAAGCAATTCCGCGATCCGCGCCATCGCCAGTTCCAGCTGATCCCGCGCGACCGTCAGCCCGGCGGCCATTTTATGCCCGCCACCTTTCATTAACAGCCCCTCGCCCGCGACCCGCTGGATCACCGCCCCAAGGTCGATGCCCGAGACGGAGCGGCCTGAGCCTTTGCCTTCATCCCCATCCAACCCGATAACAATGGCGGGGCGGTTGGTGGCCTCTTTCAGGCGCGAGGCGACAATGCCGACGACGCCGGGGTGCCAGCCTTCGCCTGCTGCCCAGACCAGAGGTGCATCAAAGCCGCGCGCTTCGGCCTGTTCAAGCGCCAGTTCGCGCACTTCGGTTTCGACGGCGCGGCGTTCGGTGTTTAACTCATCCAGTTTTGCCGCCATGGATTCGGCCTCGCGCGGGTCGATGCAAGACAAAAGCCGCGCCCCAAGGTCCGCCTTGCCGATCCGCCCGCCTGCGTTGACCCGTGGCCCCAGCAGGAACCCAAGGTGGTAGGACGTCGGCTTTGTATCCAAGCCTGCCACATCCGCCAGTGCCACAAGCCCAGTGCGTTGCCGCCGTCCCATGACCACCAATCCTTGGCGCACCAGTGCCCGGTTGACGCCAATCAAAGGAGCCACGTCGGCAACGGTCGCCAAGGCCACAAGGTCCAACAGCGCCATCAGCTCCGGCCCTTTTTGCCCGGCCTCTTTCATCTGTCGGTTCGCCTCAACCAGCGCCAAAAACACGACGCCTGCCGCGCAAAGATGCGCGAGTGCACCGTCTTCGTCCTGCCGGTTTGGGTTCACGACGGCCAAAGCCCTCGGCAAAGTTTCCCCGCCCAAGTGGTGATCAAGGATCACGACATCCGCGCCGACTGCCGCTGCGACGGGTCCGTGTGACAGGGTTCCGCAATCCACGCAGATGATCAGGTCGTGATCGCGGGCGAGTGCCGCCATCGCTTCATCGTTCGGCCCATAGCCTTCGTCGATCCGATCAGGGACATAGACTGTGATGGCGCGCCCTAGATCGCGGAACCATGACACAAGCAGTGCCGCCGATGATCCACCGTCCACATCATAGTCGGCAAAGACTGCCACGCGCTCGCCCTTTTGAACGGCGCTTAGGATGCGGGTCGCGGCGATTTCCATATCCCGCAAAGACCGTGGATCAGGCAGCAAATCGCGCAAGGTTGGCGCAAGAAACGTCTCAGCGTCCTCTGGCGCGACCCCGCGCCGCACCAATATCCGGCAAAGCGCTGGGGCCAGCCCAGTGGCCTGCGCCATCGCCTCGGCCAGTCGGTCTTCCTCGGCTGTGGGCCCGATCCAGCGCCGACCGCTTAGCGACGCCGCAACCCCCAAAAACGCTTTATCTTGTGTCCCATCCATAAGCACACACAATAGAGAAAGGGCGCAGCCAACGCCACGCCCTAATCCTCGCTTTGTTCAAAATACTCCCCCCGGAGGGGACCACCTATGCCACAGGGTTCCGGTATTGCATGCGGCGCACAGACCCGGTTTTTGAACGCATCAACACCGTTTCAGCCGTCACAAACCCAACCTCGCGCTTGATCCCCGGCAAAAGTGATCCGTCCGTTACGCCTGTGGCGGCAAAGATCACATCCTGTGTGACCATATCGTCGCGGGTATAGACCCGGTCAAAGTTCGTGATCCCGGCCTTCTTGGCGCGGCCCCGTTCGTCATCGTTGCGGAAAAGTAGACGGCCATAGATCTGCCCGCCCATGCATTTCAACGCAGCAGCCGCCAGCACGCCTTCGGGGGCACCGCCTGATCCCATATACATATCGATCCCGGTCGTCGCGGCTTCGGCGCAATGCATCACGCCGGCCACATCGCCATCTGTGATCAGGCGAATGGCGGCACCGGTGCTGCGGATTTCTGCGATGATGTCTTCATGACGTGGGCGTTCAAGGACGCAGACGGTGATATCGCTGGTCGAACAGCCCTTCGCGGCAGCAAGGGCCGAGACGCGTTCAGACGGGGACATATCCAATGTCACAACGCCATCGCGGAAACCGGGTCCAATCGCCAGCTTGTCCATATAGACGTCAGGCGCGTGCAGCATGGATCCGCGCGGGCCCATAGCGATCACGGCCAAAGCGTTGGGCATGTCTTTGGCGGTTAGGGTTGTGCCCTCAAGCGGGTCAAGTGCGATATCTACACCGGGGCCTGTTCCGCTGCCGACTTCTTCGCCGATGTAAAGCATGGGGGCTTCGTCCCGTTCGCCCTCACCAATGACGACCACGCCTGCGATATCCAGTTTGTTCAGTTGCGTGCGCATTGCATCAACAGCGGCCTGATCTGCTGCCTTTTCATCGCCTCGCCCGATGAGGGGGGCGCAGGCGATGGCGGCAGCTTCCGAGACACGGGCAAGGCCAAGCGAGAGGTTGCGATCATTAAAGTCTACTTGTGCAGGCATGGGGACACGTCCTTTTCTTTGTCCCAGTTGGCCTAGCCAATCACTTGCGCGCACACAACCATGGTGGCGCTAACACCTTATTATTAAGTCGAAATACCCAGATCATCTGGCGACAAATGGCACACAGCTTCAATATTGTTGCCATCCGGGTCCAGCAAAAACGCCCCGTAGTAGTCGGCGTGGTAATGCGGGCGCAGCCCCGGTGCGCCATTGTCGCGCCCACCCGCGGTAAGGCCTGCGGCATGAAACGCATCAACCTGCGCGCGGTTCACAGCCGTCAATGCGACATGCACGGTTGGCGTTTGGGCCTGCCCCTTATGCAACCAGAACACCGCGCGATCCCGCCCGTACCCCGTCACCGCTATACCGTCCGTATATTCAAGCGGGATGGTCGCCAAAAGTTTGCCCCCAAGGGCGGCAAAGACCGCGTCATAAAACCGGGTGCTGGCGGCGAAATCTGATGCGCTGACACCGGTGTGGTCGATCATGGCTAGACGGCCTCGATTCGAATGGCCACAGGCGTGCCCGTGACGACATCGGTGCTTTCAAACTGCGCCAATGCTTCGTCAAGGGCGGTGCCCGTGGTCTTATGTGTGACGATCAGCACGGGCGCGTTCGTGTCTTCATGGCCGTATTGGCGCATCCGGTCGATTGAGATACCCGCATCCCCCAAGATCGCCGCCACTTTGGACAGCGCGCCGGGTTTGTCGAGCAGTTGCAGACGCAGATAATAAGGTGCTGACACTGCCGCACGGGCCGCGCGCGCTTGGCGCAATGTGGTCGCGGGCTGCCCGAAGGTCGACACCCGAATACCCCGTGCGATATCCATCACATCTGCCATGACAGCACTTGCCGTCGGGCCTTCGCCCGCGCCGGGGCCGCGCAACACGATTTGGCCGACCGCATCCCCCTCAAGCACGACCATATTTGTCCCGCCTTGAAGTTGTCCCAGCGGAGATGTGTCAGGCACAAGGCAGGGCGACATGCGTTGTTCCAGCCCGCGCCCGGTCATTTGCGCGACGCCCAGTAGCTTGATCTTATAACCCATATCGGCGGCTTGGTTGATATCCTCGATCGTGACCGATCCGATGCCTTCCAGTTCTACCGCATCGAAATCAACCTGCGTACCAAAAGCGATTGAGGCCAGCAGCGCCAGTTTATGTGCTGCATCAATGCCGCCCACATCAAGTTCGGGGTCTGCTTCAAGATAACCAAGCTGGTTGGCCTCATCAAAGACGGCCTCATAGGACAGCCCCGCATCCTACATCCGAGTAAGGATGTAGTTGCAGCTGCCGTTCATAACGCCCATGACGCGGGTCACGGCGTTGGCGGCCAAGCCTTCGGTCAGGGCTTTTACAACCGGAATGCCTCCTGCGACAGCGGCTTCAAAGCGGATGATGTTGTCTTTCGCCTCGGCCGCTTCGGCAAGTGCTTGGCCGTGAACAGCAAGCAACGCCTTGTTGGCGGTAACCACGTCTTTGCCTTTGGCAATCGCGGCTTCAAGCGAATCCTTGGCAGGCCCTTCGTGCCCGCCCATCAATTCGACGTAAACGTCCACATCATCGCGTTTGGCAAGGGCGACGGGGTCGTCCTCCCATGCGTAATCTGACAGATCCACACCGCGGTTCTTGGACTTGCTGCGCGCAGAGACGGCGCTGATCAGGATAGGCCGCCCGGCGCGGGCTTCAAGCAAGGCGGCGTGCTCTTGCACGATCTTCACGACGCCGACCCCGACCGTGCCCAAACCTGCAATACCAAGACGAAGAGGCGTAGTCATAAGGGGCGGTCCGATCTGCTGAAATCTATGGTTGAGGGCGTGTTAGCGAAAAGGAACGGGCAGGGCAACGCCGCGCGCCATGCGCGCCCGGTCAGGGGCGGCAATCACCGGTCCGCGCAGGCGGTTGGCGCGCGCGCGCAGGCTTGCGATCTGCGCATTCACATTGCTTGTGATCTGGGCTGCGGGTGGGGCCGCATTGGCCTCGGCCAGCAGCGGGTCAATGTTGATCAGCGCCGGGAAAGGTGCATCGCGCGCGGCCTGATCAATGCGGTCTTCCAGCACGGGCACATCGGCGCATGCGCCAAGGCCAAGAAGACAAATGAAAAGGATGGCGCGCATAAGGGAACCACGTGTTGTTGATTAAGCCCGTGTCTACGGGGCATCGCAGGGGCAGCGCAAGTCGGGGGTTTTCAAATGAACAGCCGTTCAGTTAAATGCCGCCTATGGCACGTAAACAAGGTTCCCATTCTGATATCACCGGCCCGCGCATCCGCGAAGCGGCCTTGCGCCTGATTGCGCGCCACGGCTGCGCGGCGGTGTCCATGCGCCAGATCGCAGCCGAGGTTGGGGTGCAGGCCGGCGCGCTTTATAATTATACACCCGATAAGCAGAGTTTGCTGTTTGATCTGATGCAATCCCATATGGAAGAGCTTTTGGCCGAGGCGCGCGAGGCCCTGATCAAGGGCGATCCAATGGCGCGGCTTGAGGCCTTTACCCGTTTTCATATCCGCTTTCACCTGCCGCGCCGCGATCAGGTGTTTGTGTCCTATATGGAATTGCGCAATCTAACGCCTGAGAATTTCGCGCAGATCGAGGGGATGCGCCGCGCTTATGAAGATATTCTGGAAGATATTCTGAAGGATGGCGAGGCGGCAGGCGTCTTTGCCTCGCCCGACACCCGCGTCAGTACCCTTGCCCTGATTGCGTTGCTCACCGGGATTACCAATTGGTACCGCGATGATGGGCGACTGCGTATTGATGCGGTCGCGGACATTTACTGGGATTTGGTCCGTAAGGCTGTGGCTGCCTGAGGACGGTACTGCCTGAGAGTGAGGAGCCTCCGGCGGGGATATTTGAAAACCAAAGAGGGATTGGGTCGCGCCCTAGATTGGCATGTGTGTGCGGGTACAGGCCCTTCGGAGAGACCGCAAGAACGATGCTTTAAGTCTCCTGCTGGTCAAGTACATCGCGGAAGGGCTTCAAAGCTGGGTGCACACTTTCCCTAACTCGTTTTTTGAAGAACTCAACCGACTATATGGAAACGAAAAAACAACATCACGCAGTCGCCCTCAGTACTATGGCCGCTTCATCAACAAATATGTCTATGATCCAATTGAGCACGGCTCTATTAAATCAGAGTTGAACATTAAGGGGGACGGAAAACGCAAGGCCCGCTTCCACCAATGGCTTACAGAAGATGGTCGCAATTTGCCTGTCCACCAAATCGGTCGAGTTCAAGTCTTGATGGAGATGTGCGACGGCATTGAGCAGTTCAAATCCACGTCACAACGACAGAAGGACATCTCCATTGCGCCCTACCTATTTGAGGATATGAACAAGATCATAGAGGACTAACTTTGTTGCAGAATCGAATTGATTGGGCAAATGTCTAGCATGCTTATGTTCAAGGCGATGATTTGACTGAAAATATAAAATTGGGACACTGGATTCGCTTCTTGAAGCAAGTTGGCGCTCCAGAACATTCGGCTTGCCCAACGTGCATGACAAAAAACGAGTTTGGGTTCGCTGACTATGGAAGCAATATGGAGTTAGAATTGGCAACTATATTTCATTTGGATTCGGGGCAACCACTGTCATTTTCTTGCGGCACATGCGGCCATATTGCGAACTACGATACCGTGAAGTTCAAGGAGTGGCTAAAGGATGGCTGACATAGTTGATCTTCACCCAGATCGCGAACCATTGAAAAAAGGCGGTGGCGATGGTACATATAATCCCATGGAACAGCGGGTAAGCAAACTTGAAACTGATGCGGCCTTCATGAGGGGTAAGTTGGAAGACATGCCAACCAAAGATTGGATGACAACTCGCTTGTTCTTCGTTGTTGGAGCTGTAGTAGCACTTTCAGCACTCATCCAGATTGTGATCCAAGTGCTTAATACCCAACCCCCTGCTGGCTAGTTAAGTATATAAGTCCCTTAAAGAAAGTACAGGCGCTGCACTTGGATTGCGCAGCGCCCGATTATTAGTGCGCTGGTTTGATGAAGGTCCCGTTATTAAGTTCCTGCACGGCTGTACGCAACTCTTCGCGTGTATTCATCACGATGGGTCCGTGCCAAGCGACCGGTTCTTCAAGCGGCGCGCCTGAGATCAGCAAAAAGCGGATGCCTTCCTCGCCGGCTTGCACTGTCACCTCATCCCCGGTGCCAAAGCGGATGAGCGTGCGGTTCCCGGACATATCGCGGATGTTGACCTCTTCGCCCATGACTTCCTTTTCCAGCAACACGCCTGAAGGTGCGGATGCATCCCGGAAGCTGCCTGCGCCTGCGAAGACATAGGCAAAGGCCCGGCGATATGTGTCGACTTTGAAGGTTTTGCGCACGCCGGCCGGGACCGAAATATCAAGGTATTGCGGGTCGGCTGCGATCCCATCTACAGGGCCGGATTTGCCCCAGAAATCCCCGACAATGACCCGCACGGATGTGCCGTCATCGTCAACGACTGTGGGAATATCCTTGGCCTCGACGTCCTGATAGCGGGGTGCCGTCATCTTCATCGCCGCAGGCAGGTTCGCCCACAACTGAAAACCATGCATCTGCCCGTTGGCGTTCCCCCGGGGCATTTCCTGATGCAAAATACCCGACCCGGCGGTCATCCATTGCACGTCGCCTGCGTTCAGATCGCCTGTGTTTCCAAGGCTATCGGCATGGGCGACGGTGCCGTCCAGCACATAAGTAATCGTCTCGATCCCCCGGTGCGGGTGCCAAGGAAAGCCCTTGGCATAGTCTTCCGGGCGCTCGTTGCGGAAGTCGTCAAACAGCAGGAACGGGTCCAGTTCGCTTGGGTCATGGAAGCCGAATGCGCGGTGCAGTTTAACGCCAGCCCCCTCCATCGTGGGTTGGGCGGGGCGTTGTTCTAGAATGGGGCGGATGGACATAGGATATCTCCTGATTGGTTGCATCAGAGGTAGGCCCGGCAACAAGCCAACGCAAGAACCCGGTCTGTGCAGCCCTGCACGATGTTGGTGCGAACAGCTGCCGGGCACCATCCCCACAATGTCGCGTTCAAAGCAGACGGGGGGCGGACGACGGCCCACGGTTTGTCTGAAATGGGAAGGACATCGATATGAAAACCGGCTTTATCGGATTGGGCAATGTAGGTGCGAAACTTGCGGGCAGCCTTTTGCGCAATGGGCATGACTTGCACGTCTTTGATTTAGACGGGGCGGCGATGGCGCCTTTCACCGATCAAGGCGCGACTGCCGCAAATAGCCCCGCCCAATTGATGCGCACATGTGACGTGGTGATTACCTGCTTACCATCGCCCGCGGCGTGCGAGGCTGTGCTGCAAGAGATGATCCCCGAAGTTACGGCAGGCAAAATCTGGATGGAGATGTCCACCACCGACGCGGATGCGGTTGCGCGGCTTGGGGCGCAGGTTATCGCGAAAGGTGGGGCGGCGGTTGAGTGTCCGGTATCAGGCGGATGCCACCGGGCTGCGACAGGCAACATCAGCATTTTTGCGGGCTGCGACCGGGCGACGTTTGAACGGGTCTTGCCGGTGCTCACGACTTTGGGACGGCGTGTGCTGCATACGGGCGATCTAGGAACCGCAAGTAAATTGAAGGTCATGACGAACTATCTGGCGACCGCGAACTTGCTAACCGTCTGCGAGGCTTTGGTCACGATGAAAGCCGCCGGGCTGGATCTGGCGACAACTTACGAGGCGATCAAGATCAGTTCCGGCACCAGTTTTGTGCATGAAACCGAAAGCCAAATGATCCTGAACGGCTGCCGGGATATCAACTTTACGATGGACCTTGTGAAAAAGGATATCGGCCTGTTTGACGATATCGCCAAGGCACATGATGTGCCGCTTGAAATCAGCCCGCTGATGGTCGAAATTTTCGCCGATGGGATCGCCCGCTTTGGGCCGCGCGCGCAGTCAGATGATATTATCCGCCGCTTGGAAGAGGCCACGGGCTTGGATATTACCGCACCCGGTTTTCCATCTGAAATGATCGACGATGAACCCGAAGAACCCGGCTATGAGGTGATCCCACCGCGCTGAAGCTAAGAAGAGGGCGCACCTCAAAACAAAACGCCTGCTTCACCCCGGAGGGTGGATCTTGATCCACCGCCTCTTAACGAAAGCCCAACGCCTTTTCAAAATCCGAGTGCTGGGGTAGGGCTGGCGTGGGTAATCAAGGGGCGATCATGTTTGAAGCAGATGAAAATGGGGTCTATGCGCGGATCGGCGTTGCGCCGGCGCGGTTCTATTTTGCTTTTGCCGTGCAGGTGATGCTGGGGCTTGTGCTGCTTTATATGGCTTATGTCAGCCCGGCGGGCGTGATCGGGAAGTTGCTGATCATGGCGCTTGGGGTGGCGATATTGGTGCAGGCCAATCGCCTACGGCTGTCTTGGCATTGCGAAATTTTACTGACCGATGCGGGGTTGGTCACCCAAGACGGGGTGATGTTGGCCCCGCTTGATCAGATCAAAGAGGTCAGCCGGGGGGCATTCGCCTTTAAGCCGTCCAACGGGTTTTCGGTCGCGTTGACTGAAAACCTTGGCATTTTATGGGTGCCGGGCTTGTGGTGGCGTATTGGCAAACGCGTGGGCATCGGGGGGGTGACCAGTGCTGGCGCGGCCAAATTCATGGCCGAGCAGCTGTCCCTTCAAATCGCCACACGCGGCTGATCAGCAGGCGGTCGTGCCGTTGTTGCGCAGAAAACAGGCTTGCGGCAGGAAACGCGGGCTGACCACGTTGTAGGTCGACATATCAAAGTCGCCCAGACCCACTGCATATGGGGCATCATACTCTGACCATGTTTCCACAAGGATCGCACGTTCACCATCGGCCATCGTCGAGGGAAGGATCCCGCTTAGCCCGTTCAGCGTCGCATTTGTCAAAGCAGGCTTGCCGCCGCGTGCCCGGCTCCAGACACGGCGATAGTCGCCTTCGTCTGCGCGAAACCGGAAAACTGTGATCCGCAGATCGGGATCATCGTCTTTCAGCATCAGGAATTTGTGCAGGCCGTACAGGCCATTGATGTAGGCGTTATCAACTTCGGCCTCGCGGCTGATCGCATCGGCGATCACAAGCCCGGCCTTAAAGCTAACCGCTTCGTTGCGATACGCATCAAAGAAGGTGATGGTCGCAAGCATCGCCCAGGCAAGCAGCGGCACCATCAAAAGCGTTTCGACAGCCACACTGCCATTTTCATCGCGATGCCAAGCAAGGGCACGTTTCTTAAGGCGTGTCAGATAGGTCATCGTTGGAACGGCTCCATCACATAAGCAGAGGTTGCAACCAGCGCATAAGCACCGCCGCTTTCCTTTGGAATTTCCTTGCCCAACCCATTTGTCGGGATCATTGGGTCAAACAGGGCGCAGGCGCGCAAGACCATCAGTTCGTTGTTCAAGCCTGTGTTGAAGTTCAGAACCGGCGGGCCAAGTTCAGCGCGATCAACGCACATCACAGCATTACCCGGATCAACCCAGGCGCGCGGGTTGCGTGGCATCATCTCAAGGCGCACGTTGTTTGTGCAGTTGGGGATGATGGACGCAACGTCGCAGATGCGGTCGACAAGTATGTCATGGGTTGGGCTTGGGATACGGCCAATGCGCACATCGCGCACAGCCACATCCAATCCCCGTTCAAGCATCACATGGCGGGTCGACAGGACACCTGCCTCGTAGGATGACGTGAAGATGAGCATCACCGCAGGCGTCATCAGGACAAAGTCCAGTGTGGCGCTGCCTGCCTGATCGCGCACAAAGCGACGCAGGCGGTTGCCGATGGCATACGCAAGTTTCAACATCATTGTGTCAACCTCAGGTCTGTAATCTGGTTGGCGATGGCTTCAAAGATCTGGGTCAGTTCTTCACCGCCGGTTTCAAAGTAGTGGCTTTCGGAGGACGCACAGTTCCGCATATGGTCGGCACCCGGAGGGTTTGCGGCTTGGCTGTAAAGACCAATCCCGAAAATGATGATCCCTTCGTCCTTCGCGGCAGTACAGATCTGATCCATAAAGATGTTACCTTGCGCCGCCGAATGATAGGGACGGTGGTAGTAGTTCAGGTTCCGCCGGGCCGTGATGTCGTTAAAGAAGTTGCTGAACCCCATTGTGTCCCACATGGCGATTTCGCTTGGCGTGTCATAGGCTTCTGGCGTCAAGCGGTCGGTGGGGAAGTTCTCACCATCGGTCATAAGGACCAAATACTTGCGCACATCCCTGTCTGACGTGCTGTTCGGGTCAGGATAGGCGCTTGGACGGTTCTGGAAGACAGGCTCTACGACATTGCCCATGGCCCGTACGTTTTCATTGAACGACGGGTCAAGCAATGTTGTGCCCCACTTGATCCCTTGGAAGATAGAGGTTGTTGAGCGTGGCTCAAGTTGGTTGATCGCGCTCTTGATCTCTCCTGCGTCTTGGGACAGCGGAATGATCGCTTCATATCCAAACCGGGGGCAGATTGTATTGATCGTGCCGCCACCCATCGCAACATGCTCGGTATGGATCAGGTTTCCACCGTTGACCCATTCGGTCGTGCTGAAAGCACTGTTTGGGACATCGACACAGTGTGAAAATCCATGGCGTGATGTCACACCCAGTGTTCCGAAAATATCTGAACCGACATTCACGTGGGCCGAATAAGGCACCAGCGACATCGAAATCCGGTCTTCAAATTCAGGAAGCAGCAGCGTGTCAACGAATGAGTTCGCAGCTGACCGCAAGGCCTCAATTTTTCTTTCAGTCCCGTCGGCAGTTGGCAGGATCATTGAGCCTGAGATATCAACAACAAGCGATACTTCGATATCGCCAACGCCTTCAATGGCGGTGGATGCGGCGGTGGCTGTCAGGTCGTTGATACCGATCAGGCGCAGGAAGAAGGTGTTCATCACCATTTGGCAATCAGCACTGACCGACCGGTAGCTTAACGTGCTGTCATCAACATCGACGTTCGTCAGGCAGTTGCCTGCCTGGCTTTTCGTCATGTATTCATCGACCACGTCGCGCGGATCAATTGATGCATCCAAATCAAGGTCGGCGGCGGCCAGTACGGCTGAATCAACAGCACCCTGCATCATAGCACGGCGCGATTCAAAGCGCATAAAGTCAACGGCCATCCCGCTGACGATCAGCATCAGGACAATGATAAAAAGCGTGAACACCACCATGCTGCCACTTTCATCTCTGTGAAAGTGCGCAAGACGGTTCTGTTGGGTATCTGGCAGGGCCTGACACAGACGCTTTAAAGACTTTTTCATCGTTACGTTCCCAATTTTCCACGCTCCCCATTTCAGATTCGGGGGCGCAGACTCATTCTCCACCACGGGTCTTTAAATCATCTAGATGTGGCCGAAATTGGGCAGGATTGTGGAATGAAAGCCGTTATAAATAAGGGTTTACGGGACATTAATCTTCTGGCGGTAGCACTGTTGCGCGACGATGGACAATAACAGGGCTGTCTGATGCTGGCGCTGCCTTAATTCTGAGGGGGCCGTTAACCTTTTTGAAAGAAATTATGAAATGTCCGATTGTTTGGTCGAATCGTGTGTAAGCTCATCTCTGACTGGTCCCAGAATCGCGCCTTGTTTCTCTTCGTTGCATCCAATGATCTAAAAGGAGGGCAAGCATGGCCCCAAAAGACACCACCCCGCAGGAACCCAGCTTTCGTGAATCTGTTGACATCATGTTCAACCGCGCCGTCGCGCTGATGGACCTCAGCCCCGGGCTTGAGGAAAAGATCAGGGTCTGCAACGCCACTTATACGGTTCGTTTCGGGGTGCGTTTGCGCGGGGATATTCATACCTTTGTCGGCTATCGGTCGGTCCATTCCGAACATATGGAACCGGTCAAAGGCGGCATTCGCTATGCGATGAATGTCCATCAAGACGAGGTCGAGGCGTTGGCCGCCTTGATGACCTATAAATGTGCGCTGGTTGAAGCCCCATTTGGGGGCTCGAAGGGGGGCTTGTGTATTGATCCAACCGCTTGGGAAGAACACGAACTTGAACTGATCACCCGCCGATTTGCCTATGAGCTGGCAAAGCGCGATCTGATCCATCCTTCCCAAAACGTCCCCGCCCCCGACATGGGCACAGGCGAACGCGAAATGGCATGGATCGCCGACCAATACCGCCGGATGAACACGACCGATATCAATGCGGCGGCCTGCGTCACAGGAAAACCACCCCACGCAGGCGGCATCGCTGGCCGGGTCGAGGCGACGGGGCGCGGTGTCCAATATGCTTTGCAGGAATTCTTTCGCCATCCCGCCGATATGAAAGTTGCCGGCATGACGGGTCGCTTGGAAGGCAAGCGCATCATCGTGCAGGGCCTTGGGAATGTGGGCTATCACGCAGCCAAGTTCCTGTCCGAGGAAGACGGTGCCAAGATCACCGGTATCATCGAACGCGATGGTGCCCTGCACAATGAAGACGGGATTGACGTTGAAGCGGTGCGCGCTTGGATCGTCAAACATGGCGGTGTGGCGGGCTATCCGGATGCGCGCCATCAGGCGGATGGCTCTGAATTGCTTGAGGCTGAATGCGATATTCTTATTCCGGCGGCCCTTGAGGGGGTGATCAATCTGTCCAACGCTGCGCGGGTGCAGGCCCCGTTGATTATTGAGGCGGCGAATGGTCCAGTCACGGCCGGGGCTGATGAAATCCTGCGCGAAAAGGGCTGCGTCATAATTCCCGATATGTATGCCAATGCGGGCGGTGTGACGGTGTCTTATTTCGAATGGGTCAAGAACCTGTCGCATATCCGGTTTGGACGGATGCAGCGCCGCGCCGAAGAAAGTCGCCACCAGTTGGTAGTGGATGAGTTAGAGCGCTTGTCGGCGGATAAGGAACTTGGCTGGGAATTGAGTCCCGGTTTCAAAGAAAAATATCTACGCGGTGCCGGAGAGTTAGAGCTGGTGCGTTCAGGCCTCGATGACACGATGCGCACAGCCTATCAGGCGATGAGCGCGATGTGGCATTCCCGCGATGATGTGCAGGACCTGCGCACCGCCGCCTATTTGGTGTCGATTGGCAAGGTTGCGGCCAGTTACCGGGCGAAAGGGCTTTAGGGCGCATTTTACGTGCCCCAAGCATTGGTGCGGATGGTGGGTGCGGCGCCTCAGGCGGGGGGATATTTTAAAACCAAAGAAAGATTGGGCCGTGCGCGATGAACGGCGTTTCGCCACGGGCTGCCTGCGTCTTTTTCGGCATGATGACTGTGCCGCTTGCCCCTTCCGCGACATCATGCGCCGCAAATGGGCTTTTCCTCTGTGCCCGGCTTGCTAAGGTGATCCCAGGCGGCAAGGGCATGCGATATGGGATATTCCGGTTTTCGGGTCATGAAAGAGGGGCTATTCGGCCAAAAAGGCTGGAAGCCCGTTTGGCGTGATCCCGACCCAAAGCCCGCATATGATGCGATCATTATTGGGGGTGGTGGGCACGGGCTTGCGACGGCTTATTATCTCGCCAAAGAGCATGGGCTGACCAATATCGCCGTGCTTGAAAAGGGTTATATCGGTGGCGGCAATGTCGGGCGCAACACGACGATCGTGCGTGCAAACTACTTTTTGCCCGGCAATTCGGAATTCTATTCCCATTCCCTCAAACTGTGGGAAGGGATGGAGCAGGACCTGAACTATAACGTCATGCATTCCCAACGTGGCCTGATCAATTTGTTCCACTCAGACGGGCAGCGCGATGCCTTTGCGCGCCGTGGCAATGCGATGATCAATCAAGGCGATGACGCGATCCTGCTGGACCGTGACGGCGTGCGCGAACATCTTCCGTACCTTGATTTCGAGAACGTCCGCTTTCCGATTTATGGCGGCCTTTATCATCCGCGCGGGGGGACCGCGCGCCATGATGCGGTGGCTTGGGGTTATGCGCGCGGGGCCGACCAGCGCGGCGTTGATCTGATCCAGAATTGCGAAGTCACCGGCATTGATATTGAGGGCGGCAAGGTCATTGGCGTGCAGACCACGCGCGGGGCGATCAAGGCCAAAAAGGTCGGGATTGTTGTGGCTGGCCGTTCGGGGCAGGTGGCGGCGATGGCTGGCATGCGCCTGCCGATTGAAAGCCATGTGTTGCAGGCCTTTGTGACCGAAGGACTGAAGCCTTGCATTGACCACGTTGTCAGCTTTGGCATGGGCCACTTTTACATCAGCCAATCTGACAAAGGCGGCCTCGTCTTTGGGGGCGATCTGGATTTCTATGCCTCCTATGCGG
>CAYPVL010000078.1:0-1415 GCA_964414165.1 uncultured Cognatiyoonia sp.
GTTGAAAAGACGGCACTGGCCGAGGCCGAGGTGGAATACCACGACAAGGAAAGCTTCACGGTTTGGGTGAAGTTCCCCGTCGCCGAGACGTCCAACGACGCCATCAAAGGTGCGTCCGTCGTGATCTGGACCACGACGCCTTGGACCATGCCGTCCAACAAGGCGGTCGTTTATTCCAACGATATCTCATACGGCGTCTATGAGGTCACCGACGCGCCCGAGGATAACTGGGTCACCAAAGGCGAACGCTATGTGCTGGCTGACAAACTGGCCGAGGGCGTCTTCGCCAAGGCGCGCGTCACCGAATTTACGCGCATCTCTGATGCGGGCGATCTTTCTGGCACGTCGTTGTCACACCCCCTTGCAGGCGCCGAAGGCGCGAACGGCGAATGGGACGACCCCCGCGATTTCCGCGCCGCTGACTTCGTCACCGACGACGAAGGCACCGGCTTTGTCCACTGCGCCCCCTCCCACGGGATGGAGGAATTTGAGCTATATAGAGACCTAGGCGAGCATCCCAATGGCGGGACGTGGCTCGAACAAGTCATCACCTACAACGTCATGGAAGACGGCTGTTTCCGCGATGATCTGCCGTTCTTTGGCGGCAAGGCGATCCTGCGCACAAAGCTGAACAAAAAGAACAAAGCCAACCCGTGGGAAGGCGATGCGAACACTGCTGTGATGGCCAAACTGGCCGAGGTCGGCGGGCTGTTCGCGCGCGGTGTGATCAAGCACAGTTATCCGCATTCATGGCGCTCCAAAGCGCCGGTGATCTATCGCAACACGCCGCAATGGTTCGCCGCCATCGACCGGCCTGTCGGCGACGGGCAGGACGATTACGGAACAACGATCCGTGAACGCGCGCTGCGCTCTATCGACGAACTTGTCACTTGGACCCCGCAACGCGGCCGCAACCGCCTGCATGCGATGATCGAGCAGCGCCCCGATTGGGTGCTCTCACGTCAGCGCGCATGGGGCGTGCCACTCACCTGTTTTGTGAAGAAAGGGGTCATGCCAACCGACCCTGACTTCCTGCTGCGCAATGACGCCGTAAACGCCCGCATCCTTGAGGCGTTTGAGGCCGAAGGTGCCGACGCATGGTATATGGACGGCGCAAAAGCGCGGTTCCTTGGCGATGCCGTGAACCACGACGACTACGATCAAGTCTTTGATATCTTGGATGTATGGTTCGACTCTGGCTCTACCCACGCCTTTGTTTTGCGCGACCGGGAAGACGGATCAGACGACGGACTGGCCGACCTCTACCTTGAAGGGACTGACCAACACCGGGGCTGGTTCCATTCCTCCATGTTGCAGGCCTGCGGCACGAAAGGCCGCGCGCCTTACCGGGGTGTTTTGACCCACGGGTTCACGCTGGATGAGAAGGGCATGAAGATGTCCAAATCGCTGGGCAA
>CAYPVL010000078.1:1425-14732 GCA_964414165.1 uncultured Cognatiyoonia sp.
ATCGTGCCGGAAGAAGTCGTCAAGCAATATGGGGCCGATATCCTGCGGCTTTGGGTGGCACAGACGGACTATACGAACGACAGCCGGATCGGGCCTGAAATCCTGAAAGGGACCGCCGATAGCTATCGGCGCTTGCGTAACACGATGCGGTTTATGCTGGGGTCTTTGGCGGATTTCACAGAAGGAGACCGGGTCGCGCCTGCCGAGATGCCCGAACTGGAACGCTGGGTGCTGCATCGTTTGTCGGAACTCGATCAGCAGGTGCGCGAGGGGTACACGAAATACGATTTCCAAGGCGTCTTCCGCGCGGTCTTTGACTTCGCGACGCTCGATCTGTCGGCCTTCTACTTCGATATCCGCAAGGATGCGCTCTATTGCGATGGCGACACTTTGCGCCGCCGCGCCGCGCGCACGGTGCTGGATATCCTGTTCCACAAGATCACCAAATGGCTTGCGCCCGTGCTGGTGTTCACGATGGAAGAGGTCTGGTTGGAGCGGTTCCCGGGCGATGACAGCTCGGTCCATTTGCAGGACTTCGACGCGGTGCCTGATGATTGGAAAAACGATGAGCTTGCCGAAAAGTGGAAGAAAATTCGTGAGGTTCGGCGAAATGTTACGGGAGCAATTGAACATCTTCGCGTAGAAAAAGTAATCGGATCTAGCCTTGAAGCGAACCCAATCATCAAGCTTGGGCTTGTTTCACATTTTTGGAGTTCAACAGAGGCTGCAATTGCCGACCTTGAGTCGATAGATTTGCCCGAGGTTCTCATCACATCGGGCTGTCAAATCGACCAATCGATGCCAGTTGATGATCATCTTGTTAACCTGACTGTAGATGTTCAAAAGGCCGAAGGCGAAAAATGCGCACGCTGCTGGAAGATCCTGCCCGATGTAGGCAGCCACACACACACAGGCGTCTGCGGACGCTGTGATGAGGCCTTGGGGCAGGTGGGTTGAGAACCCACCCTACGCCTGTTCTGATCGACAGTCCTGTTGGTCAGCTTGGGTTTGATACGGATGGCGACGCTGTGACGGCGTTGCACTGGGGGCAGGCGGGAACGCTTGCCCCCAGTGCTTTGGCGGACCGGGTAACGCACGAACTCGCAGCCTATTTTGCAGGTGAACTCCAGAACTTCAGCGTCCCATTAGCCCCGCGCGGATCGGCATTTCAGCAAGCGTTTTATGCCGCCCTCTGCGCAATCCCCTACGGTGAAACGCGCACCTACGGGCAATTGGCCGCAGACCTCAACGTCTCGGCCCAAGCCATTGGGCAGGCCTGCGGGGCCAATCCAATCGCGATCCTCATTCCTTGCCACCGCGTCCTTGGGGCCGACAGTCTGGGCGGATTTTCAGGCGCAGGCGGGGTCGAGGCGAAGGTCGCATTGCTGCGCCTTGAAGGGGCGGCGGGGTTGCTCATATGACGCCACTGATCTTCTTTGCCGTCCTTGGCGCAGCGCTGCTGCACGCCAGTTGGAACGCGATCATCAAAACCGGTGGGAACAAGCAGACGACGATGATGATCTTCACCTGCTGGCAGGCCTTGATCGGGTTTTGCATCGTGATCTGGCTGCCTTTCCCGGCGCGCGATGTCTGGCCTTGGCTGATCGCATCAGGCGTGATCCATATGTTTTACCAACTGTTTCTGGCCTACGCCTATGAACAAGGCGACCTCAGTCGGGTCTATCCCATCTCGCGCGGGACAGCGCCTTTGATCGTGCTGGTTGTCAGTGCTGCGTTTCTCGCAGACGTAATCACACCGACCGAATATCTTGGGATCGCGGTGCTTGGGGCAGGGATCGTGCTGATGGCGGGCGGTGCGCTGCATTCGGGTGAAAGCCGCCGCCTTATTCCCTATGCGCTGGGCGCGGCGACGGCGACGGCGGGCTACACGCTGGTCGATGGGATCGGGGCGCGGATCGGTGGAGACGCACTTGCCTATGTGGCGTGGCTATTGTTGATGGCTGGGTTCTTTTATGTGCCGGCTGTGATTGCGCTGAAAGGCGTGCATGTGGCCCGCGCACCTTGGGCCATCTGGAAGCGTGGGGCGGTGCCAGCGGCGGCGTCCCTTGTGGCCTACGGCATCGTGGTCTGGGCGATGACCCAAGCGCCGATTGCTTTGGTCTCAGCACTGCGCGAGACGTCGATCCTGTTTGCGGTGCTGATTGGGTGGCTCGTGTTTGGGGAAAAGCTGGGTGGGCTGAAGGCTTTGGCGGCGTTGTTAATCGTATCGGGTGTTGTGCTGACACGGATTTCGGAGGGGGCTCTGCCCCCGCTTCGCTCCCCCGGGATATTTCAAAACCAAAGAGATGTTTTGGGTTGGTGTGGGGTGGCGCGCCTTAGCCCTCTTTTCCGAACATGACCTGTTGGGCGGCACCTGCGCAAAGCAGATAGGCCGAGGTGATCATGAGCCCCCAATGCGCCCAGCTTGCGGGGTCAAAATCGACCCAAGCGGCCCAGCCTGCAAAAAAGGTCCAGCCAATGGCCATGGGCAGCGTGATATTGCGCCAGCGCGCGGTGCGCGTGGGGTGCACGAATTTGATTGGCAAGAACATTGCGATGGCCAGCACGATCACAAGGGCAAGGCAGATGGTCCAATCGGGTTTCAACGCGAAAAGGACAAGCACCAGCATGTTCCAGCAACCGGGAAAGCCTTTGAACGAGTAATCTGTTGTTTTCATGCGCGTATCGCAGAAATACATCGCCGAGGCGAAGGTGATCACAATGATCGCAACCCAGCCCGACCAGCCATCCATCAGCCCGGATTTGTAAAGCGCGAATGCGGGGATAAAGACGTAGGTGAGGTAGTCGATGATCAAATCCAGCAACTCTCCGTCAAAGATCGGGGCGTTGGTCTTCGTATCATACTTGCGGGCCAGCGGCCCGTCGATCCCGTCCACGAAAAAGGCGACGACAAGCCAAAGGAACATCAGGCTCCACTTTTCGTCCACAGCGGCCAGCATCGCGAGCATCGCAAAAACCGCGCCAGAGGCGGTGAGAAGGTGAACAGCAAGCGCTTTTTGGGAGAGGGTCATGGGAATGTTCATCGCTTAATTTTCGGACGGGGGCAATGATTGTTGATTGCGGACCCTCCGGGGGAAGTATTTTGCGACAAAGAAAGCCATGATCGGTGGTGCTTCAGGCACGCGGGTGCGCTTTGTCATAGACCTCCATCAACCGTGCTGTGTCGACGGCAGTGTAGGCTTGGGTCGTGGACAGCGAAGCATGGCCAAGCAGTTCTTGGATCGCGCGCAAGTCCCCCCCGGCGCTCAGCAAATGGGTCGCGAAGGAATGGCGCATGGCATGGGGTGTTGCCGTGGCGGGCAGGCCCAGCTGCATCCGGGCCTTTTCCATCACTTTCTGGATGATGCGCGGGTTCAGCGCGCCACCGCGTGCGCCTCGGAAGAGCGGCAGGTCAGGTTCTTGCGGGTGTGGGCACATCTCAAGGTAAAGGCCAACAGCATCGCGGGCGGCGTCGATGACCGGCACAATCCGTTCTTTGTTTCCCTTGCCCATAATCCGCAGCGTTGCAGGCAGCGGCGCATCGCGCCCTTGCAGACCCAGTGCTTCGGAAATGCGCAAACCGCAGCCATAAAGGAGCGTGACAACGGCACTATCGCGCGCGGCGATCCAGCCTTCGGTTGCTTGTAGTTCCACCGTGTCGATCATCTGGGAAGCCGCATCTTCGGCCAGGGGGCGGGGCAGCTTCTTTTGAAACTTCGGCGCGCGGGTGGACAGAACGGCGGTGGGTTCAAACCCTTCGCGTTCAGCCAGCCAGCGATAGAAGGTCTTGACCGCCGATAGGGACCGGGCAAGCGAGCGTGCACCTACGCCGCGCCCGCGTTCATGGGCCATCCATGCGCGCATATCGCTGACCGTGATCTTGGCAATCGGGGCCAGCCCCTGCTGGCCACCGTGATGGTGCGACATGAAGGCCAGAAAGCCCATCACATCGGTCTGATAGGCCTTCACCGTGTTCGCCGCCGCTCCCGACAGACTGCGCTGGTGATCCAACCACTGGGCCAGTGCGCCAGTGAGGGCGGGGGAAATCAGGCCAGCCACCGGCGCATCTGCCGCTCAAACACGCCTGTGAAGAAGGTGAGCAAATCAGTGCCTTGCTGTGGCGTAAACAAATGGGGATCTTCCGAGCCCATGACCAACATGCCGGGGGTGCGCCCTTCGCCAAGGTCAAGTTTCAGGCAGGCCTCTGATCGAATATAACTCGCCTTCTTGCCATAAACGCTGGCATCCTCGGTCTGGGTTTGGCGCAAGCACACCTGACGCACAGGGATATCACGGCCACCGGTGATATAGGTGTCGCAAAAGCCCGGGGCACGCACAGTCAGCACATTTTGCACGCGCTGAACGGCGGGGTCCGGGGCCTTGTCACTGCTTTCAAGCACAAGGCGCATGACGTCCACGCGCAGGGTATCCGCAACCTCGGTCGTCAGATCATGCAGAAATTCTTCGAACTTGGTGGCATCCATCAGGCGCAGAATGGCGCGGTGGATTTGATTGGTGCCGGCAAGATTTTCGTAAGCCGCCGCGATGACCGACCGATGCGTATCTTCCAAACGGTCAAGGCGCGCGGCAAGACGCTCCATCGCGATGCCGCGCAGATCGACGATATTCGTGCCCATCGTTTGTTCGTTCGCGGCCACAAGGGCGCGCATAATGTCCTGATCTTCCAAAAGAACTTCGGGATCAGAGATAATTTTCTCACGGACGTGATTGTCCATCAGGGGTTTGTTGCTCATGTAACCTGCTCACTGGGTTTTGTTTTGATGCACTCTAACAAGTGGTGCGAAACGGGTCAGCAGATTTATTGGTAAAATTGAAAGATGTGGGATTTGAGTCCCTGATGCATCAGTTGGGCCAGATCAAAGGATCTTAATGCCCGCCTTCTCAACATCCGCCATGAACCCGGCCAGCCCTTTGTCGGTCAGCACGTGGTTCGCCATGCCCTTGATCACGCCCGGAGGCGCGGTTGCCACATCAGCCCCGATCTTCGCGCATTCGGACATGTGGTTGGCCGACCGGATAGAGGCTGCCAAAATCTGTGTCTCGAACCCGTAGTTGTCATAGATCGTGCGGATATCCTCGATTAACTCAAGCCCGTCGATGTTGATATCATCCAAGCGCCCGATAAAGGGCGAGATGAAGGTCGCACCGGCTTTTGCGGCCAAAAGCGCCTGATTGGCCGAAAAGCAAAGCGTCACGTTGACCATCGTGCCCTCATCGGACAGCGTCTTACAGGTCTGCAAACCCGCCCACGTCAACGGCACTTTTACGGCGATGTTATCGGCAATCTTTGCCAGCTTGCGCCCCTCGGCCAGCATGGTGTCCGCGTCCAGCGCGACGACCTCAGCAGACACCGGGCCCGATACGATGTCACAGATTTCCTTGGTCACTTCCAGAATATCGCGGCCGGATTTGGCAATCAGCGACGGGTTCGTTGTGACCCCATCAACCATGCCCAGGCCATGGAGTTCCTTGATCGCGTCAATCTCGGCTGTGTCTACGAAAAACTTCATCGGTAATCTCCGGCATTTGGGTTGGCGTTTGTTGTGCCAGCGTTTACCTCAGGAAGATGGTTGCGGAAACCCCAAAGGCGTCGGTGTGCAAATGAGCGATGGATTTTTCCATGAAGGCGATCTGGTCGGCGTGCTGACCACGCAACCCATTGACCGCGTGCTGGATTACAAAGCGCCCGAAGGCGGTGTCATGCTTGGGGCTTTTGTCGAAGTCCCGTTGGGCCCGCGCAAAGTGATTGGCGTTGTCTGGGGCAAAGGCAAAGGCGATTATGATTACGCCAAAATCCGCAGCATCATCCGAACCCTTGACGTGGCCCCCATGCGCGAGGAAATGCAGGCGTTTCTGTCCAAAGCGGCCGCCTACACCCTGACGCCGATGTCTGCCATGCTGCGCCTGGCGACCCGCGCGCCGGGGCTGGGCGATCCGCCATCCATGCGCAAGGTTTACCGACTGGGCACCGGTACGCCCGACCGTGAAACAGCGGCACGCACCAAAGTGATGAACGTGCTGAACGACTATGGTGGCTTGTCCTTTACGATGAAGGAACTGGCCGAAATGGCCGACGTGGGCACCTCTGTCGTCAAGGGCCTCGTCAAACAAGGGGTGGTCAGCGAAGAGGACGCGCCGCGCGACACACCCTATCCCGCATTGGATGCGGACTATGGTGGCAAGGAACTGACGCCCGATCAGGCGGCAGGCGCTGCGATTTTGCGCAAGGGGATTGAAGACGGGACCTACGGCACAACCCTTCTGAAAGGCGTCACTGGGTCCGGCAAAACCGAAGTCTACCTTGAGGCCGTCGCCGCCTGCCTGCGCGCCGGGCGGCAAGCGTTGGTGCTGCTGCCCGAAATCGCGCTCACCGGCGAATTCCTCACCCGGGTCGAGGCCCGCTTTGGCATGAAGCCCGCCGAATGGCATTCGGGTGTGACCATGACCGAGCGGCGGCGCTGCTGGAAAATGGTCGGGCAGGGCGCGGCGCAACTGGTGGTCGGGGCGCGGTCCGCGCTCTTTCTGCCCTATCAAAACCTTGGGTTGATCGTGGTCGATGAAGAGCATGACACATCCTACAAGCAAGAGGACGGCGTGCTGTACAACGCCCGCGACATGGCCGTGCTGCGGGCCTCTCTGAACGATGCGCAAGTGATCCTCGCCTCGGCCACGCCTTCATTGGAAAGCTGGGCGAATGTGGAGGCGGGCAAGTACCAACGCCTTACCCTGACCTCACGCTTTGGCGACGCCGTCCTGCCCAAAATGTCCGCGATTGATATGCGCGCCGAAGACCTTCCCGGCGGCAAATGGGTGTCGCCCTCCCTGCGCGCGGCATTGCAGGATCGCCTTGAAAAGCAAGAACAATCGCTGATTTTCCTGAACCGGCGGGGCTATGCGCCTGTGACCCTTTGCCGGGCGTGCGGGAACCAGATCGGCTGCGATGATTGTGATGCACGCATGGTTGAACACCGGTTCCTCAAGCGGCTCATGTGTCACCAATGCGGCGAAACCAAACCCATGCCCACCGTCTGCCCACACTGCGAAGCCGAAGATCGGCTTTCGGCCGTTGGCCCCGGTGTGGAACGGATGGGGGAAGAGGTGCAGGATCTGTTCCCGGACGCGCGCGTCGCGGTGTTGTCCTCCGACCTCTACGGGTCGGCCCGCGCGATGAAAGCGCATATCGAAGAAATCGCCGACGGGGGCTGCGATATCGTGATTGGTACGCAACTGGTGGCCAAAGGGCACAACTTCCCCAACCTCACCCTTGTTGGCGTGATTGACGCAGACCTTGGGCTGCAGGGCTCTGACCTGCGCGCAGCGGAACGCACATTTCAACTCATGCGCCAGGTCGCAGGGCGGGCGGGGCGGGCGGAAAAACCGGGCGAAGCGCTTCTGCAAACCTATCAACCCGAACACGGGGTGATCCGGGCGATCCTTGCGGGCGATGAAGAGGCGTTCTGGGCCGCCGAAGCGCTTGAACGCAAGCAAGCTGGCGTGCCGCCCTACGGGCGCATGGCCGGGATCGTGCTGTCCAGTCCAAACGTGCAAGAGGTCTTTGACCTTGGGGCCGAAATGGCAAGACGCGACACCCCGCTGCGCCAAATCGGGGCGCAAGTCTTCGGGCCTGCCCCCGCACCCATCGCGCGGATCAGAGGGCGGCACCGGGTGCGGCTGCTGGTGAAGGCAGACAAACAAGCACCGCTGCAAAAAGCACTTGCCGCGTGGGTCGGGCAGTTCAAATTGCCAAGCAACCTCAGGCTGTCGATAGATATCGACCCACAAAGCTTCTATTAAAACACAACCTAAACATCTCTTTGGTTTTCAAATATCCCCGCCGGAGGCTCCGCACGCGCAAGATGCGCTGGTACCATTAAATCCGAACTGTCCCCACAACCGTAGGGTGGGTGATTCACCCACCACACGACAAATCCATCGCGCCCCGCGCAAAATCCGCGTAGACCAACCCCCATGCGCATCGTCAAACTTGAAGATACCCCCCATCTGCCTTTCTGGCGCCGCCCGATTGGGCTGTTGGTGCTCATGGCGATTGCGATGCCGATTGCGTTTTCCACTTGGGCTGCGCTTTTGAATAATTTCGTGATCGAGGTTGCGGATTTCGACGGGTCCGACATCGGCTGGCTGCATACAGTGCGCGAAATTCCGGGGTTCTTGGCGATCGGGGTCATCGCCGTTTTGATGTTCATGCGCGAACAGGTGCTGGGGATGGTGGCGCTGATCCTTTTGGGGGTGGCCACGGCGATCACGGCCTATTTTCCCTACATGGGTGGCATCCTGACGCTGACGATGCTGTCCTCTATCGGGTTTCATTACTATGAAACGGTGAACCAAAGTCTGCAATTGCAATGGATCGACAAAGCGCGCGCGCCGCAAACCATCGGCTGGCTGATGGCGACAGGGTCAGCGGCGACCTTGGTTGTTTATCTGATCATTATGGTCACATGGGATCGCTTTGGGCTGTCATACAACATCGTCTATATGGTGTCGGGCACGATCACCGCATTGATCGCCTTCATCGCCCTGATCGCCTATCCGCAGTTTGAGGCCCCGCATCCGCAGTTGAAGAAACTGGTGCTGCGCCAACGCTATTGGCTTTATTATGCGCTGCAATTCATGTCAGGGGCGCGGCGACAGATTTTCATGGTCTTCGCAGGCTTCATGATGGTCGAAAAGTTCGGGTTCGAAGTGCACCACGTCACCCAACTTTATCTGATCAATCTGGTCGCAAACATCATCTTCGCGCCCGTGATGGGGCGGGTGGTGACGATCTTTGGCGAACGCAAAGCGCTTTTGTTTGAATACGCCGGGCTTGTGGGCGTATTTCTGGCCTACGGTGGGCTGTATTTCTTTGGTTGGGGCGTGGTGATCGCGGTCGTGCTTTATATCTTGGATCATATGTTTTTTGCGCTGGCACTCGCGCTCAAAACCTATTTTCAGAAAATCGCCGATCCGGGTGATATTGCCCCGACGGCCGCCGTGGCCTTTACCATCAACCACATCGCGGCGGTGTTCCTGCCTGCAGGGCTTGGCTACCTTTGGCTGATCTCGCCCGCAGCCGTTTTCATCACCGCCGCCTGCATGGCCGCCACATCCTTTGCGCTGGCCCTGCTAATCCCGCGCCACCCATGCCCCGGACATGAAACAGTGTTCGCGCCCCCCCAAGCTGCCCCGGCCGAGTAGAAATGTGTGCAAGCGCGCCTATATATCAGGCACACCCCAGCAAAAGGATGACAGATGTTTTCCCTCTTCAGCACTAAATCCGACATGATCGACCCAAACGACGCGCTGCCCGGACGGCCCAGCCCGATTCCCACAGCCGATACGCATTTCGTCTACGGCACGCCTCTGATGGCGGATGTGCCGACCGGCATGGAAGAAGCGATGTTCGGCATGGGATGTTTCTGGGGGGTAGAGCGGATGTTCTGGAAGCTGGACGGCGTGGCCAGCACGATGGTGGGCTATGCGGGCGGGTACACCCCGAACGCAACCTATGAAGAGGTGTGTTCGGGCAAAACCGGCCATAATGAAGTGGTGCGCGTGGTCTATGATCCGGCGATCATCAGTTATGATCAACTCTTGCAGGTCTTTTGGGAAGGACATGATCCAACGCAAGGGATGCGGCAGGGCAATGACCGGGGGACGCAGTACCGGTCAGGCATCTACACCTATTCGGATGCGCAAAAGCAGGCGGCTGAGGCGTCCAAAGCGGCCTTTGCCCCGCGCCTTTCTGATGCAGGTTACGGGATGATCACAACCGAAATCATCGACGCACCCACCTTCTATTTCGCTGAAGATTACCACCAGCAATACCTCGCCAAGAACCCCAATGGATACTGCGGGATCGGCGGCACTGGCGTGACCTGCCCGATTGGCGTCAACGTCTAAAGGATTGAACTGATCGGCGGGGCGGTCTAGTCGGATGCGACGCATCTGAAAGGCCGCCCCATGCTGACATATTCCGCGCTGACCACCCTGACTGGCCGCGACACAGCCCATGCACTGGGGGACGCGCTTGAGGCGCTGACCCCCGCACCCACAGGCGTCGGCGTGTTCGAGGTCGAAGACGGGTCGGGCCTTTGGGAAGTCGGGGCTTATTTCACGGATGCACCCGATGTGGCGGGGCTGGCGGTTCTGGCGACATTGCATGATGTCAAACCCTTCGTGGTCTCAGAAATCCCGGACGAGGATTGGGTGGCGAAAGTCAAACGCGACCTGCCACCGGTGGCTGCAGGGCGGTTCTTTGTCTACGGGTCGCACGATGCAGATAAAGTACCCGCAGACGCGATCCCGCTGTTGATCGAGGCGGCAATGGCGTTCGGCACAGGGCACCACGGCACAACACTTGGGTGCCTCAAAGCGCTTGATAGGCTGGTCACGGATGGGTTTGCAGCCCGGAACGTGATCGACGTGGGCTGCGGCACGGCAGTGCTTGCGATGGGGGCTGCGCATGTCTATCCGGGGACGATGCTGGCCAGCGACATTGATCCGGTGGCGGTGGATGTGGCGGTGGCAAACGTGGTGGCCAACGGGTTGGAAGACCGGGTTGCTTGCGTTGTGGCCGCAGGGTTCGATGCGCCCGAACTGCGCAGCAAAGCGCCCTTCGATCTGGTCTTTGCAAATATCCTCAAGGGGCCATTGATCGCGCTTTGCGCCGATATGGCACGGTCGGTGGCGGCAGGGGGGCATGTGATTCTTTCAGGGATTCTGAACGAACAGGCCGACGAGGTGGTACAAGTTTATTCACAGAACGGGTTCAATCTGGTGACCCGGGACAGCATTGTTGAATGGACGACGCTCACAATGCGCAAAGCGGCTTAAAACAACTGAAAATTGTCCAGATTCCGCCGCAATGCCCAACTTCTGCCACATTTGGCGGCGAAATTATTTCCATCGAAGTGGGGGCTTCTGGTTTGGAGTTTGTTATGGCGAGTGTTCATGCGCCCTTTGAGAAAAGACTAAAGAAGATTGTACGCACCCACGAGCGGATGTCCCACGGGGTCACCCACACGATGCGCAAAGACGGTCTGATTGTCGCGAAGCCCCGGATTTATAATCCGCGCTTCCCGCTGAAGGGGCTGCTGCTGCTGATCCTCACAGCGTTCATGTTCAAAGGGTATATCTACGCCACACTTGGACCGGCAGATTATGAAAGCCGCGTCGCAGCGCTTGGCGAGGGGACATTGATCGAACAGGCTGGTGCCTGGATCATGACCGCCGACGTTGTGACTGTGCAAGTCGGGACTTTGATGAACAGCATCGGTCTTTGATCTTCTGATCAATTGACGGACAGGTATACGAAAAGGCCGCAACCCCATGTTGGGGCGCGGCCTTTTGCGTTTTGCAAAAGGGTGGGGCGTTGCGCCCCAGCCCTGATTACATTTTGATCTGCGCGATATCTGCCCGTGTCATTCCGATATCTTCCAATTCGCGATCTGAAAGATGTGACAGGGCATTGCGGGTCACGCGGGCATCGTTCCATGCCGCGAAAGCGCCAACCATATTTTGAATGACATGCTGAAAGCGGCCTGCAGAGAAGGCAGCGACGGGGCGGGTGGTGTCAAAAGCGGCCATAGCCATTTCCTTTGCTTGTGCTGCAGTGCAGCGTTACGTTTCATGGACCGCATGTAGGGCTGGGAAAGTTGGCGCGCTAGGGCTTATTCTGCATGACCCATATGCGTTTTCAGCATTCCTAAGCGTGGGGGCGTAAGTTGACCTAAGGTCTGACCGGGCATGTGTTTTGGGGTGTCGCATATTTGCGGTTATTTTAACAATGTGGTGGGCTTCGTGTCCTTCGTGCTTGGTTTTTGTTCGCGTTTTGTGCTAATTGCAGGTTAACAAAAACAAGGGCAGGGGCCGCAATGCGTGTCATAGGGATCGATCCGGGGCTGCGAAACATGGGTTGGGGCGTCATTGACGTCGCCGGTTCGCGTCTGAGCCATGTGGCAAATGGCATTTGCCACGGGGTGGGTGACAGCCTTGGCGACCGTCTTCTGGCGCTCCATATCGCGCTGACCGCAGTCTTCGCGCAGCACGCACCAGACACCGCTGCCGTTGAACAAACCTTCGTCAACAAGGATGGGGCCGGGACGCTGAAACTTGGCCAAGCGCGGGGGATTGCGATGCTTGTTCCTGCGCAAGCAGGGCTTCGCGTCGGGGAATACGCCCCAAACGCTGTGAAAAAGGCCGTCGTCGGTGTGGGTCATGCGGACAAGACACAAATCGACCACATGGTCCGTTTGCAACTGCCCGGCGTCGAAATCGCCGGGGCAGATGCAGCGGATGCATTGGCCATCGCCATCTGCCACGCCCATCACGCCCAATCCGCGGGCCGTTTGACCCAAGCCTTGGCAAGGGCAGGCGCATGATCGGGAAAATCGCAGGCCGCCTCGAATATCGCGCCGAAGACCACGTGCTGATTGACGTGCGCGGTGTCGGCTATCTGGTCTATGTGTCCAACCGGGTCATGGCCAGCCTGCCTGCCAATGGCGAGGCGGTCGCGCTTTATACTGATCTTCTCGTGCGCGAAGATAACCTACAGCTTTTTGGCTTCACGACGCTGGTCGAAAAGGAATGGCACCGCCTGTTGATGTCTGTACAGGGGATCGGCGCGAAAGCATCCATGGCGATCCTTGGCACGCTTGGGGCCGATGGCGTCAGCCGCGCGATTGCGCTGGGCGATTGGAACGCTTTGGCCAAGGCCAAAGGCGTGGGCCCCAAAACCGCACAGCGGGTGACGATTGAACTCAAAGACAAAGCGCCGGGGGTGATGGCGATGGGCGGGACCGTCGCCGATGCAACCGGCGATGCAGTGATCGAGAGCGAGGCCCCGGGTCAAGCCTGGCGCGCGGCAGCGCCAAAGGCCAACCCCGCGCAAGCCGAGGCCCTGTCTGCCCTTGGCAACCTTGGCTATGCGCCCGGTGACGCGGCAGGAGCCGTGGCCGAAGCCGCAGGTGCCGCGCCCGATGCGGACACCCCCGCCCTGATCCGCGCCGCCTTGAAGCTGCTGGCCCCGAAAGGGTAGGAGGGGTTCATGCAAGACCCCGACCCCACCCTGCGCCCGGAACGCCAACCCGAAGATGCCGACCGCGCTTTGCGTCCGCAGACCTTGGATGAATTCATCGGCCAGCGCGAGGCGCGCGGGAACCTGAAGGTGTTTATCGAAAGCGCGCGTATGCGCGGTGAGGCGATGGATCATACGCTGTTCCACGGCCCCCCCGGTTTGGGGAAGACAACGCTGGCGCAGATTATGGCGCGTGAGTTGGGGGTGA
>CAYPVL010000079.1:0-14526 GCA_964414165.1 uncultured Cognatiyoonia sp.
CAATAAAACGTGTCGCGCACATTGGTAACCCAGTCGCGCAGGGCGTCGTTCATCGCGTCTTTGAGGGTGCCCCGCCCGGATGTGACAGGCACAACCTCGGCCCCCAAAAGGCGCATGCGAAAGACGTTCGGGGCTTGGCGTTCAACGTCATGGGCACCCATATAAACAACGCATTTCAAACCGAATTTGGCACAAACCGTGGCCGTCGCAACCCCGTGCTGCCCAGCACCGGTTTCTGCGATGATGCGGGATTTGCCCATGCGACGGGCCAGAATGATCTGGCCAAGGACGTTGTTGATTTTATGGGCACCGGTATGGTTCAGTTCATCCCGCTTAAGATAAATTTTGGCACCACCCAGATGCTCGGTCAGACGTTCAGCGTGATAAAGCGGGCTGGGGCGACCAACGTAGTGGGTCCACAGATCATGCATCTCGGCCCAGAAGCTGTCGTCGGTCTTGGCATGCTCGTATTGATCTTCCAGCTCAAGGATCAACGGCATCAGCGTTTCTGACACGAAACGCCCGCCAAAATCACCGAAACGGCCCTTTTCATCGGGACCCGTCATGAAAGAGTTGAAAAGATCGTGCGCCATCGGTGTGCCCTTGTTGTCTGTGCTGGACAGACCTATCCCGAAGCAGAGCGAGGGTAAAGTGATAGAGGGTCGCAGACTTTCATCGAAAGTCTGGTCACAAATCCTCGGTCAGGATTTGGCACTAGGCGATCCGCCGGACCTTTTCGGCATTGCAGAAGATCACCACCTGACCCGCATTCTCAACAGCCGTAAATCCGCGACGGCGCACCTCGGCAAGGAAGACATCGCGCCCTACCATCCGCTCCATATCGCGGACCTTGCGGCGCACGACGCCGCCTTCAATCGCAGCGCGGGCCTGGAATAAATGCTGGAACCACGCCTCGGGCGTCATGGGCAATGCATGTTTCATGCGCGCGAGCCTGCCAAAGCTTGGTTACCGCGCAGTTAATGCCGCCTCACAAAACGCCGCGATCAATGCAGGATCCTTCACCCCCGGCGCGCTTTCCACACCAGATGACAGATCGACCTGCCGCGCCCCTGTGATTGCAATCGCCTCGGCGATATTATCGACCGTCAGCCCTCCGGCGAGCATCCACGGCACAGGCCACCGGCGGCCCTTGATCAGGGTCCAGTCAAAGGTCTGTCCAAGCCCGCCCGGATGGGCGGCATCTTTCGGGGGTTTTGTGTCCACCAGCAACTGATCAGCCACCGCCCCGTATGCATCAAGCTTGGCCAGATCATCCGGCCCCGCGATCCCCACGGCCTTCATCACAGGCAGGCCTGTGCGAGCCTTCACCTCGGACACACGCGCCGGCGGCTCGCTACCGTGCAGTTGGATCATATCCAATGGCACGATAGACAAAAGTTCATCCAGAAAATCATCCGTCGGGTCCACGACAAGGCCAACCTTGGCGATGCCCACGGGAACATGTGCAGCCAATTTCGCCGCATCCGCCATCATGATATTGCGGGGTGACTTCGGAAAAAAAACAAAGCCGACATATTGCCCACCCGCAGCCGCCACGGCGGCAACGTCAGCGGGCGTGCGCAGCCCGCAGATCTTTACCCGAATGTCAGAGGACATGGCCTAGTTCGCGTCAATCAACGCAAGAACATCATCACCATTCTCGCGGGCTTTGGTGGCACGCAAATCAGCAACCTCACGCTTAAGCGCCTCGGCCTCGCGCGCTTTGGCACGACCATCCGAGCGGATGCGGCTTTCACGCACCCATTCCCAAAGAAACCCAATCAGGAGGCCTGCAGCGACCCCGATAAAAATCACAATGAACAAGGGCAGCTGCACGTCCGGGGAAATCCCCAGCAGCCCGCTGATCGACTCGGGCATCGCGCGGACGGTGACGACGGCGGTATTACCCAACCCCACCAAAATCAAACAGACGGCCACAATGGCCCAGAATGCGTAGCGGATCGTTTTCATGACATCTTCCTTCTACTGACCGTTGAGTCGGTCGCGTAGCAGTTTCCCGGTCTTGAAAAAAGGGACATGTTTCTCGTCAACTTGCACAGCTTCGCCTGTGCGCGGGTTGCGGCCCGTGCGTTCATCCCGCTTTTTCACTGAAAAAGCCCCAAAGCCACGCAGCTCCACGCGATCACCGTCAGCCATGGCCCCGATGATTTCTTCAAAGATGGTGTTCACAATACGCTCAACGTCCCGCTGATAAAGATGCGGGTTCTCGTCAGCGATTTTCTGGATCAACTCAGAACGGATCATTCAAAAGGCCCCCCCAGGGCAAGTTCTTAAGTGGCGCGGCAGCACTCGTTTAAAATACTATAGGGGCAATCCTATCGTCGTTGAATAGCAAGGCAACGACCAATATGTGCGAAAATAGGCAATTTTAGCAGAAAGTTCAGGCGGCAAGCCCTTGATTAGGGATGCCTTTTCAGATGTTGCGCGGGGAATGGGTTGCTGCACTGCAGCATAAGACAGGGCGATTCGCAGCTGATACGATGTGTCGCAGACCTTTGTACGCGCGCGGATGCACCCAACAGAAAAAGGTGTTGACCTGCTCCCTTTAGAGTCCGCTAATTTAGGTTAGCTCTATTCGGGTTTTGGTCTTCCTTTGACCGGTTAGCATATTCGGCTGGCGTCATACCAGCGAGGCTTGTGTGCGGACGGTGGTTGTTGAAGTCCGTCCGCCAAGTGGCAATTAGATCACGTGCATGGCGCAGGCTGTCGAACAGGTGTTCGTTGAGGCATTCGTCACGCATCCTGCCGTTGAAGCTTTCGACAAACCCGTTCTGCATCGGCTTGCCGGGCGCGATGTAATGCCAGTCAACCTTAGGGTCTTCTTGCCACTTCAGGATGGCATTGGAAGTCAGTTCAGTTCCATTATCGCTGACCACCATGCAGGGGTATCCACGCATTTCAGCGATCCGGTCCAGCTCCCGCGCGACACGGCCGCCTGACAGGGACGTGTCAACAACCGCAGCGAGACACTCGCGGCTGAAGTCATCAATCACGTTCAGGATGCGGAACCGGCGACCACACGACAAGCTGTCTGACACGAAGTCCAGCGACCACCGTTGGTTGGGACCTTGCGGGATCGCCATGGGAGCTCTGGTGCCCACGGCACGCTTGCGTACAGCTTCTTCCAGTTCACATGCCAGCCTTCGCGCTTCAGCAGAATGTGCAGGCGGCGATAGCCAAAGCGCCGCCGCTCAGACGACAGCGCCTTCAACCTATCTCGCAGTTCAGTATCCGCAGGCCGCTTCGACACACGTCGATAAACACGCGGATCAATGCCTGCCAAGGCGCAGGCCCGTTTCTGATTGTATTGCTTCTCTGTCATGGCCCAGCTCGCAGCTTTGCGTCGCGACCCGGGCTTCAAAAGTTTTTTCCCAGCATTTCCTTCAGCGTCGATACATCCATCATCTGTTCAGCCAGGAGCTTCTTCAGCTTGGCATTCTCCGCCTCCAGCGCCTTCAGCTTCTTGGCGTCCGACACCTCCATACCGCCGTATTTGGAACGCCACTTGTAAAACGTCGCATCACTGACACCGTGCTTGCGGCACAGATCAGCAGCGGTCGCGCCCGCCTGATGCTCCTTCAATATTCCAATTATCTGCTCTTCGTTGAAACGGCTCTTCTTCATCGTCTGTCTCCTTCTTGGAGAACAGGCTAACTCAAAACACCAGACTTTTCAGAGGTGCAGGTCAACACGCGCCTGCAACACAATTAGACCGGGCCGTGTCCTCGGCTGCGCCTGTGGGCCGCACCAACCCAGTCGAATTGTATTGCACTTGCTACCCCCAACCCTCGCCGGGAACAGGTTTTAGAGACGAGCGCCCTGAAGGGCTTCGCTCAAAACCACTTTGAAAGGGAACCCATGACTAACATCACCGCAAAACGGCAAAAGCAAAGCTATGAGTCAAAAAAGGAAAGGGTCTGTCGCAAAAGGCAAAACTATGTGTCGTTTCACAAGGGTCAATTTGGCGGACTGGGGAGGATTCGAACCCCCGACCCCTTGATTCGTAGTCAAGTACTCTATCCAACTGAGCTACCAATCCGCGTGTTGTGCGATTTAGACCTCACGCACCGACATTGCAAGGCCCAAATCGCTTAAACCGCAGCAGGTGCCAATGCGAGGTCGGCTTTGGGAAGTTGGATCACGAAAACCGTTCCTGTTTCATCGCTTCGTTCAAGTTCAATCCGCCCGCCATGTCCGCGGATCAGGTCTTGGGCAATCGCGATTCCAAGGCCAGAACCGCCTTTGCGTACGCTTCCCTCAAAGGCTTTGAAAAGATGTTCGCGCGCCTTGGCTGGCAGCCCGGGTCCCGTGTCTTCGATTGCGATTTGCCAGACGGTTTCTTGATCTGTGGCCCGCACCGTAATTGTGCCGGGCTTATGCGTGGCCATAATCGCCTCACGCGCGTTGCGCACAAGGTTTGAGATGACGCGGTAGAGCTGCTCTCCGTCGGCGCGAATTACCAGTCCGGCAGGAACGTCGCTTGCGAAATCCAGTTCATAGTCGCCAACCGCAAGCCGTTCGCTATCAATGACCTCTTCCACGATGCTTTCCACCGGCAGACGCGCCAATGTCGGGGCCGGTTCATCGACGCGCCCAAAGGCCAGCGTTGTTTCACACAAGTTAACCGCCCGCGTAATCGACCCGACCAACTTGGGGGCAAGCCGTTTTACCGTTGGGTCATCGACCCCTTCGATCCGATCCGTGAAAAGCTGTGCCGAGGTCAGGATGTTGCGCAGATCATGGCTGACCTTTGCCACTGCCCCGCCCAATTGCGCCAACCGGTCCTTTTGCTTCAAGGATCCGGTAAGTTGCTGCTGCAAGGTCTGCAATGATTCCTCGGCATCGCGTAATTCGCGCACACCTGCGGTAGGTGTGATTATCTGGCGTGCATCCTCTGGGGCTGCCGCATAGCGTTGCATCGCCCCGACGACCCCTTTGATCGGACGCACCAGCAAGGCCTGCACCGCAAGGAACAGCAGCAATGCCGTGATGATCGAAATCACTGCTGACAGGATCAAGACGTTGCGCCCGTAATCAAGCATCGCCTGGCGCAAGGGTTGCTGCATCATCGTGACTTCGATCAAAAGCCCCCCATCGCGCACCGGATTGCCAAGGACACGGATCACCCGATCCTCGGTATCCCACAGGGTCGCCATCGCATCCCGGATCAGCATCATCGCCGTCGGGTTGCGCATGTCATATGTTGCGTGGATCGGTGCCGGAATGGGCGAGGACAGCGCAAGCTGGCGGATTTCATCCCGCCGCAGCACGACGTTGAACACTTCGGCATTGCGCAAAAGTTCCGCCTCAAGTTCAGGCGACAACACAGCATCCGCTTCAAGCGCCAGCGAGGCGATTTGTGACCGCTCAAGACGTGCCAGAAGATAATCCTCCCGGAAGCGCGCCACGGAGGGCACAAATATAAACACCTCGGCCAGCATCACGAAAATGACCGTGAGGATCAGGAAGCGACCGGAAAGGGTATTAAGCATCTGCGTCCTTCTAATCTACGGCAACCAGCGTTGGACCAGTCCAACGATTGTTTTTACCTTATCGCTTTCAAACAAGCGCGGAGAGAAATATGCCCCGGCCGCCCGTTTGTTAATCTCGCTTATCGTCGGATAGGGCAAGACCGTGTTCGCAATTGCCGTCATCTTCTGCTTATTCGCGATGGCCATGGCCCACATACCGATCAACTCGCCTGCCAAATGCCCAGCAATAGAAGCCCCGACAGGGCGGCCTTTCACAACCATGACCTTGATCAGACCCTTGGTCTTACGCTCTGCAATCGCGCGGTCGTTGTGGTGATATTCAAAGCGCACCACTTCTAACCCAACGGCATGTTTCTTGCGCGCCTGTTCTTCGGTCAAACCAACCTGGGCCAGTTCCGGGTCCGTATAGGTCGCCCATGGGATGTGATCTGTGCGTTGCTTGCTTGGCAGTCCAAACAACATTGATCGGATGACAACCCCTGCGTGGTATCCCGCAACATGGGTGAACTGCAGACCACCGGCCACGTCGCCCACGGCATAGACCTTCTTATTGGTCACAGACCGCAGCCCGGCATCCACCTTCACCCCGCCCCGATCATGTTTGACCCCGGCAGTGTCAAGATCAAGCTTGTCGATATTCACTTTGCGTCCCACGGCCATCAGCAGATGGGACCCTGTGAAATCGCCCGCAGGTGTGTGCACTGTGACTGTGCCGCCTTTGCCAGAAATCTTCTCGGCCTGTGCGCCTTCAATGATGTTGATTCCTTCGGCTTTGAGGTTTTCCAACACAATCGCCGCCATTTCGGGATCGTCTTTGCCAAAGGCTTTGGACCCTTCGATCACAGTCACTTTGGACCCAAGCCGCACGTGCGCCTGCGCCATTTCCATGCCGATAGGTCCGCCACCGATCACGATCAGATGCTTGGGCTTTTCACGCAGATCAAAGATGTTTTCGTTTGTATAGTAGGTGACTTTGTCCAGCCCCGGGATAGGCGGCACGAACGGACCAGACCCGGTTGCAATCACAAAGCGCCGGGCTTCGATGATGTTCTCACCCGCCTGAACTTCGGTCTTGGAAATGAAGGTACCGAACTCTTGGATGACGTGTACGCCCAAGCCTTCGAAACGCTCGACCGAGTCCACCGGTTCAATCGTTGCGATCACATCGCGGACGTGGTCTTTGGCGGCGGCGTAATCCACTTTTGGGGTCGCGTCAGCCACGCCAAGTTTCGCACCATGGGTCATCATATGTGCCTGCTTGGCCGAGGCGATCAGCGCTTTGGACGGCACGCAACCATAGTTCAGGCAATCGCCGCCCATCTTGTGGCCTTCCAGCAAGACAACCTTTGCGCCCATCTGAACCGCGCCTGCCGCAATGGATAGCCCGCCAGAACCACCACCAATGATACAAATATCAGTCTTAATCCGGTTCATAACTTACAGACCTTTCTTGCCGCGCAGGGCTTTGATGGCGATTGGGAGGGCGGCCAAGAGGCACAGACCAAGGATGGGGAATAGGATGGCGGGTTCAAAGATGATCCCAAGGTTCGGGGTTTCACCCCGTTCGAACACTTCACCCAGCCCAGCGCCGACAGATGTATAAACAATCGCGCCCGGCATGATCCCAAAGAAGGTTGAGATGACAAAGCGGCGTAGCGGAACCTCAAGAAAGCTTGGAACAAGGTTGGCCATAAAGAATGGCACAGCAGGCACAAGGCGGATCAGGAACAACATGGACCACTGATTTTCATCAATCCCGTCCTTGATCTTTTTGACGACACCGTCAGAGCCTTCCAATTTCGCACCCAGCTTTTCCCCAAAGCCCCACCGTGCGGCCATAAAGATCGCGGTCGCGCCAATCGTGGCACCAGTGATGTTAAACAGCGCTCCGGGGAAGGTCGCAAACAAGAAGCCGCCGGTGAGGGTGGCAATGGATGCGCCGGGCAGTGAGAAGCCGACAATCAGAACATAGGCAAGGATGAACAGGGCAACCGTCAGCACATAATTGTTGTCGCGAAAGGCCAGCAATGTCTCGCGGTTATCGCGCAAGGCATCAAAGGACAAATAGTCGCGCAGGAAATACGCACCAAGGATCGCCACAAGGGCGATAACAATTATCGGAAGGCGCTTTATGAAGGCGTTTTGCTGTGTGTCTGGCATATCGGTCATGTATCTCACCTTAGGAAAAGGGTGTCAGGGATTGCACCCTAAATGACCAATCAGAACGGTTCGGGATACCCCGATCACGCGCCGTTGATCACCTCGTGTGCGTTCTGTGTGCATAGACCGGCAATCGTTCACAAACTGTAACAATTGACGGGCGTGGTTTCTGCCGATTGTTGCAAAAACCGGGGGGCTAGCGCGTTGACAGGCGGGGGTGACGCCCTTAAAGGACAGGTCTCAGATAGTCACGCGGCGCGAATCCATACGGGATTCCCCCATAAACACCGAAGGACACGCCATGAAGCGCACGTTCCAACCATCTAACCGGGTTCGCAAGAACCGCCACGGCTTCCGCGCACGCATGGCCACAAAGGCCGGTCGTCGCATCCTGAACAACCGCCGTGCCAAAGGGCGCGCCAAGCTTAGCGCGTAAGCGCAACCTTCGGTTTGACAGATTTGGAACCGCCGGTGGCCGCGCACAGCACACCGGCGGTTTCCGTTTGTCTAGAGACAGTGACCAAGCGGTCTGACTTTATCGCCGCAAGCCACGCATTGCGCCAGGGCACACCGGGCATCCACCTTCAGGCGCGCAAAGTCGGGCACGACAAAATCCGCGTCGGATTTACATGCTCGAAGAAGGTCGGCAACGCGGTCGCACGCAACCGCGCCAAACGACGCTTGCGCGAAGTGGCGCGATTGGTTCTGCCGGCACACGGACGCAGCGGCTGGGATTATGTGCTTGTCGGGCGCAAAGGCATCACGTCCACCCTGCCCTTCACCCAATTGCAAGCCGACCTGATCCGCGCGCTGAAAAAAATCCACCCATGACACCGCTTGCACATATTGTCTCGTGGCCGGTGAAAGCCTATCGGCTGATCTTTTCCCCTTGGGTCGGCCACGGCTGCCGCTATCAACCGACATGCTCGGCCTACGCGCTTGAAGCGCTGAAGAAACACGGGGGGATCAAGGGCAGCTATCTCATGATCAGGCGGATCGGACGCTGCCACCCATGGGGTGGATCAGGTGTGGACAACGTGCCGGATTAGGCAAAACCCATCCTGCCCGCGATACCGCAAACGGCAGTTCACACCCGCGCGCAAAAAATATGGTTCGCAGCGCAGCCGCTCAATTGAACAACATCAAATCCGTTGATCAGACCCACCAAAATCCTTGCGGGTCGGGATCGCGCTTTTGCTCTTTCCACCCAGTACGGCGACTGTGTCATCCACAAAACGATCATCGTCAAAGTGCCAATTGTGCGAATAGATCCATGTGCGCTTGCGCTTTTCAATCGCCTCATGAAAGCGATCCGATACAGACACATCCTCAAAACGCGTCGGGGCATTCGTGCGAATACCATGTCGGCCCGACCGTTTCTTGTTAAAGTTCACGGTCTGCTCTGACAACTCAAGCACCTCGTCCCATTTCGAATAATAATTCGTCAAACGCTTGCACCGACGATCCCAGACCAATGCAAATCCGGCCCCCTGCATCATCGTTTCATGGTTCAGATCAGCGGCAATATGAATGGCCTGTTCGATCTTGCCCACCCCATGGTGATCACCCACGCGGGACAGGCCAAGTGATGACACATATGTGCCCATCGAATGGGCCATCAGATGGATTTTGCAACCGGGGTTATGCTTGCGCAGCAGTTTGATCCCGTCAAGAACCAAGAACTGCGCGATTTTCTCGGCACGGCGACGATCTGACTTATAGCCGCTCCAACTGCCTTTGGCATGACTTGGCCAGTCAAACCCGGTTACCGCACCACGAAACCCGCGTGCCACGACCTTGCGCTTGATCTGACGCAGGCGACGCAAGAACAAATCCTGCGGCGTATTGAACCCATGTACAAAGATCAGGATTTCGCCGTTTTTTGACTGTTTGCCAACGGCCTTGGCCCATTTCACTGCATCAAACAAACCGCCGCTTGATTGACCGTCAGAGGCAGGGCCAAGTCCAACATAACGCGTGATGGCCGAGACGTTATTATTAAACCGATGCGATGTCTGATCGTAGGTCCGCCTGCTAAAGAAATAATCCATCAAATAAACCCTCCCTAAAAAGGGAAAGGCTAACAGAGCGCGGCCACGGGGAAAGTCAGGTTCCCCCTACCTTACCTTTTCAAAACTGATGATCACATCGCCAATATCCAGCCCGAACCGCTTCACATAGGCCCGGTTCAACAGGCGATCCTCTGACAACAACCACATCCAATCGTCAAACTGCACGCGCAGCGTTTCAACTGTGCCATCGGCCGCAGGGATCGGCAGATCAATTTCGTACTTCCAGTTAAAGCGGTTGTCTTGCTCAACCCCTTTGGCAACGCCGATCACACCCGGTGCCGTGCCCTCCCAAGTGTCATCGCCAGTCTTGATGAGGGTCCAGACCCGCTGCTCGGTCGCGCCGTCTTCATAGACAAAATCCTCGACCAGCCGCAGCCGCTCTCCGTCCCAATCGCCATTGATGCGCACCTCAAAGGACCGGCGCACCGTGCCCAGCACATCCTGAAACTGCCCATATGCAATGAACTCCCCATCAAAGAATTCCTCCAGATCCAGCTTTTGCGAAGAAAGGGACGGATCATCGAAAGACGGCTTGCCGGTGCAGGCAGCCAACAAGACGAAAGCAAGGGCAGAGAGAAGGCGCATGAAACTATTCCTTTGATTTGGTCTTCATACGGCCAAAGGCACAAATCAGACCACACGCGGAATGCGAAAATCGAATTGATCGTCCAGCGCCGGGTCATCCAGAAGCACATAGCGCTCTGGGTTGCGCCCGGCATAGGTGCGCCCGCCGAAAAGGCTCACCGCCCGGTGGATCGCCCAAGCCATCCACGGATGCACCTCTGCCTCGCGCATAGCGGCAAGCATGATATCATCGGCAAAGCGGCGATCTTCGCGCAGGGGCGATTTGCCCGGCACATCCTGCCACGCCACATAAAGGTAGTCGTGCACAATCGCGGCCTCTAGCCACGGGCCAACGCGCCCCGCAATCCAGCGGAGCGGGCGCGGAACGGATGTGAGGTCAGTGATAAACCCTTCGGGCACTGTGATTTGCCGCCAATCCCCGCTTTCGGATTTCCACGTCACTGAATAGGGGCGGAAGGTTAAATAATCCGCATCCTCGCCATTACGCATTTTCGGGGCATCACGCAGGCGGGCCAGCACAAGGGCGCTGTCATATTTCAACGCGGTAACGCGGGTTCCAGGGTCAGGATAAGGGTCAATCGGCTGAGAGGGGTGGTCAAATCGTTGCATGATGAACCTTTTGGCAATAATTGCTTGGGATATGTTGGATGATGATAACGAAATTCACCCCCTTTTCTATGGGGCCCCGAAAACGACCGAGTTCAAGAAGCTGCGCAAGCGGATCCTGCGCAACACGCGCGAGGCGATTGAACAATACGGAATGATCGAAGCAGGCAGCCGCTGGCTTGTGTGTTTGTCGGGGGGCAAAGACAGCTACACGCTGCTGGCCGTGCTGTACGAACTGCAATGGCGCGGGCTTCTGCCGGTCGAGATTTTGGCTTGCAATCTGGATCAGGGGCAACCGGGGTTCCCGGCAACAGTGCTGCCTGCGTTTCTTGAAAAGATGGGCGTGCCGCACCGGATCGAATATCAGGATACGTATTCCATCGTGATGGACAAAGTGCCTGCGGGACGGACGTTTTGCGCGCTGTGTTCGCGGCTGCGGCGCGGAATCCTTTACCGGGTCGCGCGGGAAGAAGGATGTTCGGCAGTCGTGTTGGGGCATCACCGGGACGACATTCTTGAGACATTCTTCATGAACCTTTTCCACGGGGGGCGTTTGGCGACAATGCCGCCAAAACTGGTAAACGAAGAAGGTGACCTCTTTCTTTATCGCCCGCTCGCCCATGTTTCTGAGGCTGATTGCGCGCACTTCGCCAAGGCAATGGACTACCCGATCATCCCTTGCGATCTATGCGGCAGTCAGGACGGATTGCAGCGCCAACAGGTCAAGCAACTGCTTGATGGGTGGGAAAAGAACAGCCCCGGTCGACGGCAAAAGATGTTCAGCAGTTTAATGAACGCACGGCCCAGCCATTTGCTTGACCCAAAGCTGTTTGATTTCGCCGGGCTGACATTACCGACATCCGAAGGGACAAAATAAGAACATCGTTAAGCAGAAAGAAACCACTTGGTGTTCTTTTACTTCAAATGCGTCCCAATCTCGCGGGCGCACATTTTGGAGATTGCATGTCTGTGTTCTTTTGGTTTCAACGCGTCATCCGATGGTTCGCCGCCGCCTTTTTAGAATGGTCAAAAGGGTTACAAGGCCCCGAAATTATTCGAAAACTGAACTCTTTCCTGCATAAAAACCTGCTTGCACGCAGGAACACACGCCAATCGATCAGTCGGGCCATTGAAAGCGGGGCGATCCATCCGTTTTTTCAACCACAAGTGTCGCTGGAAACATGGGATGTTACCGGGTTTGAGGCGCTTGCCCGCTGGACACACCCCGAAAAAGGTCTGATTCCGCCCGCTGAATTTCTTCCCCAAATTGAAGAACTTGGCATGATGCCCCAGCTTGGCTTTTGCATGCTCGACTCAGCCCTCAAGGCGCTGCGGGATTGGCGTGATGCGGGGTTTGATGTGCCAACAGTTTCGGTCAATTTCTCGTCCGAGGAACTGCGCAATCCAAACCTTGTCAAATACGTCAGCTTGGGTCTTGCGAAATTTGACATCGCGCCCGAAAGCCTTGTGGTCGAAGTGCTGGAAACGGTCGTGGCCCAACAACGACGGGATGGCATTCAGGACAACCTGCGCGCACTCTCACAACTTGGATGCGTGATTGATCTTGATGATTTTGGTACGGGAAGCACGTCGATCACTTCGATCCGCCGTTTTGGTGTGGATCGGATCAAAATCGACCGTTCGTTTATTTCGCATTGCGACGGCGATACCGACAAACAGTCGATGATCGAAATGATCGTCGCAATGTCAAATAAGATGTCTGTCGGCACAGTTGCCGAAGGGGCCGAGTCGGATGCAGAGCTTGCATTCCTGCAGCGCACGAAATGCGAATCCGTTCAGGGATTTGGTATCGCACCACCCCTTGCACCCGGTGATGTGCTGGGATGGTTGAAAAACCGCAAGGCATCTGTGCAGGCCTTGGGGGCCTGATGGCGTAGCACCCCTTTGAATGATCGGTCAATTTGATCCTGCTTCGGGGGAATCCGCTTGACCTTTGCCGCCTCAAAGGGTTGAAGAAACCCCACAAATTTAGGCAGCTGGGCGGCACTTTCGAATGGATGACCAAAACAAAAACCTGATCCTTGCGACAGCGTTAAGTTTCCTTGTGATCCTTGTGTGGTTCTGGCTTTTCCCACCAGAAGAGATTGTCGATCCCATCGCCGAAGGCACAGGCACCGAACAAGTCGACCCAACCGTTCCGCAAGCCGCGACCGAAGACGCATCCACTGAAACGGCAGCCCCCGTCACCGAACAGGTCGAAGCCGCACGCGTTCCGATTGAAACTGAACAGTTCGCCGGCTCTCTGTCGATGCAGGGCGCGCGGATCGATGATCTATCGCTGACTGAATACCGCGAAACGCTGGATGAAGGGTCAGACATTGTTCACCTGCTCAAGCCTGTCGGCGAAAACGATGCCTACCTTGCCATCTTTGGCTGGACCGGTGACGCAGATGTCGTGCCCAACGATCAAACCATTTGGACACTTTCCGAAGGCGATGTTCTGACCCCAACAACCCCCGTCACGCTGACGTGGGACAATGGACTGGGTCAGGTTTTCACAACCAAAGTGTCGGTCGATGAGACGTTCATGTTCACCTACGAACAAAGTGTCCAAAACACCGCGACCGATACATTTTCATCCCGTCCCTACGGCCTTTTGCGGCGCCACACTGAACCCGATGACATGAAGAACTTCTTCATTCTACACGAAGGGCTTGTGCGCAAAGCGGACGGCGAACTGACCGAAATTGACTATGACGATATCGTCGATTTCGACGCAGACAGTTCAGATGCAACGGTCGAGGTGACCGACAAAGGCTGGATCGGCTGGACGGATCACTACTGGATGACCACGCTGATCCCCGATCAGTCTGCGCCTTTCCGCGCCTCTGTCCGGCACTTTGAAAGCCGCGACATTTATCAGGCCGAGGCGATCATGCCCCAGCAAGACGTCGCATCAGGTGACAGCGTCACCGTCACAACACGCCTATTCGCGGGCGCAAAAGAATGGGACGCCATCCGCACGTACCAAAACGAAGAAGGCGTGGACCGGTTCATCGATAGTATCGACTGGGGCTGGTTCTTCTTCCTGACCAAGCCGATCTTTGCACTGCTTCACTGGCTGAATGTCGTCATCGGCAACATGGGCTGGGCGATTATCGCGCTGACCGTGATCCTTAAGGCCATTGTGCTGCCGCTTGCATGGAAATCCCACGTATCCATGGCGCGGATGAAGGAACTGCAGCCAGAGATGGAAGCGCTGAAGGAAAAGCATGGCGATGACCGGCAGGCGATGCAGCAGGCGACCATGAAACTTTACAAGGATCGCAAGGTGAACCCAGCCGCCGGGTGTCTGCCGATTCTAATCCAGATCCCGATTTTCTTTTCGCTCTACAAGGTGATCTTCGTCACCATCGAACTGCGGCACGCCCCTTGGTTTGGCTGGATCAAAGATTTGTCTGCGCCTGATCCATCGACAATCTTCAACTTCTTCGGCCTGCTGCCATGGGATGGCCTGCCACCGGATTCATTCCTGTCGCTGATCTTTATCGGTGTCCTGCCGATCCTGCTTGGGGTTTCGATGTGGCTTCAGCAAAAGCTGAACCCGGCCCCAACAGACCCCACACAGC
>CAYPVL010000080.1:0-14046 GCA_964414165.1 uncultured Cognatiyoonia sp.
CCGCAAAGACGTGCTGGACCCAGCATTGTTGCGCCCCGGTCGCTTTGACCGTCAGGTCACGGTTGGCAATCCCGACATCAAAGGCCGTGAGAAAATCCTTGCTGTGCACGCACGCAAAACGCCGCTTGGACCTGACGTTGATCTGCGGATCATCGCGCGCGGCACGCCCGGATTTTCGGGTGCCGACCTTGCAAACCTTGTGAACGAAGCGGCCCTGACCGCGGCCCGCGTGGGCCGGCGTTTTGTGGCGATGTTTGATTTCGAACAGGCCAAGGATAAGATCATGATGGGCGCCGAACGCCGTTCTATGGTGTTGACGCAGGACCAGAAAGAAAAGACCGCCTATCACGAAGCGGGCCACGCCATTGTGGGTATCAGCCTTGAAAAATGTGATCCGGTCTACAAAGCCACGATCATTCCGCGCGGCGGTGCCTTGGGCATGGTGATGAGCCTGCCGGAAATGGACAAACTGCAAATGTTCAAAGACGAAGCCGAACAGCGCATCGCAATGACCATGGCGGGCAAGGCGGCGGAAATCATCAAATACGGGGCCGACAGTGTATCGTCGGGGCCGGTGGGTGACATCATGCAGGCCTCATCGCTCGCCCGGGCGATGGTCATGCGCTACGGCATGTCCGACAAGGTCGGCAACATTGATTATCAGGAAGCGGCGGCAGGCTATCAGGCCAATGGCGGTGCGGGTGGTTTCTCGGTGTCGGCCGCCACGAAAGAGCTGATCGAAAGCGAAGTGAAGCGCATTATCGATGAAGGCTATCAGCTGGCGTATAAAATTCTTGAGGACAAGAACGAAGAATTTGAACGTCTGGCCCAAGGCTTGTTGGAATATGAAACGCTGACAGGCGATGAAATCGAGCGCGTCATTCGCGGTGAACCGCCACGTATCGATGAGGATGAAGAGGATAAGCCCGATGATAGCGGGTCCAGCCTGACAGCCATTCCCAAGACCAAACCGAAAAAGCCAAAAGCGCCGGACGGTGGGATGGAACCAGAGCCGACCGCCTAATCTGGCGACAGACTTGAAAGGCCCCGCAGCTTTGATAAGCGCGGGGCCTTTTGCGTTGAACCTTTCGCACAGGCAGGCCACATTGCGCCCCAACCAGCAAGAGGTCGCTATGCCCGCACTTAAACCCACAAAAATCACCGGCACGATCACATGGCTTGGCTATGTGCCGCATCGCGATGACCCCACGCTTTACACCAAGGCGCTGAGGGAAATGCCCGTTGATTTTGCAGGCTATGCTGGTGATTGCCACGCGGGGCTGACCCGCCCTTCATGCAGCCGGGTCAAGTCTCAGCATCCGCGCGATACCGAAATCCGCAACACACGGCAGTTCAGCATCGTCAGCGCCGAAGAAACCGCTGAAATCGCCGCTGACCTTGGGCTTGAGGCGATTGATCCAATCTGGATCGGGGCCTCAATCGTGATCGCGGGCATCCCCGATTTCACGCATCTGCCACCGTCATCACGGCTTCAGACCCAAGACGGGGTGACGCTGATCATCGATATGGAAAACAGGCCCTGCCAGTTCCCGGCGATGACGATCGAAGCCGCGCATCCGGGCCACGGCAAAGCCTACAAGGCAGCCGCCAAAGGCAAGCGCGGCGTGACCGGCAGCGTTGAACGCCCCGGAACCTTGCGCATCGGCGATACCCTGACCTTGCACGTTCCTGACCAACGCGCATGGGCCCCGCAAATGGATCTTTTCGCGGACTAAGGTTTCGTATCCGACACGGACGGGGCGGACCGGGGCGATTCCGGCGGCGAAAATGTCGTAAATCTGTCCCGAAAGCACTGACATCACCGCTAGAAGCGATATGAAACAAAGCGGTACACGACTGCGCACATCAGGGAATTCGGCCATGGAATATAAGTCAGACATCGAAATCGCACGCGAAGCGCAAAAGCGCCCCATTCAGGAAATCGGGGCCAAGCTGGGCATCGGCGCAGATGATCTGCTGCCCTATGGGCATGACAAAGCGAAGGTCAGCCAGGATTTCATTAACTCGGTCCAAGGCAACAAGGACGGTAAGCTGATCCTTGTGACCGCGATCAATCCAACACCAGCGGGCGAGGGGAAGACAACAACGACGGTGGGCTTGGGCGACGGGTTGAACGCCATCGGCAAGAAGGCGGCGGTTTGCATCCGCGAAGCTTCACTCGGCCCGTGTTTCGGGATGAAGGGCGGGGCCGCGGGTGGTGGCTATGCGCAGGTTGTGCCGATGGAAGAGATGAACCTGCACTTCACAGGGGACTTCCATGCAATCACATCCGCGCACAACCTGCTATCAGCGATGATCGACAACCACGTCTATTGGGGCAACGAACTGGACATTGATATTCGCCGCATCGCGTGGCGCCGTGTGATGGACATGAACGACCGGGCTTTGCGCCAGATCACCGCGTCACTTGGCGGTGTCGCCAACGGCTTCCCACGCGAAGCTGGCTTTGACATTACTGTGGCGTCCGAGGTCATGGCGATCCTTTGCCTCGCGCGCGATCTGGAAGATCTGCAAAAGCGTCTGGGCGATATCATCGTGGCCTATCGCCGCGACCGTTCGCCCGTTTATGCCCGTGATATCAAGGCAGATGGCGCGATGACGGTGCTGCTGAAAGATGCGATGCAGCCCAACCTTGTGCAGACTTTGGAAAATAACCCGGCCTTCGTGCACGGCGGGCCATTCGCGAATATCGCGCACGGCTGTAACTCGGTCACGGCGACGACAACGGCGTTGAAGCTGGCGGATTATGTGGTGACGGAAGCTGGCTTTGGGGCTGACCTTGGGGCTGAAAAGTTCCTCAACATCAAATGCCGCAAGGCAGGCATCGCGCCATCTTGTGTTGTGGTCGTGGCCACGGTGCGGGCGATGAAGATGAACGGCGGGGTTGCCAAGGCCGATCTTGGGGACGAGAACGTCGGCGCAGTCGAGGCGGGCTGTCCGAACTTGGGCCGTCACATCGAAAACGTGAAAAGCTTTGGGGTGCCGGTGGTCGTTGCGATCAACCACTTCGTGAGCGACGCGGACGCCGAAGTCGCCGCAGTGCAGGCCTACGTCGAAAGCCAAGGGTCCGAGGCGATCTTGTGTAAACACTGGGCGCATGGGTCGGAAGGCACCAAAGAGCTTGCGACCCGCGTGGCCGAGATTGCAGACAAGGACGAAGCACAATTCGCCCCGATCTACCCCGATGACATGGGTCTGTTTGACAAGATCGACACGATTGCCAAGCGCATCTACCGCGCGGATGAGGTGATTGCGGATAAGAAGATCCGTGATCAGCTGAAGACATGGGAAGAACAAGGCTATGGCAATCTGCCGGTCTGCATGGCGAAAACGCAGTACAGCTTTACCACTGATCCAGCGGTACGCGGTGCGCCCACAGGCTTTGCCGTGCCAGTGCGTGAAGTGCGCCTAAGTGCGGGGGCAGGTTTCATCGTTGCCATCTGCGGTGAGATCATGACGATGCCGGGCCTGCCACGTGTCCCATCGGCCGAGGCGATCATGCTGAATGCGGACGGGCAGATTGAAGGTCTGTTCTAGACATTGATGGCGGGATGACGCGCGCCTACGACGACGCCCCACCCGCCATCCCACCCCCCTCCGGGGGCACATTTTTATTCGGAAGAAGATATCATGACAGCGACAGTGATTGACGGAAAAGCCTTTGCCGAAGGGGTGCGGGGCGATATTGCAAGCCATGTGACCCGCCTCAAGGATGAACACGGGATCACGCCCGGTCTGGCGGTGATCCTTGTCGGCGATGATCCGGCAAGCGATGTTTATGTCAGCCATAAGCACAAGGCGACGGTGGCCGTGGGCATGGAATCTTTTGAATACCGTTTGCCCGGCGATACATCCGAAGAAGATCTGTTTACGCTGATTGATAAACTGAACGCCGACCCGGCTGTGCATGGCATTCTGTGCCAGTTCCCGGTGCCTGATCACTTGGATGAACGCCGCACTGTGGCGCGCATTGATCCGGCCAAGGATGTGGACGGGCTAAGCGTGACGAATGCTGGTTTGCTGTCAACTGGTGGGGCTGCGTTGGTCAGTTGCACGCCTTTGGGCTGTCTTATGCTGCTGCGTGATCAGATCGGTGATATGACGGGGAAGAATGCGGTCGTGATTGGCCGCTCGAACCTGTTTGGCAAGCCGATGGCGCAGTTGCTGCTTCAGGCCAATTGCACTGTCACCATCGCCCATTCGCGCACGCAAAACCTTGAAGAGGTGTGCCGTGGTGCTGATATCCTTGTTGCCGCCGTGGGCCGCGCTGAGATGGTGAAAGGCGATTGGGTCAAGCCCGGCGCTGTGGTCATTGATGTGGGTATCACCCGCATTCCGCACCCCGAAAAAGAGGGCAAAACCAAGCTGGTTGGCGATGTGCATTTTCAAAGCGCTGCCGAAGTGGCTGGGGCTATCACGCCCGTTCCGGGTGGCGTTGGGCCAATGACGATTGCCTGCCTTCTGGCCAATACGGTGACGGCCTGCTGCAGAACCAATGGCTTGGCCGAACCGGCCGGGTTGACGGCCTAAAGCGTCGCGGCCAAAGGCACAGGGATCGCTTTGCGCCCGGTCAGGACAGCCGTTGCATCTTTGGCCATCAGCTTTTGCAATGCAGGATCATGCGCACGCAAACCGCCCGTGTAGGCCCCGAAAGCAGGCATGATGATGCGCGTTTTGTCGATCAGGAACGCCGGGCGCGCACCACCCTTTGGGAGGCTGCATTTGGGATGGTAGTGGCCTGATATTTCGCCCGCCTCGGGCGTGGCGATGTGGCGAAAGGTGATGGAATCCAGCGTGAAATCTGCGCGGTGCGCCCCGCCAAGTTCGACCGGACCGGGATCATGATTGCCTTCGATCCAGACCCAATTCCGCCCGGCTTGCATGGTGGTCAGCAGCAGATGATCGGCCTCGGTCAGGCTTTGGGCTGCATCAAGATCATCGAAACTGTCGCCAAGGCAAATGACGCATTCCGGGTTCAGGGCTGTGATCAGCGTATCAAGCTTGCTCAGCGTTTCGCGCGTCTCGTAAGGGGGCAGCATCCTTCCTGAGCGGCGGGCAATGCGATCCGATTTGCCAAGGTGCAGATCTGAAACACATAACGTGCGGGCAGTGGCAATCCACAACGCCCCCTGGGGCAGGGCTGTTAGAGTATGGTTGTAAAAGTGAAAATTATGCGCGCCGTTCATGCTTCGTTCTTAGTGTTGCGATGGGATTAGGACAAGTCTCTACCATCCGACCCGCCATTGCGGTTTGCTTGGACCGGGGTCAATCTGGTTCAGACCAGAGGCCGCCATCAGCTTTTCTGCCTCTTCCTCGATCAATCGTTCACGCCCCTCGCCGGCCACAGACACGCGCCCAACCTCAAGCAGCATTGGGGCTGAAAGCGGGCTCACGCGGTCAAGCTTGATATGATCAACGCGGCCCTTGGTGCGGTCCAGCATCTCTTCGATACGGCCAAAATCGACAAGGCCGCGCATCGCCTCTTCCTTGGTGATTTGCATCATCAGATGGTCGGGGTCGTATTTGTGCAGCACATCATACAGGATATCGCTGGAAAAAGTCGCTTGCCGTCCGCTTTTGCGCCCCTGAGGCAGATTGCGTTCAATCAGCCCTGCGATATTGGCCGCCGCGCGAAAGGTTTTTTTCATCACCGCATTGCCGCCCAGCCAGGTTTCAAACCCATCACGCATGTTGGCAGCATCAAACAATGGGGCAGGGTCGGTGACAGGCTCAAGCCCCCAGACCATCGTGGCGTAATCTGTGGCGACAAAGCCAAGGGGATCAAGGCCCAGTTCTTCCATGCGATGGGTCAGCAGCATGCCAAGTGTTTGTTGCGCATTGTGCCCCGCAAAACCGTAGAAAACCGTGTGAGGGCGCGCGTCATGGCCGAAACTTTCAACCAGAACCCGGTCGGCTTGGGGCATCTTGGAATACTTCACCTGCAGGTCCAACCATTCGGCGGTGTGGGCCGGGAAGGCGGACCAATCACCGGTCTCGAACATCGCCAGAATACGGGCTTGCAATTGGGTTGAGGTTGCAAATTTCGTACCCAAAAACGTCGCGATCTTTGGCTTCTTGGCCGCATCGCGCGTGACCTCGACAGCCATTTCTTTCAGGCGATCATAGCGCACGATCTTGCCCCCGATCAGGAACGTATCACCGGGGGTCAGTGTTGCGGCAAAGCCTTCCTCGATCTTGCCAAGCGCCGCAAAGCTGCCTTTCCAACGCACGGTCAGCGTGTCGGTGTCCTGAATGGTACCAATATTCATACGAATATTGCGGGTCGCGCGCGGGTCGCGCAGGTGCCAAAGCCCATCCGTTTCCATCAGGCGCTTCCACTTGTCATAGGCGCGCAGCGCATAGCCGCCCGTGGCGCAGAAATCGAGGCAATCATCAAACGCGGGACGGCTGAGCGTGCGATAGGCCCCGACTGTGCGCACTTCATTGTAAAGCGCATCCGCGCTGAATGCACCCGCACAGGCGCGGATCAGGATGTGTTGACACAGCACATCGCGTGGCCCGTCGCCTTTGGGATCACCATCCAGATCATGGGCATAGGCCGCTTCAATCGCGGCGACGCATTCGACGACTTCAAAGCGGTTTGCCGGGACCATCAAGGCTTTGGACGGCGCGTTATAGCGGTGGTTCGCGCGCCCAATCCGCTGTACAAGGCGCTTCACATTTTTGGGCGCACCGACCTGAATGACCAGATCAACGTCGCCCCAATCAATCCCCAGATCAAGGCTGCCGGTGCAGACAATCGCGCGCAGATCACCGCGCACCATCGCCGCCTCGACCTTTTCGCGTTGTTCCTTGGACAGCGCCCCGTGGTGGATGCCGATGGGCAGATCATCCGTGTTGGCAAGCCAAAGGTTGTGAAAGAACAGTTCGGCCTGCGCGCGGGTGTTGTGAAAGATCAGCGTGGTTTTATGCTGTTTGACCTGTTCCAGCACGGCAGGGATCGCATAAGCCGCCCCCCCGCCAGCCCAAGGCGGATAGTCTTCGGTTTGCAGCATCGCGATGTCTGGCGGCGGGCCGGGATCTGCGTGCAGAATTTCGCAAGGATTTGGATGGCAGGCAAGGCTGGCGGCGATCGCGGCGGGATCTTCGACCGTAGCCGAAAGCCCAACACGGCGCAGCCCCGGCGCAAGGGTTTGCAGCCGCGAGAGTGCCAGCATCAACTGATCGCCCCGCTTGCTTTCGGCGAGGGCGTGGATTTCATCCACGATCACCCTTTGCAAACCTTTGAACACGCGCGGTGCGTCTTCGTAAGAGGTAAGGAGGGCAAGGCTTTCCGGGGTGGTCAGCAGAATATGCGGTGGGTCGGCGCGTTGGCGGCGCTTTTGGGTGTAACTTGTGTCGCCCGTGCGATCCTCAATCCGAATGGGCAGGTCCATTTCATCGACGGGCGTGCGCAGGTTGCGTTTGATATCCGCGGCCAGCGCTTTGAGCGGTGAGACGTAAAGTGTGTGCAGCCCGTCGTGTGTGCCATCTGCCAATTCGGTCAGCGTTGGCAGGAAGCCCGACAGCGTTTTGCCCCCGCCCGTTGGCGCGATAAGCAGCAGTGCCGGTGCATCGGCCCGGTCCAGCATGTCTTGCTGGTGCGGGTGGATCGACCAGCCGCGACTTGCGAACCAGTTGTGGAATTTTTCAGGCAAGATCATGAGGGAGAGTTGCGGTGCAGGGGCGGTGGGTCAAGACCTCGCGTGTGCTTAATTTTCTGATGGCCGTGAGGGGAGGAGGGTGCGGACCCTCCGGGGGCCATATTTTTGTTCAAAAGAAGCAGTAGATTTCACTACGGTTTCGGTCGTGGTTTCAAATTGGCAATGGCGTTTTGCACTGTTTCGGGCAGCGTCGTGTCGGCCCCGTCTGGCGCAATATCAAGTGCTGCCCCGACATCTTTTGCAATGATCCCGATAGAGTTGTCTGTGCCATAGCCATCGCGTGCGAATTCGATGTCGTTGAACCCCGAGGCCAGCCAGTTCTGCCCCGACGCTGTGTGGATCAGCGCAAGCAGCTTACCCTCATCCACCCCTTCCGCGTCCGCCCAATCCAGCACCAGCCGGGTCATCGCGGTGGAACTTGCGGCCAGCAGGTTGTTAAGAACCTTCGCCGTCATGCCCGCGCCATAGCCACCCATCACATGAATATCGCGGCCCATCGCGTTGAATAGCGGCATATGCTTGGCGATGGCGGCCGGGTCTGCGCCAATCATGAACGCAAGCGTCGCCGCCTTGGCCCGGACTTGCGCGCCGGACATTGGGGCGTCGATCAGGGTTATGTTCTTGGGAACACGGGCGCGTAAGTCTTTGACATAGCGCGGCGATAGGGTGGAGCTGATGATAATTGTGCGCAGGCTTACAGCCTTGGTCAGCGCTTGGTCATCAAACAGCAGCGCGTCCGTTTCATCGCTGTCGCGCACGACGGTGATTAGTGTTTGCAGCCCATTGGCAAAATCAGACGCGTCCTGTCCGACGCCCACGTCACGGACATCAAACCCTTCAGCCGCAAAGCCCGCACGCTGGAGCGCGCGCAGCATGGGCAGCCCCATACGGCCACAGCCTGCCAAGCCTATTTTGCCGAAATCTTCCATCGCGCCCACCTCACGCGGGGTGGGCGGGAAGGTCAAGGCTTAGTGGTCAAACTCTGTCTCTTTGACGAACATGTTCGCCCAAGCCCGGTCGATTAATTCGGGGGTCATCTGGTTCGGGATGCCTTCAAATTCGCAGATTGCGATCATCTGGTCGATCAGGAAGATCGGCTGATAGTTCGCATAGACATTGTCGATTTCCGGGTAGCGCACGTTCAACAGATGGATCAGCGTATCCTCATCCAGTGGCATTTTACGCTTGCGCGCGACCATGGCGAAAATCTTGAGGAAATCCGCCTGATCGGGGCCATTCACCTCGATCTTGTAGAAAATCCGGCGCAACGCCGCCTTATCGAAGATCGTGTTGGGGTGGAAGTTGGTTGAGAAGATCACGAGGGTGTCAAAGGGCACTTCGAACTTTTCACCAGATTGCAGCGCAAGGATATCCTTGCTTTCTTCCAGCGGAACAATCCAGCGGTTAACGATGGTTTGCGGTGGTTCTTTCTGGCGGCCAAGGTCATCCACGATGAAGACGCCACCGGTTGATTTCAATTGAAGCGGCGCCTGATAGGTGCGCGCGGTCGGGTTATAAACAAGGTCAAGCATGTGCAGCGACAGTTCACCGCCCGTAATCACGGTCGGGCGTTCGCAGCGTACATAGCGCGTATCAAAGCGCCCGGATGTGCGGCGCAGGGAATTGGGATCATCAACCTGTTCTTCGGCTGCCGAATGCACAATCGGGTCATAAACTGTGATGATTTGACCAGAATATTCAATCGCGCGCGGGATATAAATCTTGTCACCCAGCGCATCCCGGATCCCGTTCGAGATTGAAGATTTCCCGTTGCCCGGCGGACCATACATCAGGATCGAACGCCCGGCCGACACCGCAGGCCCAAGATTTGACAACAGATCATCAGGCAAAACCAGATGCCCCATCGCTGTGGTCAGCTGTTCGCGGGTGATCTGGATGTTGCGGATTGACTGGCGTTTCACTTGCGCTGAATACACATCCAGCGGCACGGGCATTGCGCCGAAATATTCAGATTGGGCCAAGCTATCCAACGCACGGGCCTTGCCAGCGTCGGTCAATTGATAGCCCATTTCATTGCCATTATTGGCGTTAAGCGTACCCGTCGCCTCGACCAAGCGCTGGCTGCGCGCCATATCGATAAGTTCCTGTGTGACAGGAACAGGCAGACACACCACACGGGCCAATTGCGTGACCATATCAAGGTTCATGCGGAACATGGTCTTGATCAGGATGTCGCGCATCATTGCGGTTGGCAATTGCATTTCCTCAAGCCGCTTGGGCGCGGGAGGAGACAAGACGTTTGTTGTCTGCATATTCATAATAAGGGCCCGTTCACTCAGTCAAAAAATGCGCAGCTTTTGGCCGCGTTTGAAAAGCAATTTGTCATGAATTTGTGGCGAAATGATGAACAAAGACAGGCTTTGTCAGTGCAGAGCGACCACGGCACCAAGGTAGGCAATCAAGGTCATTCCCAAAGGGTAACCCATTGGAAAGCGATTGTTTTTCTGATCCCAACTGGCCCAGTCGGGGGCCAGATTGCGCAGCGGCGTATGCTTGGCGATTTTGTGCGTAACGACCCCGACCAGAACGCAGGCCGTCAAGCAGATGATCAGCAGGGCCACATCCGCGGGGGCGACCATTGGGGCGGCTCCGGCCAGAAATTTGGCATCCCCCGCACCCATCGCACCGACCGCATTCAGGACCATGCCGATCACAAGGATGATGGGCAGGTGCAGCCAGTGCCACAGATATTGATCAAGCGGGAACGCGATCAGGCCAAGGACCGCATAGGCCCCAACCAGCGCGTAAACAGCGACATTGGGGATTTTCATTGCCCGCAGATCGCTCCAGGCGACAAAGATCGAAATGGGAACTGCGGCGACCAGAAACAGGGTCGCCGCAAAAGGCGTAAGCGGCATCGTTTAGTTCGTGACGTTGTCTTCCAGCGCGCGCAGCGCCAGAGTGGCTTCGTCAAAGTGCTGGGGATGCGTGTCAATCGCTTCGCGCAGAAGGCCTTTGCCGATGGTGATGTCATTCTGCTTGATCGCGGTCAGGGCCAGCGTATGCAGCAGTTTGGCGCGTTCGGTCTGGTTCATCGGGATGACGGGCAGATCATATTTGCGCTGTGCACCACGGGCCAGAACAAGGTTGTTCTTGGCCGTGAATGACCCACCGTTCATGCGGATTGCATCAATGAACAGCCGTTCAGCTTCGGGGTAGTCACCGCGGGTCAGTTTGGAATAACCCCAGTTATTCAACACACTTGCAGGTGTTGTCGTCAGGCCTGCGGCGATTTCATAAAAGCTGTCGGCCTTTTCCCACTGTTCCTTGCCATCGGCGACCATCGCTTCAAGCCGGTAGCGCTTGAAGGTTTCATGGGTCGGCGGAATGGTGTTCAGCGTGGCGGCGGCCTCGTCCCAGCGGTTGGACCGGATCAAGGCATCGGCCAGCTCGACACTGTCGTCATAATTGGCTTCGGGGTGTTTGGTCACGTTTTCCCACGCAGGGATCGCCTCATTCAGGCGGCGGGCGCGGACCAGCGATTTGGCAAGGCCGCGCTGCAGATCAACGCGATCCGGGTTCTGGGCCAAAGCACCCGAGAAATAGTTCACAGCCTCGCCGGGGTTACCAACGGTCAGCATCACTTCGGACAGGTCATTGCCTTCAATATCAGCAAGGTCAGACATGGCGCGATCAACCTGGGTGCTGCCAGATTGGCCACAGCCAGCAACGGCCACAAGTGCGCTGAAGCACGCAATCTTAAAGACGGGGCTTAATAGGATAGGGTGGCGCATTTTTTGCGTCCTTTTCTGCTCATACCTCAATTACGACCCGAGCAGAATGAAATCCCCCGTGCCGCGTCTGACCAGTTGAAAGTTCTGGTTCTGTTTGTCTGGATCGTAATCGGGGTCGCCTAAATTAGCGAGTGCCAAGCGAAAGTTCTCGCGAATTTGGTCAGAATTGCCGTTATCCGTTGCAAAGGCGCGACGGAAAACCTGACTTGCCTCGGCGTATTCGCCCTTTTCCAGCAAAATCACGCCAAGATTGTTCCACGCGGCAGGGAAATCGGGGGCCTCGGCGGTGGCGCGGCGCAGTTGCCGTTCGGCTTGGCCAAGGCGGCCCAAGCGCAGATTGGCCGACCCAAGGGCCGATAGCGTGTCCACATTCAGCCCTTGCTGAGCGGCAGCGCGGGTATAGGCGGTCAGCGCCAGTTCATATTCGCCGGCAGCCATCAAGCGATGGCCGACGATCAAGCCGTCAATATCGCTTTGCCCCGCAACGCCGGGGGCAAAGACCTGATCGCCAGATGGCGCGAAGCCGCCTGAAGAACAGGCGGCCAGCGACGTCATGAAAGCCAAGGTGAAACTGACCCGGCGTATGTTCATATGTTCGGTTCCTTAACCGCCCCCAAGGTTTTGGGAGATGTTGTAAATGGATGGCCCGATCAAAATGACCAGAAGGGGCGGCACCGTCAACATCATCGTGGCCAAAGTCATCTTTGTGGGCAATTTGTTGGCCGCTTCTTCGGCGCGCATGACCCGTTTGTCACGCATTTCTGATGCATAGACCCGCAGCGCATCGGCGATGGATGTCCCGAACTGCTGTGATTGGATCAGCACGGTCACGAAAGATGAAATATCCTGCACACCGCAGCGTTCAGACATATCGCGCAAAACGCTGTCTTTGGATTTACCGGCCTTCATTTCGTGGCTCACAATCTCAAATTCTTCCGAGAGTTCGGGAAAACCCGACCGCAATTCGTTTGAGACGCGCATGATAGATTGGTCAAGCGATTGACCCGCCTCAACGCAGACCAGCATCATATCCAGACAATCGGGAAAACCATTGGTGATATTTTCCTGCCGGGTCGCCTGACGACGGGTGACCCAGTATTTGGGAAGCATATAGCCAACGATGCCCGGTCCCATGCTCATCAACAGCAGGTTTTGGGTGGTCACATCACCTTGGGTTGTTTTGTAGAATGCATAGATCCCGCCAAGGATCAGGCCGAGAACGCCCAGAATAAACTGGAAGAAGTGGTAGAACCGCACGGCATTTTTGGATTTATACCCAGCCTGCATCAGTTTTAGCTTCACCGCGCCATATTCATCGGCATCCTGCGGTTCAAGAAAGCTTGAGTACTTTTCAAGCTTGTCTTTGCTAGTCGCGGTGCGCAGTTTTTCGGTTGCGGCACCATCTTTGCGCTGCTTGCGGGCCTGATCACGCAAGCGATCAAGGGGGTCATCCTGCTTTTGCAGCAGGATCGGCAAGGTCACGAGGATCATCAAGACCCCCAGAAGACCAACCAACATCAAAGGACCAAACGGGCCTAAATGGTCAGTGATCATGGTTTGGATTGATTCAAGCATGTGATCTGACCTTTATACTTTGATGTTCACAAGGCTGCGCATGACGATCAGGTTCGCCACAAGGAAAGCGGCAACCACTAGACAGGCGGGGATAAAGACAGATGTCTCCATCACTTCGTCAAAGTAATTGGGCTGGATCAGGTTGATCACGATCAAGGCAAGGATCGGGAAGGCCGACAGCAATTTACCAGACCATTTCGCCTCGGCCGTGATGGCCTGCACGCGGCGGAACAGCCGGAAACGGGCGCGGATCACCTTGGCCAGACCGTCCAAAATTTCTGCAAGGTTACCACCCGATTGCTGCTGGATCGTCACGGCTACAGCCAAAAAGCGCATATCCTGCATATCCAGGCGTTCGGCGACAGCCTTCAGGGTTTCGCCCATATCGCGGCCATAGGCGGTTTCGTCTGAGACGACGCCCATTTCAGTGCCCAGCGGGTCGGCCACTTCTTTGGCGACGATGGACACGGCAGACGAAAACGGATGCCCAACGCGCAAGGAACGGACCATCAATTCAACCGCCTCGGGCAGTTGTTCTTCGATCATGGCCATGCGTTTGTTGGCTTTGTTGCTGATCCAGACGAAGACGCCACCAACACCCATCGCGATCGCAACGAAAGCACGCACAAGAATACCCACTTCGGTTGCAAGGGTCAGGCCAAGGAAGGCTACAAAGCTGACGGCCGCCATCACCATGATGATCTGGGGCGGAGTAAAGGCGATGTTGGCCTTTTGCGCACGGTTGGCCAGAATGGAATAAAGCGGGATGCTTTGGCTTTTCATGTGCTGGGTCATCTCTTTGCGGAGCTGATCCAGAACCTGTTCGCGTCCACCGCCCTTTTCAAGCAGTTCAAGGCGGCGGTTCACCTTGCCGTTCAGGCTGATCGATTTGCCAAACAGAACAAGGTAAACACCCTGCACCATCGCCAGAACGGCGACGAAGATAATGATATAAATAAGGGGTTCTGCAGAAATCATGCCGGTTTACTCCGCAACCATGGGTTCAAAGATGGCCGGCGGCAGATCAAAGC
>CAYPVL010000080.1:14056-14430 GCA_964414165.1 uncultured Cognatiyoonia sp.
GATTTATCGCCCACTTATCGCCGATCCGAAAGAGATCAGAAAACGCCGAGCGGACGCCCGTGGCAGTAAAGTGACCGATAATCTTGTTTTCGGGCGTTAGGCCAACGCGCTGATAGCGAAAAATTTCCTGCATCGAAATCACGTCGCCTTCCATGCCCGTAATCTCGGTGATCGAAGTCATGCGGCGCGATCCATCCTGCAAGCGCGAGGCCTGTACAATCAGGTTCACAGCCGATGAAATCTGGCTGCGGGTTGCCTTGATCGGCATCTCAATCCCTGCCATCGCGATCATGTTTTCCAGACGCGACACGCCATCGCGCGCGCTGTTGGCGTGGATCGTCGTCATTGATCCATCGTGGCCGGTGTTCATGGCC
>CAYPVL010000081.1:0-14110 GCA_964414165.1 uncultured Cognatiyoonia sp.
CCTTGGGGGTGTGCTGAAAATCAGCGAAGACCGCATCAAAGGCTACCGCAACTTCGGCACAAAACTCTGGAACGCGTTCAGCTTTGCGGGCCACTACGGCGTGACGTTCAACGGCGACCAGACGCCACCGAAGCCTGCACAAACCCTGAACAAATGGATCATCGGCGAAGTCGGCAAGGTGCGCATTGAGGTGGACAACGCCCTTGAGGCCTACCGGTTCAACGACGCCGCAAACGCGCTTTATGCCTTCACATGGGGCAAGGTTTGCGACTGGTACGTCGAATTTTCAAAGCCGATCCTGCAAGGGGATGATGCGGGCGCAAAGGCGGAAACCGAGGCGACGCTGGCGTGGGTCTTGGATCAATGCCTGATCCTGTTGCACCCGATCATGCCGTTCATCACGGAAGAGCTGTGGCAGACGACGTGCAAGCGCGAAAAGATGCTGGTCCACGCCGATTGGCCGACTTACGGCACCGAACTGGTGGACGGGGACGCCGACCGCGAAATCAACTGGGCGATCTCATTGATCGAAGGCATCCGCTCTGCGCGCGCGCAGATGAATGTGCCTGCGGGGCTGAAAGTGCCCTTGGTGCAGGAAAACGCGGATGATCACGCCAAGGCAGCGCTTGCCAATAACGAAGCCCTGATCAAGCGGCTTGCCCGCGTGGACAGCATCACAATCGGGGATGCGCCGAAAGGGTCACTCACCGTGCCCACAAACGGTGCGACCTTTGCGCTGCCGCTGGCGGATATCATCGACGTGGACGCCGAAAAGGAACGGCTCGGCAAGTCGCTGACCAAACTTCAAAAGGAAATCAAAGGGCTGGAAGGTCGGGTGAACAATCCAAAATTTGCGGCCTCTGCCCCGCCTGAAGTCGTCGCCGAAGCCCGCGAAAACCTTGGGCTTCGCCAACAAGAAGAGGCACAACTCAACGCCGCCCTAGATCGACTGAACGAAATCTAGGCGCGCGCGCCGCACGTCATCGCACAAGGCGTTCAACCGCACGCATCCCGCCCAGCGCTTTGTCATAGACCAGCGTTAAGATGCGCCGTGCCGGGGGCCGTGCGGCCATCGGCACCACCCGCGCTACCGCAACCGCACCTGTTGTCATCAAGAAACCACGTCTGTTCATTTTCGTCGTCCTCCACACATTCAGGTATGCATCCCCAAAGCCATTGCAACTTAACGCTACGGAAGCTTAACTCTGCCCATGACAGATGATCCACGCCTTACCCCGCTTTGCGCATCCCTCCCCGCCTCTGTCCCCTTTGTCGGACCAGAGGCACAAGAGCGCGCAAGAAACGCGCCCTTCCTTGCAAGGCTTGGGGCAAATGAAAACGGCTTTGGCCCCTCGCCCAAAGCCATCAAGGCCATGCAGGATGCCGCCAAAGGTGCGTGGATGTACGGCGATCCAGAATCCCATGATCTGCGCCAAGCACTGGCCGCGCACCATAATATTCCACCCGAAAACATCATGGTCGGCGAAGGCATTGATGGGCTGCTTGGGCTGGTCTGCCGTTTGCTGATTGATAAGGGCGATCATGTTGTCACCTCTGCCGGGGCCTATCCAACCCTCAACTACCATGCTGCTGGGTTCGGGGCGGAAATTCACACCGTCCCTTACGCCGGAGACTTCGAGGACCCGAACCGCCTGATCGCCAAGGCGCGCGCGGTGCAGGCGAAACTGATTTACTTTGCCAATCCTGACAATCCAATGGGCAGCTGGCACAGCGCCGACACAGTGGCCGACATGATCCGCCATGTGCCCGCGCAGGCCCTTCTTGTGCTGGATGAAGCCTATATTGATCTTGCCCCGGACGGCACCGCCCCACCGCTGGACCCTGAAACCGCAGACGTCATCCGCATGCGCACCTTTTCAAAGGGTTATGGTCTGGCCGGGATCCGTGTGGGCTATGCAATTAGCCCCAAAGCGCTGATCAATGCCTTCAATAAAGTGCGCAATCACTTTGGGATCAGCCGCATTAGTCAGGCCGGTGCCTTGGCCGCATTGCAAGATCAGGATTGGCTTATCCAGACGCGTCGCAACGTCGAGAAAGCCCGCCTTCGGATTGTCGAGATTGCTGCCAAACACGGCCTTCAAGCCCTGCCGAGCGCCACAAATTTTGTCACAATTGATTGTGGGCATGATGGTGCACATGCGCGCAGATTGCTGCAAGCCCTTGTCGATAAAGGTGTATTCGTGCGCATGCCCTTCGTCCCCCCGCAAGATCGCTGCATCCGTATCAGTTGCGCACCCGACGCAGATCTTGATACCTTTGCGAAAGCTTTATCTGAAATTCTCTGACCAACAAATCCAAGGCCGCGTATGCAAAACAAGCACCCGAAAGCCGTTGAAAACTACACAGATGCATTTCTGTGCAGCTTTGGGCTGCTGATCTTTATGGGGCTTTTCACACTTGCGGCGATCTTTGGGTTTTTCTGGGCGATTATGGCCGCCTTGACGCTGAACTTAGGCATCACTTATCTGATCCGCCGTTTTTCGCAGGATGAATTATAAACCCACCTTCCCGGCCATCACTGCCGCCGCCGCATCCAGCGCCCCGCGCCCATGCGGGATATCCAACGCAAGCATCCCCGCCTGCATCGTGCCCAACACGCCCATAATCATATGCGCGTTCACATGGCCCATGTGCCCGATGCGAAAATAGGCACTGGCCGGGTCGCGCCCTAGTCCGATGCCAAGCGTCAGCCCTGCTTCCTGTTCGCACCATTCGCGCAAGCTATCGCCATGACCTTCCCCGATGAACACAGATGTAATCGCCGCAGATCGTTTGGCAGGGTCTGCAATATTTGCCCTCAGTGGCCCCTCGGTCCCCCAAGCCGCAAGTGCTGCCCAGATCGCGCGAGCCAGTGTATCGTGGCGTGCGTGCACATGCCCAAGCCCTTCGTCCTTGATCATATCCAAGGCTGCCCGCAGCCCATAAAGGTGATGCGTCGGTGCAGTGCCATCAAACATTTGCCAATAGCCTTCGGGGTTCACCCGCGGTCGCCAATCCCAATAGGCGGTCACGCAATCCCCACGCGCCGCGTCCGCCTTATCGTTGAAAAACACGAAAGACATCCCCGCCGGGGTCATCAGCCCCTTTTGGCACCCCGCAACCATCACATCAACGCCCCAGGCGTCCATCTCAAAGCGATCGCAGCCCAGGGATGCAATGCAATCGGCCATCAGCAGCGCAGGATGCCCAACCGCATCCAACACGGCCCGCATCCCTGCAATGTCGTTCTTTACCCCGGTTGAGGTGTCCACATGCACCGCCAAGATCGCCTTGATCTTGTGATCTTTGTCCGCGCGCAATGCCGCCTCGAATTGCGCCAAGTCAACGTCGCTTTCGTTCCCGTAATCAATCGTTTGCACCGCAACGCCCAAACCCGCCGCCATTTCGCCCCAGCCAATGCAAAACCGCCCTGTGGCCAGCACCAGTACAGTGTCGCCACGCGACAGAGTATTGCACAAAGCGGCCTCCCACGCGGCATGCCCGTTACCAATGTAGATGGCCGCGTGCTGGTCGGTTTGCGCCACCATCTTGAGATCAGCAAACAGGCTGTAGGTCAGCTCATGCAGCTCGCCCTCATAAATATTCGGCGACGCACGGTGCATCGCCCGCAAAACCTGATCGGGCATGACGGAAGGGCCGGGGATGGCAAGATAGGATCGACCGTTGGCAAGGGACATAGGGCGCGGCTTTCGCTGAGATCTCGTATGGACACTAGCGTCAACCAATGCAGCGTCAACACCTTGCCCGACTTGCCCACCACCCCCATTTCACCGTAGACCATCCCAACCGTCCCGGAGCAGATCACAGCTATGTCTATCAAACCCACCTCTGACAAAGCGGCCCGCAAGGCCAGCTATGGGCGTGACATCACCGATCCCTATGAACGCAAGCGGTCGCGCCGCTATGTGATGTTTTCCGATTTTGGCATTCTGCGCACCTTTTGGACGAACTTTGGAAAAGTAACCGACGGCGTTTATCGGTCAAACCATCCCGGCCATGCCCGGCTTGAAGCCTATAAGGCCAAGGGGATCAAAGCGGTGTTGAACCTGCGTGGTGTGGGCGTGCGTGCGCCTTATCTATTTGAAGTTGAAAGCTGCGCCAGGCTTGGCCTTGAACTGGTCAGTATCGCATTGCAGGCCCGCGCGCCCGCGCCAAAGGATCAACTGCTGAGACTGTTTGCAGCCTTTGACACCATGCCCCGTCCTTTTGTGATGCATTGCAAGTCCGGGGCGGACCGGGCTGGCCTTGCTTCGGCGCTTTATGTGCTGGATCAGGGTGGGTCAGTTACAGAGGCCAAAAAAGAGTTGTCCTTTCGATATCTCCACATCAAGTTCACAGATACTGGCATTCAGGACCATTTACTTGAACTTTTCGAACAACGGCTTGTCCAAGGTCCCATCAGTATCCGCGATTGGGTCACCACTGAATACGACCCAGAGGCCTTGGCCGCGAGCTTTGCCAAAAAGAAGATCCTACGGATATGAAAGCGCCCGGCCCCTCCCTTTTTAAATGGCTTTGGCGCGACTATCTGCGCCCCCACAAGTGGATTCTTGTCGCAGCGATTGTCCTGATGATGGTCGAGGGGTCGATGCTGGCCTTTCTGTCCCGCATGATCCAGCCGATGTTTGATACGGTGCTGATCGGTGCGGATCGCAGTGCATTGTGGGTTGTGGGCCTCAGCATCCTTGCGATTTTCGTCGTGCGTGCCTTCAGCTCTGCCGGGCAGCGTATCTTGATGACCAAGGTCAGCCAACTGACAGCCGCAGGCATGCGCAGCCACCTGCTGCGCCATCTGATGGCCCTTGATAGCGGTTACCACCAAGTGAACCCACCGGGCCAGTTGATTGAACGGGTGCAGGGCGATGTGCAGGTGGTGAACAGCATTTGGGCCAGTCTTCTGACGGGAATTGCCCGTGATCTGATCGCCGTCGTCGCGCTGTTTTCTGTGGCTTTAGTGATTGATTGGCGCTGGACGCTGATTGCCCTTGTCGGCATCCCGTTTCTGGTGCTTCCCTCGCTGATGGCACAGACTTACGTCCGTCGGCGGTCCTCTGATGCCCGTGAATTAGCTGGGCGTATGTCCACGCGATTGGACGAGGTTTTTCACGGGATCAACCCGATCAAACTGAACGCGCTCGAAGCTTATCAATCTGCGCGCTATGACGCCCTGACCTATGGCCGTGTCCGCGCCGAGGTGAAGGCCGCCACCGGGCAGGCCGCTGTCCCCGCTTTGGTTGATATCATGACTGGCTTTGGGTTTTTGGGTGTGTTGATCTATGGCGGCAGTGAAATCATCGCCGGTGAGAAAACCGTCGGTCAGTTCATGTCGTTCTTCACAGCGATGAGCCTTGCGTTTGAACCTTTACGCCGTCTGGGCCTGCTGAGCGGGAAATGGCAGCAAGCTTCGGCATCAATGGAGCGTTTGCAGACGGTACTGGCCGAAGAACCAACAGTGTTGTCCCCTGCAACCGCCGCCCCCGCGCCAACGGCCGCCCCTGAAATCACCCTTCACGATATCGCCCTGAATTACGGCGATTTGCCTGTGCTGAAAGGCGCAAGCTTTACCGCCCGCGCAGGCGCAACGACCGCGCTTGTTGGCGCATCTGGTGCGGGAAAATCTACGGTTTTCAACGTGCTCACCCGTCTGATTGATCCGGCAAGCGGCACTGTGACGATCGATGGCACGCCTGTGAATGCGATGGGTCTGGCAGATTTACGCGCGCTTTTCTCGGTAGTGTCCCAGGATGCTGCGTTGTTCGACGAAAGCCTGCGTGACAATATTCTTCTGGGACGCGGCGACGTGCCGGATGCGCGGTTGCAAGAGGTGCTGGATGCGGCCCATGTGAGTGACTTCCTGCCCCAACTTCCCGATGGCCTTGATAGTGCGGCGGGCCCCCGTGGATCAGCCCTGTCCGGCGGACAGCGCCAGCGTGTCGCCATTGCCCGTGCCCTGTTGCGCGACACCCCGATCCTGCTGCTGGATGAGGCGACAAGCGCGCTTGATACCAAGTCAGAATCTGTGGTGCAGGCCGCGCTTGAGCGCCTTGCCGCCGGGCGCACGACGCTTGTGATCGCACATCGTCTATCGACCATCCGTGATGCTGATAGCATCGTGGTGATGGATCAGGGCCGCGTTGTGGATCAGGGCACGCATGATGAACTTTTGGCGCGTGGCGGAATTTATGCCGACCTGCACCGGCTGCAGTTTAAACAGGAGGCACGTGATGCGTAAAATTCTGGCTTTGACGGGGGCAGACCGCGTGGATTTCCTGCAAGGGCTGGTCACGAATGATGTGTCCAAGGGCGGGATCGTCTATACCGCATTGCTGACGCCACAGGGCAAGTTCATCGCAGATTTCTTTGTGATATCACAGGCCGACCAGCTGCTGATTGACGTTGCTGAAAGCCACGCGGCCATGTTGTTCCAAAAGCTGTCAATGTATCGGCTGCGTGCGGATGTGCAGATTGCAGAGGCGGATTTAATCATCTCGCGCGGCACGAGGGACGCGCCAGCGGACGCCTACGCTGATCCGCGACACCCAGCGCTTGGTTGGCGGGCCTATGGCGACACGGACCTATCGGATGACACTGATTGGGATGCGCTGCGTGTGGCGCAATTGGTACCGGAAACCGGGATCGAACTCACGCCCGAGACATATATCCTTGAGGCGAACTTTGAAGCACTGCATGGCGTTGATTTCCGCAAGGGATGTTTCGTCGGGCAAGAGATTGTCGCACGGATGAAGCATAAGACCGCGTTGCGCAAAGGGCTGTGCCGGGTTGCCATTGATGGGGACGCGCAGGCGGGGGATGACATCACAGCCGATGGGAAACCTGTTGGGGTCTTGCATACGCGCGCCGGGGATAAAGCGCTGGCCTATTTACGCTTTGATAGGGCAGATGGGGCGATGCATGCGGGTGATGCCAGTTTGAAAAAGATTTGAAATAAAAGCGATTTTCTGGATTTTGGTAACCTGAAATTAACCTCTTGCCGGATAAAGATTGGCTAAGCGATGCCAGAACGGCACTGCGAAAATTGGTAGAATGCCAATGTGTTAGGTTCAAAAGTGTGCGCATTTTGCGTGCCAGTTGTGGATGCAGCCCACAACTGCCTGGGGATTTGTCATGCGGGTGCCGCGCAGAACGCCGGCTGCCCGCATGACGCACCCGCCTTAGGCGCGTTCGACGTATTCTGCTGTCTCGGTGTTGACGATGATGTCTTCGTCCACGCCCACGAAGGGAGGGATCATCACGCGCACGCCGTTATCCAATGTCGCAGGCTTAAAGCTGTTTGCAGCGGTCTGACCTTTGACCACGGGCTCTGTCTCCACAACTTTGCAGGTGACTTTCGTCGGCAAGCTAACGCTTAGCGCCTCTTCACCGTGATATTCAATCTGGACGACCATCCCATCCTGAAGGAAAGGGCGTCTTTCCCCCAACAGATCCGCTGGAAGCGCGATCTGATCGTAGGTTTCGCTATCCATGAACGTCAGCATGTCGTCAGCCTCAAACAAAAACTGCTGGTCCTTTTGGTCAAGGCGAATGCGTTCCACTTTGTCGGCTGAGCGGAACCGTTCATTCAGCTTGCGACCATCACGCAGGTTTTTCAGCTCCACCTGCGCAAATGCCCCGCCTTTACCTGGCTTGACGTGGTCAATTTTGACTGCGGCCCAAAGGCCACCATCATGTTCCAGCACATTGCCGGGGCGAATCTCATTTCCGTTTATTTTGGGCATGGGTCACTTCGTGTCAAAAATGTGGCGAAAGGTTGAACAGATCTTGCCAAGCCCTATATCTGGCGGAATGGAACCCTGCAACCTAACTAAATCCGGTAGGTTTTATTGATGAGCTATGCGCAAAACGCATACCTGCCATTCCAAAAGAGGGCCCCCGAATCGGTTGTAACCATGCATATTGGCCATCACGCCAGAACAGCAAGACCAAAAAGAATAAAGGATTAAGAATGAGAGATTTCGTTGACGGCACCGCGTTTAACAATGAACAAGGCAATCGCTCTCGCAAACTATTCGCCGCTGTCGTTCTGGCTGCTTTAGATGATGCTATCGCAGACGACAAAAAATACGGCAATGGCCCTGAACAGATTGCCCGCTGGGCCCGCTCACGCGATGGCCGCGAGGTTCTGTCTTGCGCTGGGATCGATCCAAACGAACGCGTCGTCGCCGGGCTGATGGACTTTGTTGGCAAAGGTGTGCGCACATCTGTCGCCCTGTCCCGCGAAGAAAGCGAACGCCGTAACGCGGCGGAGCAGGAAGCCAAAGCAGCCTGATCAACAGACAAACGGGCCATGTGCCCACCAAAAACGCGGCCCTCTGCTCGGGCTGCGTTTTTTGTTGTTCAGACCTACCCCCCGTCGAAGATGAACACCCAGATAAATACAGGCGCAATCTGTAGAATGGCAAAGCCTGCAATAACACATTGCATCACGACCACCCCCGCATAGCGCCGCCACAAGACCGCGCAGCAGGCCAGCACGGCCAAAGCTTCGAGCGGGCCAACGATATGGCCAAAGTGATCACGATCCCAATAGCTGACGGGGCTGATAAACTTCCAATTGGTCAGCGGCCAGAAATGCGCGCGCGCATCATCGTTGTGCAGCGGAAAATCCAAAGCCAGATGCAAAAGCGCGGCCCCCGTCAGCGCAATCGCGACTTTTGATCCCGTCATGATCGCGAGCACAAGCGTAAGCCCCCAAAGCACGAAAGAATTGTCCACCCGAAAGATACGCTGCCAACTTTCCGAGAAATACATCTGATCAAACACCACCTGCGGATTGGTGCCCACTACGAACAGCTCCCACCCGGCAAGCAGATAAAGCGATGCATCGGGAATGAACGCGCCCAGTGCGGCGGCAATTGTGATCCGATGTGCATCGCGCGCACCAAAGGCCGTCACGCCGAAAATCAGGTGGGCCGGTGTGTTCATTCTTCCCTCCTATCTGGTCACGCGCTATCACGACCCTAGGGGGAGTGGATGACAAAAGCCATTATGATTCAGGGCGCTGGGTCCAACGTCGGAAAATCCATGCTGGTGGCCGGGATTGCGCGGGCGTGGTCCCAGCAGGGACTGCGCGTCGCCCCTTTCAAGCCACAGAACATGTCCAACAACGCCGCCGTCACCGTCGATGGCGGCGAGATTGGGCGCGCACAGGCCTTGCAGGCCTTGGCTGCGGGCCGCGATCCTGTGGTCGATATGAACCCAGTTCTGTTGAAACCCGAAAGCGAGGTTGGCGCGCAGGTTATCGTGCAGGGCCAACGCGTTGGCACGCTGAAAGCCCGCGACTATGGCAAGATGAAAGCGACGCTGCTGCCAAAAGTACTTGAAAGTTTTCAGCGCCTGTCGGCAACCGCAGATATCATCATCGTCGAAGGGGCTGGCAGCCCGGCCGAGGTGAACCTGCGCAGCGGTGATATTGCCAACATGGGCTTTGCCAGTGCCGCGAACGTCCCTGTGGCGTTGATCGGGGATATTGATCGCGGCGGCGTGATTGCACAGCTTGTCGGCACCCATGCCGTACTGCCCGCCGATGATCGTGCGCTGATCAAGGCCTTTGGTATCAACAAGTTTCGCGGCGATCCGACCCTGTTTGCCGAAGGCATGCAGATCATTGCTGCCAGCACAGGCTGGACCCCACTGGGGATTGTGCCGTGGTTTAGTGACGCGTGGAAGCTGCCTGCTGAGGATGTCATGGACATCGCCACGCGCAAGGGCGGCGCGATCAAGATCGCGGTGCCCCGTTTGAACCGCATTGCAAATTTTGATGATCTGGACCCGCTGTCGGCCATGCCCGAAGTCACGGTCGATATGATCCCTGCAGGCCGTCCCCTGCCCGGCGATGCAGACCTGATCCTGATCCCCGGTTCCAAATCAACCATCGCCGATCTTGCCCATTTCCGCGCGCAAGGCTGGGATATCGACCTTGCGGCCCACGTGCGGCGCGGGGGGCGCGTGCTGGGGATTTGCGGCGGGTACCAGATGCTTGGGCGCAAGATCATTGACGTGGAGGGAATTGAGGGCACGCCGTCAGAGGTTGATGGCCTTGGGCTTTTGGATGTTGTGACTGAAATGAAGCCGGAAAAGCGGCTTGCCCTGACCGATGCCACATACCTGCCAACAGGTGATCCGGTGCGCGGCTATGAAATCCATATTGGACAGACCGATGGCCCGGACCGCGCCCGTGCATGGTTGGATGTTGGCGGACGGTCTGAGGGGGCCGCCTCACCCGATGGCTTGGTTATGGGCTGCTATCTGCACGGGTTGTTTGCCGCAGATCAGTTCCGCGCGGCTTTCATCAGTGAATTAGGCCAGCCGGTTGCTGCGTCCGATTATGGGCAATCTGTTGAAGACACGCTTGATGCGCTTGTCTCCCACCTGACAGAACATTTTGATTTAGAACAGCTTTTGGCGTTGGCAGGCGACGTCTAGTCGAAGTTCTGCATATCCAAAGCACGGTGGATTTCGCGGCGGACCATCTTGCGCACGTTCCGCGTGATCCGCTCGCCCAGGTTTCCCTGAAGTTCTTCTCGCACCACATCCATCACCATCTGACGCAGCACTTCTTCGTTGATCCCTTGCCCATCGGCCAGCATGTAGGAATTAAGATCGTCATCTTGGCTAACCGGATCAGGCGCAAGTTCATCCCCGAATTCATCGGACGGCGTGTCAGGCACGTTGACGGGACCGCTATGTGCAAACGCAAGTGTTTCGACATTTTCTGCATCAGCAAATGTGACCGCGTCTTCAACGGCAGAAGCCGGGGTATCTGCTGTATAAACAGCATCTTCTGCGATGACGGGTCCAGCGGTGAAAAGCGGATCAGCACCGGTTTCGCCCGCTGGTGCAGACCAACCATCATCTTTCAGGGCAGCCGGTTCGGGTGCCGAGAATGCGACATCCAACTGCACCGGTTCGGGCGGAAGCGGTGGCGCTGTGCGCATGTCTTCGGGCGTCGTTTCTGCGACGGCGATGGCATCTTCAACTTCATCCAGCGGCGGATACGACACAGTGTCCCATGTGGGTACCGTCGTGACTTCGCTGCCGTCTGGTTCCCATTCATCAGGCTGTTCGATGACGGCGGCTTCGAGTTCGGCAATCGTGGCCTCAAGGCTGTGACGGGCCGATTGGCTATTATCAATATCGGATGCGTCGTCTTCAAAAACCACTGTGGTAGGCGATGCAACTTGTACTTCAGGGGCATGATGCTGGGCCGATTCGACCTGCTCATCAGGCTCAGTCACCCGAAATGCCGGTGTCAGCACAAAGCGTGGCGGTGGGCCGGAAGGCTGTTCTTCTGCATCATTTGCAGGTGCCTTAGCCTCTTCCCCGGCAGACACAAGTCTTCTGATGGAGGACAGCACATCCTCTATTTCAACATTGGTCACGGGGTCGGACATTCTGGGATCCTGCTTTTCCTCAGCGCTAGTTTAACCGCTTCGTGCGGCGCAAACAACTCTACCGCAAAGATTTGGTACTATTCTCCGATGGCCCGCAGCACGCGGTCAAGCGCCTGCCCTTGTTCAGAGGTCACGGTGGGGGCGTCTTTCACGAGATTATAATAGGCTGACGGGTCATATTGCTGAACCGGAAGGCGCAGATGTTCGGCCGTCAAAAGCCCCATCGCTGCCAGAACCGAGTACGAGGCGATCACCTCATCCGCTTGGGCCGAAATCGTATTGGCCTGCGCATCAAGCAATTCCTGTTCTGCGTTCAGCACATCCAATGTGGTCCGCGCGCCCAATGTCGCCTCTTCACGCACGCCGCGGAAGGCGACAGTGGCAGCACGTGTCTGTTCATCCGATGCAGCGCGTGAGGCACGCGCCACCTGCAGGAATGCATAGGCGTTGCCCACTTCCTGTTCGATGTTGTGGCGGGTGAGATGTAGCGCTGCACGCGCCGCATCCCGGCGCGCCATGAATTGACGAACCTGGGCCGACAAACGCCCGCCCTGATAAATCGGCGCGGTCGCCGTTATCGACACCGAACGCCCGGCATCAAGGTTTTGATCAAGACCCACCTGCCCTTGCAACGTCACGCGCGGTGCATAGTTGGTCTCGGCCCGCCGAATGCTCAGTTCTGCTGCAGTCACAGCATGTTGCGCCTCGCGCAGGCTGGGGTGGTTGCGCACAGCAAAGGTCTTGGCCTGCGCGATCCCGCGCGACACAGGGGCCGGGCTTGCCGGGCGCGGATTGCTTGGGGCGCGGCCCACAGCAACGCGGAATTCTTCGCCCGATCGCGCAAGATTGCCTTGCGCCGACGCAAGCAGGCTGCGCGCAGCGGCAAGCCGCGCTTCGGCCAAGGCCACATCAGTGCGGGTCACTTCGCCCACGTCAAAGCGGTCCTGGGCTGCGCGAAATTCTTGCGTAATCAGGCGGACGTTATTCTGGCGCAAAGCCACAAATTCAGAATCGCGGCGCACGTTCATGTAAGCCTGCACCGCGCGCAGCAGGATTTGCTGCTCCACGTTGATCAAAGATTGACGGGTGCCCAGAACGGTTTCCTTCTGCGCATCAATCGCCAATTGGCTGCCGCCGCCATCGTAAAGCAACAGTTCGCCCGAAATCCGGGCGGTTGCGGCAATCAAATCAGACCCCGGGGTGCGCGGAGATTGCGACGTAGCCGTCGCAGACCAGTTGATCACCGGCAAGGTCGCCGCAACCGCAATGGCGACATCTTCATCTGCGGCACGCAACAAAGCGCGGTTCTGTTCAAGAAGGCCAGAATGTTCGTAAGCATAGGTTAGCGCATCAGCAAGCGTTTCCGCCTTGGCCGAAGCGGCCCCCAAAGTCAGCGCGACCGTTGCAATGACACCAACAAATCTTTGACGCAAAAACATCCCAAGTCCCATCCTGCACGCATTGTTATGTGCTTTTAAATTTCACAGCGCGAAAGCTGTCTCTTTTTCAAATCCGTCTAATACCGGTGCGCCAGCATTGAAGGCAAAACGCCAACTGACAGCCCCGTCAATCTTATGTCCAATACGTACCACACCCAATGCACCTTCTGCAAAGATCGCAGCGATCCGCCCGCCATCACGCAACTGATCAACCAAAGCATCGGGCACTGTTTCAACGGCACCCTGCAAGACAATGATGTCATAAGGGCCTGATTTCACAACGCCTTCAGCTAACGTGCCTTCCATAACAGCAGCGTTGTCGATGCCCTGTTCGGACAGAATAGCTTGGGCATCTGTGGCGCGGGTCGCATCATCTTCAAGCCCAACAACAAACTCGCCCAAACGGGCAAGGATCGCTGTGGAATAGCCAAGCCCGCAGGCAACATCGAGGATCACATCGCGCGTATCAATCTCAAGTGCATCGATCATTTTGGCAAATGTGCGTGCCTCAAGCAGGGTGCGGCCATCGCCAAAATCAAGGTTCTCGCCGACATAGGCCGCCTCGCGCAGCGTATCGGGGACAAACGCCTCACGCGGGATCGACAGCATGGCGTCAATGATTGGAAATTTGGTCACATCGGACGGGCGCACTTGCGTGTCGACCATCATCGTACGGCGGGCAGCATAGTCGGCCATTTGCTAAACTCTTTCGTTCAGAATCCTGTTATTTCGTCATGCCATAGAAGGGAGGGTGCAGCAACGCCTGATCACATCTTGCACGCCAAGTTGGGTTGGTATATCGCTCCGCTACACCATCGGTTGGCGAGTTGGCGGAGTGGTGACGCAGCGGATTGCAAATCCGTGTACACCGGTTCGATTCCGGTACTCGCCTCCAAATAAAATCAATGACTTAACCCAACTCAAGCTATAGATCGAATGTGCTTAGTCTCTTTTTAGTCTCATAAATCGTAATATTTTGTGATGGGATTCTATGTGCAGCTATGTGATCCTGACCGGACCTGAAGGTCGGAGGCGTAGTGTTCAGCTTTAGAAAAGTTAACAACGATGACCCGTTGCTTGATACCTCCCCACTGATGCGGTCGCTCGAATTTTTAAAGGCGGAATTCGAGGAACACTCGCAAGGTATCAAGCTCACCAAGAGCTTGTTTTTCAACCTCAAACTGATTGAACGCGCCATCCCTGCAATTGATTGGCCTGAATGGGGCGTTGATGAAATTT
>CAYPVL010000082.1:0-6245 GCA_964414165.1 uncultured Cognatiyoonia sp.
TCGTGTCGATTGCGGTGCCGCTGTTGGTTTTCTTCACCATGCAAAAATACCTCGTGCGCGGCCTTTTGGCTGGGTCGGTTAAGTAAGGATTTTTCAAATGAATTTAGCGCATGCCCCAATCACGGATGCCGCTTTGGACAAGGACTGGTGGCGCGGTGCGGTGATCTACCAGATCTATCCGCGCAGCTATCAAGACAGTAATGGCGACGGCGTTGGGGACCTTTTGGGGATCGTCCAGCGCATTCCCTACATCGCAAGCCTTGGGGTGGATGCGATCTGGATTTCACCGTTCTTTAAGTCTCCGATGAAAGACTTCGGCTATGATGTGTCGGATTATTGCGACGTTGATCCAATGTTCGGAACGCTTGCGGATTTTGATGCAGTGGTCAAGACCGCGCATAAGTTTGGCGTGCGGGTGATGATTGATTTGGTGCTTTCGCATACCTCTGATCAGCACCCGTGGTTTGTGGAAAGCCACGCGGACCGCGATAACCCAAAGGCGGATTGGTACGTCTGGGCCGATCCTAAACCTGACGGCACGCCGCCCAACAACTGGCTGTCGATTTTTGGGGGGTCTGCTTGGCAGTGGAGCACAAGCCGCGAGCAGTATTTCCTGCACAATTTCCTGACCTCACAGCCCGATCTGAATTTCCATAACGGGCAAGTGCAGGACGCGCTTTTGGATGTGGCGACGTTCTGGCTGAACCGGGGTGTTGATGGGTTCCGGCTGGATACGATCAACTTTTATTTCCACGACGCAGCGTTGCGCGATAATCCAGCGCTACCGCCCGAGATGCGCAATGCGACGATTGCGCCATCCGTGAACCCCTACAACCATCAGGAACATGTCTACGACAAGAACCGGCCTGAAAATTTTGCCTTCCTGCGCCGCCTGCGCGCGGTGATGGAACCCTTCGGCGCAGCGGCCGTAGGCGAGGTTGGGGATGACCAGCGCGGCCTTGAGATCATGGGCCAATACACGGCTGGCGATGATCTGATGCAGATGTGCTATGCCTTTGAATTCCTATCCAAAACGCAGCCTACAGCCGACCGGATCGTCAAAGTGATGGGTGATGTGGACCGACTGGCCAGCGATGGCTGGGCCTGTTGGGCGTTTTCAAATCATGATGTGGAACGCCACGCGTCGCGCTGGGATTTGTCGCCGGCAGCACAACGGATGTTTGCAAGCCTGATCATGTGCTTGCGCGGATCCGTTTGCTTGTATCAAGGCGAAGAGCTTGGGCTGCCCGAAGCAGATGTTGCCTTTGAAGATTTGCAAGACCCTTACGGCATTGCCTTCTGGCCGAAATTCAAAGGCCGCGATGGGTGCCGTACGCCGATGACATGGCAAAGTGACAACCAAAACGGTGGCTTCTCTGAAGCACGGCCTTGGCTGCCCGTGTCCTCCGAGCATCTGAACATGTCGGTGGCGGCACAGGAAGATGACCCAGCCGCGTTGTTGCATCACTACCGCAAGGCCATCGCTTTCCGGCATGCCCATAAGGCGCTGTCTTTGGGCGCGCATGATGGCGTGAAGGCGGCGGGCGATGTGGTCTATTTCACGCGCAGCCACGATGATCAGCAGATCATCTGCATTTTCAACGTCAGCAACACACCATCCGATTTTGCCTTGCCCGCTGGCGGCTGGCAAACAATCGGTGACGAGTTGGGAAGCGCGCATTTGTCTGCGGACGGGAAGCTATATCTTGGACCATGGCAAATCTGCCTGGCCCGCAAAGTATAAACGGGGGGATACCGATGGCTGATCTGGTACTGAAAGACGTCGAAAAGACCTATGGCGGGTCGGTGAATGTTCTGAATGATATCAATTTAGATATCAAAAAGGGCGAATTGATCGTGTTTGTCGGCCCATCAGGCTGCGGGAAATCCACGTTGTTGCGTATGATTGCGGGGCTTGAAAGCATCACTGGCGGCACGCTTGAAATTGATGGCACGGTCGTGAACAACGTCCCCCCTGCGCAACGCGGCATCGCGATGGTGTTCCAGTCCTACGCGCTTTACCCACATATGACAGTGCGCGATAACATGTCGTTTGCACTGAAATTGGCCAAGAAATCCAAGGCCGAAATTGATGAGGCGGTGAATAAGGCTGCGAAGATTTTGCAGCTGGATGAATATCTTGATCGTTTGCCCAAGGCGCTTTCGGGTGGGCAGCGCCAGCGTGTGGCCATTGGCCGGTCGATTGTGCGCGACCCGAAGGTGTATCTGTTTGATGAACCACTGTCCAACCTTGATGCCGCCTTACGTGTCGCGACCCGGATTGAGATTGCGCAGCTCAAAGAGTCGATGCCAGATAGCACGATGATCTATGTCACCCATGATCAGGTTGAGGCGATGACGCTTGCGACACGGATTGTGGTGCTTGCCAATAAGGGGATTGCGCAAGTGGGCTCTCCGCTTGAATTGTACGAGCGTCCCGAGAACGAATTTGTGGCGCAGTTTATTGGCTCACCCGCGATGAACCTTCTGGCGGGCGAGATTGTTGAGACGGGTGCGCAGACAGTGATCAAACTGGATGCCGGTGGTCATGCGACGTCGGCCGTGCCGACGCAGGCTGCGGATAAGGGCCTCAAAGTAAATGTAGGGGTTCGCCCCGAAGATATGATCGAGACGGATGCTGCGGAATTCCTGTTCGAAGGCAAGGTGAACTTTACCGAGGCCTTGGGCGAGGTGACGTTGCTTTACTTTGATAAGGTTGGTGGCAATGCGGCTGTGATTGGCAAACTGCCGGGGATTCACGGAGATCTGCGCGGGAAATCCGTGCGCATGAGCGCGACACCCGAAAAGGTGCAGGTCTTCCACAACGGAAAGTCGCTGTACTACCGCTGATTGTTTGGAAAAACCGCCGAATTTTCTAGAAAATTCAGGCCCGGAAGAGTTTTCTAGAAAACTCTTAGCAGACTATGCTGATGGGCTTGTTGTTGCAGATAACGATGAAATGTTCATCACAGCGTAAAAGGTGAAATCCGCGCCGTCGCACTTCCAATTCAAACCGTTCGACACCGATTTCACGGGCGACATCCCTGATTTTGCGCCGAACGACACCACCTTGATGCGCTGCTTTCGCAGCAAAGACTTGATCTAGCCAATCTTGCCCGATGGGCCGCGGGGGAGAAAGATAGCGATTCATGCCCCAAAGCTAGCGGGGCATGGTTAAACAGGGCTTAACCGCGCCGACGGCGCCCCGTGCGCTGACGACCTTCACCCGCTTTTACAGGCGCGCGGTTAAATTTGATCCACTCACCCCCCGATGCATCATTGTCGGTCAGGAAATTGGCGGCGCGGATCGCCTCCATCTCGGACCCCGCGCGGGGCAAGGTCGATCCCATGCCAAAGAGTTTCACAAACGTCTCGTCATCCATGTCTTCGGGCAGGATGATCCCGGCGGCCAGCACCGCCTCTTTCTTTTCAGCGATTTTCTTTGGGCCGATTGGCAAGGCGATCGGGTTCATAATCGCAGAGGTCATGCCTGCCGCCATCGCCATGGGCAGGAATGCGTTGTTGATCCCGTGGCGGTTCGGCAGCCCGAATGAGATGTTGGAAGCACCGCAGGTCGTGTTCACCCCAAGTTCTTCGCGCAAACGGCGCACCAGCGTGAAGACCTGCAAGCCTGCGGTCGACATGGCCCCGATGGGCATGACCAGTGGGTCGACAACAATATCATGGGCCGGTATGCCGAAATCAGCGGCGCGTTCGACGATCTTTTTGGCCACAGCAAAGCGCACGTCCGGGTCCTCGGATATGCCGGTGTCATCGTTTGAGATTGCGACGACAGGGACATTGTATTTCTTGACCAGTGGCAGGACGAGTTCAAGGCGCTCTTCTTCACCGGTGACAGAGTTCAGCAGCGGGCGCCCTTCAGCGGCGGCCAGCCCGTTTTCCAACGCACCGGGGACCGAACTATCGATGCAAAGCGGCACATCCGTCACGGCTTGCACCCGTTCGATCAGGGCCTTCATCAACGCAGGTTCAACAAAGTTGTTGTCCGCATAGCGCGGATCTTCAGCCATCTTATTCGAAAATACAGCGCCCGAATTCACATCCAGAATATTCGCACCCGCCGCAACCTGGGCAATCGCATCCGCCTCGACCCGGCTGAAATCATCGCGTTCAAGTTCTTCGGCCAAAATTTTGCGCCCTGTCGGGTTGATCCGCTCGCCAATCACACAGAACGGGTCATCAAACCCGATGATGGCGGTTTTGGTTTTGGATTCAACAATCGTGCGGGTCATGTTTGGGCTTTCTTGGGTTGGGTGGCGGGACCACCATTTTCAATCGCCCAGTTGGCGTTTGTCTTGATGCCGCCCAAGGGAAAAAAGTGGACGGCTGCGATGTTGAAGTCAGGGTTGGCGGCTTTGTGGGCAGCCAAAGCGGTCAGCACATCGGTTGGTTCGTAAGGCAACAACAGCTTTGTCACATCCATCGCGCGCTTTTGGAGCACCTTCAGGGATGGGCCAACGCCGCATGCAATTGCGAATTTGATCAGGGTTTGCAGCTTGGCGGGGCCCGCAATCCCGATGTGCACGGGAATGTTGATGCCAGCGTCCTGCATTGCGTTCACCCAGTCGATGATTGGTTCGGCTTCAAAGGCGAATTGCGTCGCAAGGGCCATTTGCGCATCGGTGGTCTCGGCAAATTTCGCCTTCCAGCGCAGGGCCTCCATGACATTCGTGTCGGACCCATCGGGGTCAATATCTTTGTTGCCCTCAGGGTGGCCCGCCACATGCAGGCGGGTAAAGCCTGCTTTGTCGAACAGCCCACTTTCCAAAAGCTGCATTGAGGAATGATAATCGCCATGGGGCGTGGCGAGGCCACCGGCCAGCAAAAGGGCCTGTTTCACATCCGCTTCACCCTGATAACGCGCGATCCAATCGGCAAGCGTGGCTTTATCCTTGATGATGCGCGCCGGGAAATGGGGCATGACGTTGTAGCCATCAGCATTCAGGCGCTTGGAAGTGGCGACCATATCTTCAATCGGGGTTCCCTCAATGTGGGCGACATAAACGCGGGTACCGACGGGCAAAAGGGCTGTGAAGTCTTCGACCTTCTCGGCGGTGCGGGGCATGACTTCGATTGAATAGCCTTGCAGGAATGCCTCAAGTGCGGGGTTGGATGCATCAGATGCGGCAGCTTTCTTGCGGAACGGCAGTAGGGACATGAAGGCCTCCATCAGGCGGGAAGGTGGGGGCGGGCTTAGGCCCATCCGTCATTGGCGATCAGGGTCTTGATCTTCTCTTGGTCGTATTCTGCATCAATCCGGGCAACCTCAGACGCGGCAACATCAGCATCAGGGCCTGCGACCGGGTAGGGAGGGGCCTTGCGGAACCCTTCAAGGTAGGCATCACTGCCTGCGGCACCCGATTTCATCGCAGCGCGGTCAATCGCCTGCTCAAAGCGTTCGGGCAAAGGCAGTTTCGTGCCGCGCCGGCCCTTTCCGACGATGACCTGTGCGGGCATATCGCGCCAGTAAACGATGGTAACGTCCGCCATTGATTCTTCCCTTTGCCGTTATTCGTTTCTAACAGCCGCGGCGCGCTGCCAATGTCGATTTTCGACATGGCAAGTGATATGAGCGACTGCACCCATCCCTTGCATGTTGGCTGCGCAAACCCAAGGGGGGCGGGTGCGCAATGATTTCACAATCGTCATGCGGCACATTCAACTTAGCGTGCAAGAACCCTTGCCAGTTGGGGTTTGGGCACATACTCTGACATTAACTCGAAAATGGAGGGCGTGAATATGGCGCCCAAGCGTCCAACTGGTGCGGGCGTGTTCCCCAAAGCGGTCGCAACCCCCGCGCCCACATCGCCCGATCCGGCGGCATTCTATGCTGCGCTGGATTTGGGCACGAACAGCTGCCGCATGCTGATTGCCCAACCAAAGGGCAGTCAGTTTCATGTGGTGGATAGTTTTTCAAAGTCCGTCCAGTTAGGGCAGGGCCTTGAAAATACTGGGAAATTGTCTCGCTCATCCATGAGCAGGACAATTTCAGCGATGCGTATCTGTAAGCAAAAGCTGGAACGTCACGGGGTCAAACGGATGCGCCTTGTCGCGACCGAAGCCTGCAGGCGCGCCAAAAACGGCGTGCAATTTGTCAATCAGATCCGACGCGAAACCGGCATGCAGCTTGAGATTATCAAGCCCGAGGAAGAGGCGCGGTTGGCCGTTGTCTCATGCGCGCCATTGGTCAGCACGAAGACCGAACAACTGCTGGTGGTCGATAT
>CAYPVL010000082.1:6255-13447 GCA_964414165.1 uncultured Cognatiyoonia sp.
GCGGTGGATCGACCGAATTGGTTTGGATTGATTTATCACATGTTCCGGCCCGCGAACGCCCGCGCGCGATCATGCGGCTGCATGCCGGGTTCGTTGCAGACCCCGGCCCATTTGCGGCTGCCAAAGTGGTGGATTGGATATCGGTCCCACTTGGCGTGGCCACGTTGCGCGACCAATTTGCGGATGTCGAAGATGATGCGGCGCGCTTTGCGCTGATGAGTTGGTTCTTTGAGGAAAACCTGTCCGAGTTTTCGCCATATGCCGCCGAACAGGCCCGTGCGAACTTCCAAATCGTGGGGACCAGCGGGACGGTCACAACAGTCGCCGCTTCGCATCTGGGGCTGAAACGCTATGACCGCACGAAAGTGGACGGGCTGCGCATGACGTCCGATCAGATTGATGCGGTGATCCGCGACTATCTGACCCTGGGTGAAAAGGGGCGGCGGTTCGATCCGCGCATTGGGCGTGATCGCCAAGCGCTGATCATGTCTGGGGCGTCGATTTTGCAGGCTTTGATGCGGATTTGGCCGACAGATCGGCTTTCAGTGGCGGACCGGGGCCTGCGCGAGGGGTTGCTTTATGCGCAAATGTCGGCAGACGGGGTGCTGGAAGACGCGCCGTTCTAGGGGCGTTTGTATCGGAAGACAGCATGGTGAAGAAACCCACAAAGAATACATCCGGTCGCGGGCAGCGTGATCTGAAGGTGAAGGTGAAATCGGCGCGCGGGCGCTCGATCTCGTCCACCCGTTGGTTGCAGCGTCAATTAAATGATCCATACGTGAAACGCGCGCAGGCCGAAGGATATCGGGGGCGCGCTGCTTTCAAGATTATTGAGTTGAATGACAAGTATAACTTTCTGGTGTCGGGTGCGCGCGTTGTTGATCTTGGCTGCGCGCCGGGCGGCTGGTGTCAGGTCGCCGTCAAAAAGGTGAACGCTTTGGGCGAACGCAAGGGCAAATCCGTGGGCCGGGTTTTGGGCGTGGACCTGCAAGAGGTTGACGCGATCCCCGGCGCGGAAATCCACCAGTTGGATTTCTTGGACGAGGGGGCCGATACGCAAGTGATGGACTGGCTGAACGGGACCGCGGATGTGGTCATGTCCGACATGGCGGCCGCATCATCAGGGCACAAACAGACCGATCACTTGCGCATCATCGCGCTATGCGAAGCGGCGGCTTATTTTGCCTGCGACGTGCTGGAAGAGGGCGGCACGTTCGTGGCCAAAGTTCTTGCGGGCGGGGCCGAGGGCGACTTGCAAAAAATGCTGAAAAGCCGCTTTCGCAAGGTGGCGAATTTCAAGCCCGCCTCATCCCGGTCTGATAGCTCTGAAAAATTCGTGGTGGCAATGGGGTTTAAAGGGCGCATCGCAGATGAGGTGCCGGGGCACGCAGGATTGTGATAAATGCGCGATCCGCGCATCTTTCCATTGCGCCGGACCTGCGCCAAGATGGTGGCGTGGGCGTCATATCTACGCAGGGTAAATGTTGTGCCTGACGCCGGGCCGTGGAAATCTAAGGCCGCCGATGATGCGACAGGGAACGATATGACTGCTGATTTTGATCTCTTTATTGTTGGTGGTGGCATCAATGGCGTTGGGGTTGCGCGCGATGCCCAAGGGCGGGGCCTGCAGGTGGGCTTGGCCGAGATGAATGATCTCGCATCCGCCACGTCTTCGGCATCAACAAAGCTGTTCCATGGCGGGTTGCGGTATCTAGAATTTTTTGAATTTGGCCTTGTGCGTAAAGCGCTGATTGAACGCGAAGTTCTGCTGCGTGCGATGCCCCATATTTCTTGGCCGATGCGCTTTGTGCTGCCCTATCACAAGGACATGCGATTTGAAGGCGACACGCCGACATCAAAACTGCTGACGATGTTTATGCCGTGGATGAAAGGCAGGCGGCCTGCCTGGCTGATCCGGTTTGGCCTGTTTCTGTATGATAACCTTGGCGGTCGCAAGATTTTGCCGGGAACGCGGACATTGCATTTGCCAGGCTCGGTTGTTGGGAAGCCGATCAAGGGGCGGTTTAAGAAGGCCTATGAATATTCGGATTGCTGGATCGAAGATTCCCGTTTGGTTGTTTTGAACGCCCGCGATGCCGAAATCCGTGGTGCCAAGATCATGACCCGAACCAAGGTGGTCAATGCCGAACGCAAGAACGGTTTGTGGCACATCGCGCTTGAAGGGCCGGCGGGTCTGCAATCCGTCACCGCGCGCGGATTGATCAACGCTGGTGGACCGTGGGTTGAGAATATCATCAAGAATACGGTGCGCATGAACTCCTCTGAAGGGGTGCGGTTGGTGCGGGGGTCGCATATTGTGACCAAAAAGCTGTTTGATCACGATAAAAGCTACTTCTTTCAGGGCGAAGACGGGCGGATCATCTTTGCCATTCCATATGAGACTGATTTCACCCTGATCGGCACGACGGATGCCGAACATGATGATCTGTCAGAAAAACCAACCGCCACCCAAGACGAACAGGATTACCTGCTGGCCTTCGCCAATCAGTATTTCAAACAGACGATCCACGCCTCTGATATTGTCTGGACATATTCTGGTGTGCGTCCACTTTATGATGATGGTGCAAAATCAGCGACGGCAGCCACGCGCGATTATGTACTGTCACTGGATGAAAACGGCCCTCCTTTGCTTAGTATCTTTGGCGGAAAAATCACAACATATCGTAAACTTGCCGAAAATGTTTTGAACAAAATCGAACCCGCCCTTGGTGGTCAGGGGGATTGGACCGCCGAAGTGCCGCTGCCCGGCGGCGATTTTCCGGTGTCGCAGGTGGCGCGGCTGGTGTCTGATCTGAAGGCGAAATATGATTTTTTGTCAGATACTTGGGCGCTTCGCCTTATCCGCGCCTATGGCACGGACGCCCCCCAAATCCTTGGGTCGGCAAATAACCTGTCTGACCTTGGTAAAGATTTCGGCGCGACCCTGACCGAGGTCGAGGTGCGTTGGTTAATGGACAAAGAATTTGCCCATACGGCAGAAGATATCGTCTGGCGCCGCTCAAAACTTGGATTGCGCATGGATGCGGCACAAATTGCGGCCCTTGATAACTTTATGACCAAGGCAAATTAAGACCGCGTAAGGGGGGCATATGACGTATATTTTAGCCATCGACCAAGGCACAACATCCAGCCGTGGCATCATTTTTGACGCGGATATGAAAATTGTCGCGACGGCCCAGCAGGAATTTGATCAACATTTTCCAAACTCTGGCTGGGTTGAACATGTGGCGGACGATCTTTGGACGACCACCGTGGCCACCGCCAAAGGTGCGATTGCGAAGGCGGGAATTCACGCAAGCGACATCAAGGGCATCGGTATCACAAACCAGCGCGAAACCACTGTTGTTTGGGACAAAAACACAGGCAAGGCCGTGCACAATGCCATCGTTTGGCAGGACCGCCGGACGTCTGCGATGTGCCAAGAGCTAAAGAAGGATAACTTCGAGGCGCAGATCATTGAAAAGACAGGGCTTTTGCTTGATCCGTATTTCTCAGGCACAAAACTGAAGTGGATCCTTGATAACGTCGAAGGTGCCCGCGCCAAGGCCAAGGCGGGCGATCTGCTTTTTGGCACTGTTGACAGCTACTTAATTTGGAAAATGACCGGTGGTGCGCGCCATGTGACGGATGCGACGAACGCTGCGCGCACGATGCTTTATGACATTCGCAGTGGCAGTTGGAGCAAGACGATCTGTGCACATCTTGATATTCCGATGAAGATGTTGCCAGAAGTACTTGATTGTGCTGCTGATTTTGGAATGATCGAAGGCGATATTCTGGGTGCTGCAATCCCGATCCTTGGGGTCGCGGGCGATCAGCAGGCAGCCACCCTTGGCCAGGCGTGCTTTCAGCCCGGTATGCTGAAATCGACTTATGGGACAGGGTGTTTTGCGCTGTTGAACACAGGCGAAACTTTAGTGAAAAGCCAGAACCGTTTGCTTGGCACGATCGCCTACCAATTTGATGGCAAACCCACCTATGCCCTTGAAGGGTCTATCTTTATTGCCGGTGCGGTCGTGCAGTGGCTGCGCGATGGTTTGGGGATTATTGACAAGGCCGAAGACACGCAGCCCTTGGCTGAAAAGGCAGACCCGACGCAGGAGTTATACCTTGTGCCGGCCTTCACCGGGATCGGGGCGCCCCATTGGGATGCGGATGCGCGCGGCGCGATTTATGGGCTGACCCGTGGATCTGGCCCGGCTGAGTTTGCGCGCGCGGCGCTTGAAAGTGTGGGTTTTCAAACCCGAGAGTTGTTAGAGGCGATGAAGAACGACTGGCAAGATGCTGAAGAAAAAGCAGTTTTGCGGGTTGATGGGGGAATGTCGGCCTCTGATTGGTCGATGCAGTTCTTGTCAGATATCATCGGGGCCGAAGTGGACCGGCCAGAAGTGCTTGAGACGACTGCCCTTGGTGTTGCGTGGCTTGCGGGCATGCGCGCTGGCATTTACCCGGATATGGACGGGTTTGCAGAAAACTGGGCTTTAGATCAACGGTTTACGCCTAAAATGGATGCAGACACGCGCAAACGGAGGTTTCGCGGCTGGCAGGACGCGGTCAGCCGGACCTTGTCGCGTTAGGCCTGCCCAGCTTCCCAGATCGCGAACTCTGCCGCACACTTCTGACGAAGTTTTGTGGCCACGTCGTCCGATAGGGGTGTTTCCAGCACAGGTGACACATTGCGTTGATTTAATGTGATTTTTTGGCTTAAACGATCCTCAAAAAAAGCGACCGCTTTGTCCATTGCCTCATAGCGAAACAAGTGGCCGATGCCGATCTGACCGCCGTCAATCGTGAGGAATCGCGCCTGTGATCCGACATTGGCGAAGGCGGCGGGTTTGCCTTTGCAATATTCAAGAACGAAGGCGTCAAACGTCACATCGCGCGTGGAATTCGGGTGCCCGACCAATGCATCACGGTGGCGATAGCGATACCAACTGGACAACCAAGAAACCGGATGGCGGACAAGGGCGACGGTGTCCATGGTTTCGACCCCACCGGCCTGTTTGAAATAGGGGCGCAAGAATCGCCGATAGCGATAGCAAGGGGCGTGTTTCAATTCGGGCGGATTGCGGAAGACAAGGGCCGCGTGGGGGGATAATGCGCCCTCTAATGCCGTCGATCCGGTCTTGGGGACAGAAAACATGACCAGTCTTTCGTCCCAGAAAACAAGCATTTAGACCGACCCTTGGTAATTAATCCATATTCATCTTATGCGATCAATCTTTTCTTAACCACCATCTATGAATGATCGTCGCAGAAGATTTTAGTTGCAATGTTCCTATTTTGGTCTCATATCGTAATGAGAACATAAAAAGAACACCAGCAGTGATTGCCGCCCTGATATGGGCGTGACATAAGGACAGGACATAATGGCAACGGCAGAACTCCTCAAAATGGCTGATAAGAAAACATCCGACAAGCAAAAGGCCCTTGATAGCGCCCTTGCGCAGATCGAACGGCAGTTCGGCAAAGGGTCGATCATGACCCTTGGCGGCGAAAATAAGTTGGCGGATATTGAGGCCACATCGACCGGGTCTTTGGGTCTGGATATCGCTTTGGGCATAGGCGGCCTTCCAAAGGGGCGCGTCATTGAAATTTATGGCCCTGAGTCCTCTGGTAAGACGACCCTGACCCTGCATGCGATTGCGGAAGAGCAGAAAAAGGGCGGGGTCTGTGCCTTTGTCGACGCCGAGCACGCGCTTGATCCGCAATATGCGAAGAAGTTGGGCGTGAACCTGGACGAGTTGCTGATTTCGCAGCCGGACACCGGCGAGCAAGCGCTTGAAATCGTAGATACTTTGGTGCGCTCGGGGGCTGTCAGCATGGTGATCGTAGATTCGGTTGCAGCCCTAACGCCAAAGTCGGAACTTGAAGGCGATATGGGCGATTCCTCTGTCGGTGTGCATGCGCGGTTGATGTCGCAAGCCATGCGCAAGCTGACCGGGTCGATCAACCGCTCTGGCTGTATGGTGATCTTCATTAACCAAATCCGCATGAAGATCGGCGTGATGTTTGGATCACCCGAAACGACCACTGGTGGGAATGCGTTGAAATTCTACGCCTCTGTCCGTTTGGATATTCGCCGCATTGGTGCGTTGAAAGACCGGGATGAAGTTGTCGGCAACGCGACCCGTGTGAAGGTTGTGAAAAACAAAGTCGCCCCGCCGTTCAAGCAGGTTGAATTCGACATCATGTATGGTGAAGGGATTTCCAAAAACGGTGAGCTGCTTGATCTGGGTGTAAAGGCCGGGATCGTTGAAAAATCTGGCGCGTGGTTCTCTTACGGTGATGAACGCATCGGGCAGGGGCGCGAGAATTCCAAGCTGTTTTTGAAGGAAAACCCGGCCATCGCAAATGAGATTGAAGATAAAATCCGTGCGGCCCACGGGTTGGATTTTGATATGGTCGGCGATGATATCCCGGATAAAGATGATGATGACCTTGTTGAGGTCTGAGGCTGGTTGATACTATGTGAAAGGGTGCCCCATGCGGGCGCTCTTTTGCTTTGTGCGGACCCTCCGGGGGAAGTTTGATTGGACAAAGAAAGGGGAATGCAGCGCGGCATGCATGCGCTGTGGACAGTGGCAGGTGTGGGGGCTATTTCTGGCGCAACTCAATCAGTTTGAAAGCCCGCCATGACAAGCCTTGCCGATATCCGGTCCACTTTTCTGAACTTCTTTGATGAGAACGGGCACGAAGTTGTGGCATCCAGCCCCTTGGTGCCGCGCAATGACCCGACATTGATGTTCACAAATTCGGGGATGGTGCAGTTTAAGAACCGGTTCACGGGTGTGGAAAGTGGGGCCTATCAGCGTGCGACAAGCAGCCAGAAATGCGTGCGCGCGGGCGGAAAGCACAACGATCTGGATAACGTCGGCTATACCGCACGCCACCATACGTTCTTTGAAATGCTGGGGAATTTCAGCTTTGGCGATTACTTCAAGACCGAGGCTATTCCTTTTGCGTGGAACCTGCTGACCCAGAACTTCGCGATCAATAAAGACAAGCTGTTGGTCACGATTTACCACACCGATGACGAAGCCGCCGAGATCTGGAAAAAAGTCGGCGTGCCCGAAGATCGGATCATTCGCATTGCGACGGATGACAATTTTTGGCGCATGGGTCCGACCGGACCTTGTGGTCCATGCTCCGAGATTTTTTATGATCATGG
>CAYPVL010000083.1:0-8768 GCA_964414165.1 uncultured Cognatiyoonia sp.
CTTCGGGCTTGAATTCATCCGTTTCAAAGATCGGATCGCCGGTTTCATCATCGAATCCGGTTTGCACGGTGCGGCTGAACATCTCGTCTTTCGCCAACGCCTCTTTCACGCGGCCGTTGTAGCCGTCGATGTTGCGCACGCCCATTTTAGACATTTTGCGATAGCGTTCTTCCATCTCGCCCACGACCCATTTCAGGGCGACAACCGCCTTCTTCGGGTCCGTCACAACGGGGGACAGCAGGTGCGGGATGCCATCATAAACAGACAGTTCGAGCATCTTTGGATCAATCATGATCATCCGGCATTCTTCGGGCGACAGCTTATAAAGCAACGACAGGATCATCGTGTTGATCGCCACCGATTTACCTGAACCCGTGGTCCCGGCGATCAGAAGATGCGGCATCTTTGCAAGGTTCGCGATGATCGGCTCGCCCCCGATATCCTTGCCCAAGGCAAGCGGCAGCTTGTGGTTGCCATCGCCAAAATCGCGGTGTGACAGGATTTCGCGCAGGACCACTTTTTCGCGGTTTTCATTCGGCAATTCGATCCCGATGACCGACCGGCCCGGCACCGTAGACACACGCGCAGAAAGCGCGGACATGGAACGGGCGATATCATCAGCAAGGCCAATGACGCGCGACGCTTTCAGGCCCGGTGCTGGTTCCAATTCGTACATCGTCACAACAGGGCCGGGGCGCACGGCGACGATTTCGCCTTTGACGCCGTAGTCATCCAGCACGCTTTCCAGCATGCGCGCGTTTTCTTCGAGTGACTCGTCAGACAAATGATGCCGGGTGATTTCAACCGGGTTCATCAGCAGGGAAAGCGGTGGGTTTTCATACCCCGGATAGCGTTCTTCGAATTGCAGCGTTGGCTGCGCCTCGGCTTGGGCCTGCTTGGATGGCGCGGCTTTGGGCGTCGCATGCACAACTTTGGCCGGGGTTGGCTTGTCTTCGGTGTCAAAAAGCGGCTCGGCCACCAGCGCTTTTTCAGGGACCGGCGGCAGGGTGCTGCGTTGGTAGACGGGTTTGGCGGCAGGCGTTTCGGCTCTATCTTCAAGGATCACGGCCTCATCCTCGGCGACCATTTCCTGCATCGGGGCCTCGGCCTCGGGATTGCGCACGTCAAGCACCAGCGGTGTTGGTCCGCGCCCGGCGGTCAGGCGTGGTTCAACGCGGGCGGGTGGGATCACGGGTGCTGTAACACCCCCGGCCCGGTTGCGGATCGCATCAGAGATGCGCGCGCTGATGCGGCTTTCATCTGGGGCTTCGATATCGTCCAGATTGGGTTCTTCGACCAGTTCAGGCTGGGGGTCATTGCGTTTCAGCAACCCAGCCAGCAGCCCTTTTTGCGGCTGCGGGGCGGGCGCATGCGTCACCAACTCAGGTTCGGGGGCCGAAGCGCGGGTCATAGGGGGCATTTTGCGCCCTGCAAGTTGTTCAGACGTGGGCATCACGGGATTGGCGCGCACAACGGCGGCGGCGCGCGATTTCACATCTGGTTGCGGAATGCTGCGTTCAGCGGCTTGTTGTTCGGCCCATTCGTTGGCGATGGCAGCTTTGCGCGCAACGCGGTCTTCACGGCGCGCAGCGATGCTTTGGCCTGCACCGGCTGCGACACGGGCCGAGGCCGCAGCCCCTTTGCCCACAAGCCCCAGCACCATGGAATAAAGCATTACAGTACCCAACAGCACGAAACGCGCCCCGGTTTTAAGTTCGGGCTTGGTAAACCCAAGCGCGAAAGCCAACAAAAACAGGGTGATTGCGCATAGAATAAGCGATAAAAGTTTGACCGCAAAGGTCGACCCGATGATCGGCGCCAAAAGGTTCAGCACCACACCAAGCACCGTATCACCCAGCATGCCACCAAGCCCAAAGTTGGGAAGCCAGTCAGCGCCCGGCGTCAAAGTCGCGGCATATAGCGAGGCAAGCGCAAGCGCCATGGGCGTATAGATGATGCGGCCCAATGCACGTTCTTCCCCGAAGTGCCCAACAAAGCGGATGCCCCATGCGATTAGAACAAGCGGCAGGACCCAGATGCCTTTACCGACAATCATCATCACAGGCGCGGCAGTCGAGGCCCCAAAGCGCCCAAGCCAGTTCTGCACAGGCGCGTCAGTCGCAGAGATCCAAGATGGGTCATTCGGGGAATAGCTATAGATCATCATCGCGATCAGCACGCCAACCGCGCCCAATGCAAAGCCCAGCAATTCCTTGCTGCGTTTTTCAAGCGCCGCTTGGGTTTCGCTGTCCAGCAACGGGTCGCGTCCGCGTGATTGATAAATCGCCATATTTTTATTCCCCTTGGTCGTAGATGCAGTCGCGGATCAATTCCAATCCGCGCTGCACGTCTTGTTTTGGGGCGACAAGTGCCACCCGAATATATCCCGCACCGGGGTTGCCCTGCCCCACGTCGCGGCTGATGTATGCGCCGGGCAAGACCCGCACGCCTGTTTCTTTCCAAAGCTTCAGCGCAGCCTTTTCGCCGTCTTCAACGGGAAGCCACAAAAAGAACCCGGCGTCAGGGCTGGCATAGCCCGGCACGTTGCCCATAATCCTGTCTGCGATTTCAAACTTTTCCGCATAAAGGCGGCGGTTTTCTTCCACATGCGCCTCATCCATCCAAACTTGGACCGAGGCCGCCTGCACTGGTCCGGGCAATGGGGCCCCTGACCCGGCGCGCAATTGGCGGATGCGGGCGATGGATTTGGGACCACCTGCGCAAAAGCCCGACCGCAGGCCTGCTAGATTTGATCGTTTGGAAAGCGAATGGAAAATTACAACCCGTTCCGGGTCTGCGCCCATCGCATGGGCGACTTGCAGCGCGCCAAGCGGTTTTTCTTCCCGGTAAATTTCGGAATAGCATTCATCCGAGAAGATGATGAAATCATGCTTTTCAGCCAGCCCGATCAGGTTTTCCCAATAGGCAAGATCCGCGACCGTCCCTTGCGGGTTTGCAGGGCTACACATGTAGGCGATGGCGGTGCGATCCAGCGTTTCCATGGACAGGCTGTTGAAATCAGGCAGGTGCCCGGTGCTTGCATCTGCGGGCATGTAGATCGGTTCGGCGTTCACGGCGAGTGTCGCCATCCCATAGACCGGATAAAACGGATTGGGCGACAAGATCACCGGGGTTTGTCCGTTCTTGGTATCCGGGCACAGCGCCATGGCCGCGTTGTAAAGCCCTTCACGCGTCCCACTGAGCGCCATGAGGTTATCGTGGCCGACCGCAACGCCATAGCGCATCTTGATCCAGTTCTGGATCGCATCCAGCAGTTCGGGTGTTCCGTTGTTGTTTGGATAACCGCGCCAGCCTGCGACGGCCTTGGCCAGTGCTGGCCCCACGAAATCAGGAATGGCGTGCTGCGGTTCCCCGATGGTCATGTTGATCACCTCACCCCCCGGCTGGACAGCATCCAGCAGGCCACGCAAACGGGGCCAAGTCGCTTCGGGCAAAGCCGAAAATCGGGTCGGTAAATCCATAACTGCCTCAGGTTGCGCGATCATTGGTGCCACGCATTTTTCTTAAACTAGCCCGGCGGGGGGCGTTCTGTCCAGAATAAGGCAGTGTGTTTTGCAGGGGGATCAGAGGATATGTGGCTTTTTGGCCGAAAGCGCGGCAACGGCCATAATTTTCCCCATGCGGAAAAAGGCTTTCGCGAAAGTCTGTTGCCAAACCCTCCAAGAGGGTTTGAGGTCAATTTCTTGATGAGAAATTGCCACCAAAGCACATCTTCAATGACCGAGAAGCACCGCTTCAACCACCGCCCCAATCCCTAGCAACCGTGCGTCTTGTCCGGTCTGCCCATTGACCATAATTCCGGCCGATGGCGTCCCGGTGGGCAGCGTAATGGATGGCACATCCATCAGGTTCGCAACCCGTGTGTTGCGCAGCGCCAGCAGGTTTTCGCCTTTGTAATAGGCGTCATCGCGCAGCAAACGTGCCGCATCAGGCGGAAGGATCGGTGCAGTGGGCATCAAGACCCCGTCATAGGTCCCGGTGATCTGCGCATAGGTCTTGCGAATTTCGCGCAACCGATTCCAGTCGGCCACATAGTCCGCCCCCATGACCGATGCCCCGCCCCGCACCCGTTCAAGGATTTGGGGGAACATCTTTTCGGGATTGGCCTCGACCAGATCGCGCCACCAGCCGTAACTATCGGCAGCGTAAAGCCCCCCTGCCCGGTTGAAGGCTTCATAGAGATCGGGAACTTTGATGCGGGAAATCTGCGCTCCAGCGGCCTTGAGCTTGGTGATGGCAGCTTCAAACCCTGTTTTTGGGGCATCCCGCAGATCGTCCATTACAACGCTTTCGAGGATCGCAAAGCGAAGGTCTTTGACCTGTGCCCCCGCAAGATCAAGCGGTTTGCCGTCATCCAAGATCGCGAGGAATGCGGCGCAATCGGCGATGGACCGGCAAAGCGGGCCGATGGTGTCAAAGGTCAGGCAAAGCGGGACAACCCCGTCGAGCGGCAGCCGCTCGTGCGTTGTTTTCAGGCCCGTAAGGTCGTTCCAAGCGGATGGAATGCGCACCGACCCGCCGGTGTCTGACCCGATGCCCGCTGCTGCAAGGCCAAAGGCGACCGAGGCGGCAGCGCCAGAGGATGACCCGCCCGGCACGGCGTTTTCATCGTTAATACAAGGCGGGGTTTCCATCACCGGATTCAGCCCAAGGCCAGAAAAGGCGATTTCGGACATATGCGTTTTGCCAAGGCAGACCAGCCCCGCCGCCGTGGCCCGCTGCAGCACCAAGGCATCGGTGTCGGGCGTGCGCCCCTCCATCAGTTTGGTGCCTGCTTCGGTGATAATTCCGGCGGTATCAAACAGGTCTTTCCATGAGACCGGCACGCCGTCCAACGCGCTCAGCCTGCGGTCTTCGCGGGCGCGGATGCTGGCCGCCTGCGCCTCGGCGCGTGCCCTGTCGGGCGTGACCCGCGCATAGATGCGGTCCCGCATAGGGTGGGTGTCGATAGCACTCAGATAGGTTTCGGTCAGCGCGACAGGGTCAATCTCGCCCGCGGCGATCCCTGCCCCAAGCTCCGTGGCCGTCATCCAGCGCCATGCATCCATTGCGAAACCTCCCGTTGCTTGCACATTGGTAGCGACGCAACCGCGCATGGACAATCCCAAGCGGGGGCGCATATTGCAGGGTATGGATACGGATATCATCATCGTCGGCGGCGGCCTGAACGGCCCCGCCCTTGCCCTTGCCGCCGCCCGCGAAGGGCTACGTGTTGTGATCATCGACAGTTTGCCGGTGGATCGGCGCAAGAAGCGCGATTTTGACGGGCGGTCCTATGCTTTGTCGCTTGGGTCACAGCGCTTGCTGCGCGCGATTGGCGTTTGGGATGCGGTCAACGCGGATGCCCAGCCGATGCTTGAGATCAAGGTGACCGATGGGCGTGCGGGCGAAGGCCCATCGCCTTGGATGATGCATTTTGATCATGCCGAGATTGAAGAAGGCCCGATGGGCTTTATGGTCGAAGATCGGCACCTGCGGCGCGCGTTCTTGGATGCGATAGACCAAGACAACCGGATTACGCATATCGCGGGCGACACGGTTGTGGCGCAGGATAATGCGGGGAGCGTGACGCTTGCCAGTGGGAAGACATTGCACGGCGCGTTGATTGTTGGTTGTGACGGGCGCAAGAGCGGCACGGCAGAGCGCGCCGGGATCACGCGCACCGGTTGGGGCTATGGGCAGACGGCTGTGGTCTGTGCGGTGAAGCACGAACGCCCGCACGGCGGGATTGCGCATCAGTTCTTTATGCCGAATGGGCCGCTGGCCATTCTGCCGCTCACCGCGGATCGGTCTTCGATTGTCTGGAGCGAGACGGACGCGCGGGCCGAGGCGCTTATGGCGATGGATGATTCTGGGTTCTTGGATGAACTGCGCCCCGCCTTTGGCAGCTTCTTGGGCGAGATCAGCCTGACGGGTGCGCGGTTCACCTATCCTTTGGGCCTAACCCTTGCGAACAGCTTCGTCGCCGAACGTGTTGCCTTGGTTGGTGATGCGGCGCACGGGGTTCATCCGATTGCAGGGCAAGGATTGAACGCCGGGCTGCGCGATGTGGCGGCTTTGGCCGAGGTGTTGTCTGATGCGCGGATGCGCGGTGAGGATATTGGCAACCTGCTGGTGCTTAAGCGGTATGAGGCGTGGCGACGCTTTGACACGACCAAGCTGGCGATGGCCACGGATACGTTCAACCGCCTGTTCTCGAACGATAATCCGCTTGTGCGTGCGGCGCGGGATATTGGCATGGGCGTCGTAAACGCGATGCCCGGCGTGCGTCGGGGGTTTATTCGGGAAGCGGCTGGGTTGAATGGGGAATTGCCCAAGTTGATGCGGGGGTAGCGCCCGAGATCCCGGATCAAGTACGGGACAAGCCTAATCCAGCTTGCGTGCCTCATCGATCAGCATCACCGGAATCCCGTCGCGGATCGGGAAGGCCAGCCTTGCCCGCTTGGACACAAGTTCCTGCTTCTCAGCATCATATCTAAGGGTCACATGCGTTTGCGGGCAGACTAATGCTTCAAGCATTTTGGGATCGAACGTCATATCGCTCATTGCATCATCTCTTCGTTGCTGCCCCCTCGTAGGGCATATTCAATCAGCGTGACAAGGGTTTCGCGGCGGGTGGTCAGCGACGGGGCCTCAAGCAACGCCTGTTTATCTTCGGGTTCAAACGGGCAAAGCATGGAGAGCGAGTTGATCAGCAACTCATCCTCGGCTTCGCCCAATGACTCCCAATCGGTGCGCAGGCCTTGGTCATCAAAGAAGCGCCCCAGAGATTCCATGAATTCTTCGCGCTTGAAGTCCGGGTCTTTTTCAACCGGTCCCAGATCGCGCCCGAAGCCTTCCCAGTTGACCTTGCAGCGGCGGTAGGGGGTGAAGCCTTCCACCTCTTCCACGAGGCGGAACCGGGAAATGCCAGACAGAGTGATCATATAGCGCCCGTCTTCAGTCTCGGAAAAAGCAGTCATCTTGCCCGCACATCCGATAGAATGCAGCCGCCCGTCTTTACCGGGCGTGTCATATGGCTGGACCATGCCCACCAGACGCGTGGGGGTTTTCATCATATCTTCGCACATCGCCAGATACCGCGGCTCAAACAGATGCAGCGGCAGGCGGGAGCGTGGCAAAAGCAATGCCCCCGGCAGCGGGAAGATCGGGATCGTGTCGGGCAGGTCACTGGCTTGGATCATGACAGTGAGGTAGCGCGGTGCTGGCTTCAGGCAAATATGAGGGACGACAATTTTCTGCGACCATTGAGCACAAGTGGGTCTTTGGCATCGAGCGCGTCGAATATCTTGAAAAGCTGGGTTTTCGCAGCCCCGTCATTCCATTCCCGATCACGGCGGAAAAGGTCAAGCAGGCTGTTGATCGCGGCCTCGGTCTGGCCCGCGCCGTGCTGTGCGATGGCCAGATCGTAACGCGCCTGATGGTTGGCCTCATCCGCAGCGACAGCTGCTTCCAGATCGCCCAAAGGCCCTGCGTTCTGGGCTTCACGCGCCAGTGCGATTTTGGCGTGCACTGCCTCAAGCGCCGGATGCGTTGAGATTTCAGCAGGGGCACCGTTCAGAACCGCCTCGGCCTGATCGACGTCATCAAGGGCAAGGTAGGATTGCACAAGGCCCGCGTAGGCCTCTGCATGGTTCGGATCTTCCTGCAGGATTGCCGCAAAGGTTTCGGCGGCATCAGCGGCGGCCCCTTCATCAAGCATCGCCTGTGCGGCATCGACGGCGTCTTGCAGGCCATTGTCCGGCTCTGGGCCAAGGGCTGCAACCTTATCGACGAAGGCGTTAATCTCGGAAGGTGGCAAAGCACCTTGGAACCCGTCCACGGGTTGCCCGTTGAAAAATGCATAGACTGTGGGAATGGATTGCACCTGAAGCTGCCCGGCATAGGCGGGGTTTTGATCGACGTCGATCTTGACCAGTTTCACCCGGCCTTCGGCGGCGGTCACCGCGGCCTCGATCGCGGGGCCAAGGGTTTTACATGGCCCACACCACGGCGCCCAGAAATCGACGATGACTGGGACGTCCTTGGACGCCTCGATCACGTCCTGCATGAAGGTCGCGTCGCTGCCGTCGATGATGTTGTCGCCCGCTGCCGGGGTCGCTGGGGTGCCGCCAAGTTCGATCATGGTCGTCTCCGTATCTGGTGTTGGCCCTTATATGTGCGCTTGCGCGGCAAAGGCCAAGGGGGGTGTCTCAACTTGCTTCTTTTGAATAAAAATATGCCCGCCGGAGGCATCCCTAAATATCAAACGTCGCAAACACCGGCGCGTGATCGGACGGTTTGTCCCATCCGCGCGCGGCGCGCAGCACCCGGCTGCTATGGGCCGCCCCGGAAATATCCGGCGTTGCCCAGACGTGATCCAAACGGCGCCCTTTATCGGCCGCGCCCCAATCCTTGGCGCGATATGACCACCAGCTGTAAAGCTTGCCGTCGGGGATATCGGCGCGGGTCACATCCACCCATTTGCCTGCATCCTGTACTTCGGCCAAGGCTTCGACCTCGACAGGCGTGTGGCTGACGACTTTCAGCAGTTTCTTGTGGTCCCAAACATCATCCTCGCGCGGGGCGATGTTCAAATCCCCCACAAGGATCGACTTTTGCGGCGCATTTGCGTGAAACGCATCGCGCACGCCCAGGCGCTGCAACAGCGTCTCCGCCAGCCCCTCGGGCTTGTTGGTGCAAATCGCCACGCGGTAGCCCGCCACCTTGAGCGCCTCGACCGCGTCCATCGCGCCGGGGTACAGGAC
>CAYPVL010000083.1:8778-13270 GCA_964414165.1 uncultured Cognatiyoonia sp.
GCGATGTTCAGATCACCGACAAGGATCGCTTTTTCGGGCGTGTCCTTGTGGAAGGCGTCCCGCATGTCAGTGAGGTAGTCGAGTTTCTGGCCGAATTTCTCGTTTACTTCACGGTCAGCCACGTCGCCACCTGCGGGCACGTAGAAGTTGTGGATCGTCACCCCATTGGATAGCCGCCCCGCGATATGGCGGGCGTGGCCAAGGGCGGCGTAGTCTGCGGCACCCGCTTCTTCCATCGGGATCTTTGAGAAGATCGCAACGCCATTGTACCCCTTTTGCCCGCGCGCAACCATGTCCGTGTAGCCAAGGGCCTGAAACTGCTCCATCGGGATTTTGTCGACCGGGCTTTTACATTCCTGCAGGCAAAGCACGTCCGGTGCTTCATCCCGCATCAGCTGCGCGACGATATCTTCGCGCAGGCGGACCGAGTTGATGTTCCATGTGGCAAGGGTGAAGGGCATGGGGTTTCCTTAAGTGAGTGTGGCGCTGGGGCGGATGTGGCCGGTGGTCAGCCCGGCGAAATTGGTGATGGGCGGGGTCATGCGCGCGATGGCGGCGGGGTGTTTCGCGTCCAGTACGCCGCATTTGACCAAAAGGGCGGCCATGACGCATTCGCTGGCCCGGGTCGCGCCGTCACTGATTTTGAGGGCGATACCCAGCTTTTGTTCGGGCAGGATGCCGATAAAGACCCCTTCGGCCCCGGTTTTGATCGCGACTTTGCCATCCATCGCGCGCATGAGTTCGGTGCAGGCCCGCCCCTCGCCCGCGACAAGTTCGGGGTATGTGACCATGGCCTGCACAAGACTGGCAGCGGCTTTGGATCGCGTGTCGTTGCGGGTTTGAGCGCTTGCAAAGAAGGCCATCGCGCGGGCCAGACCGTGCAGCGTGCTCGCATGATTGGGTGCAGAGCAGCCGTCGATGCCGAACATGGGGCTGGATTCCCCGGTCGTTTCCTCAAACGCGGCTTTGCAGGCGGTTTGGACGGGGTGGATAATGTCGACGTATTCGGGGCCGCCGTTCAGGTGTTTGGACAGCGTCAGAAAGCCTGCGTGTTTGCCTGAGCAGTTGTTGTGTATACGGCAAGGGGTTTCGCCTGCGCGGATCAGCGCGTTCCGGTCAGCAGGGTCGCGCGGTTCCTGAGGGCCGCAGCGGAAATCATTATCGCCAAGGTCGAGGTCTTTGAGCCATGCGCCTACCGGATCGGTGTGGATTACGGCCCCTTGGTGCGAGGCGCAGGCGAGGGCGAGTTGAGACTGCTTGAGGCCGAATGCGTCGGCAGCCCCGCTTTCGATCAGCGGCAAGGCTTGGATCATTTTGGCCGACGAGCGCGGATAGATGACCTTGGCCGGATCACCCCAGGCCTGCACGATTTCGCCCGCATCATCGCAGATGACGGCATGGCCCTGATGCACCGACTCAAGCAAGTCGCCGCGCCAGACTTCGACAAGATCAACAGCCCCAGACATAGATAACCCCCTGATTGCCAAGCCGCCCACAAGATACAGGGCGATTTCAGGGGTTTCCCCGCTTGGCAGTTTTTTGCTAGGTCTATGGCTATCGAGTTGAAACAGGTCCTGCCAGTCGAAAAGGTGCACAACAGATGCACCGTTGGTCAGACCCACCAGAGGCAAGGGCAGCTTGGAGGCTGTAATTATGATGAAAATGATGTCGCGTACCTTAGGCTTTGTCGCCGCCTTGGCACTGGCTACACCCGTGCTGGCGCAAGAGGCCACAAGCGATAACCGTGTGGCTGCGAACACCGATTGGAGTGTGTTTGTCGAAGACAGCCCACAGGAATGCTGGGGTGTGTCCAAGCCAAAGGAATCGTCCCTTAAGGATAGCAACGGCAACGCGACCCAAGGGCGCCGTGGTGAAATTTTGCTGTTCGTCTTCTATCGCCCCGGCGCGTCTGTGCAGGGTCAGGTCGCCTTTACGGGTGGTTATCCGTTTGCCGGTGGATCGACGGTGTCGATGGATATCAGCGGGACGACCTTCCAGTTGTTCACAGAAGGTGAATGGGCGTGGCCTGCGACCCCTGAGGATGACGCCCGCATTGTGGCCGCGATGAAGCGCGGTGCGAATGCTGTGCTGGTTGGCCGCTCTGGCCGTGGCAATGTCACGACGGACAATTTTTCACTGCTTGGTTTTAGCGCTGCGGTAGAAGAAGCCGAAAAGCGCTGCGCGGGGTAGATCATTTTTCTGCGAAAAATGGATTGTGCCTGCCGCACGGGCATATTTGCGTTCAAAAGAAACAGGGGCGTGGTTTTCGGTTGGAAACCACGCCTTTTGGCTTATATGGGGCGCAATTCCTGTTGAAAGGTCCCACCCCATGGATGCCAAGACCCCTGTGACCCCTGATATGCTCACGATCCCGCGCAAAGAACTGCCGGGCCGTCCGAACCTGATCGGCATGACCCGTCCGCAGATGCGGGATGCTTTGATTGAAGCTGGTACGCCAGAAAAGCAGGCAAAGATGCGGGTCGGGCAGATCTGGCAGTGGATTTATCATTGGGGTGCGCGCGATTTTTCGGCCATGACGAACTTGTCCAAGGACTATCGTGCCCTTTTGGCCGAGACCTTTGATCTGGCCATCCCCGAAGTGATCACCCGTCAAATCAGCGATGACGGCACCCGCAAGTACCTTGTGCGCATCGCAGGTGGCCATGAGGTTGAGGTGGTTTATATCCCCGAAACCGACCGGGGCACTTTGTGCATTTCCTCCCAAGTTGGCTGCACCCTGACCTGCACCTTCTGTCATACTGGCACCCAAAAACTGGTGCGCAATCTGACCCCAGCTGAGATTATCGGACAGGTCCTTGTCGCCCGTGATGACCTTGGGGAATGGCCAGAACAGGGTGCGCGCAATGTTGAGACGCGATTGCTTTCGAACATCGTGCTGATGGGCATGGGCGAGCCGCTTTATAACTTTGAGAACGTGCGCGATGCGATGAATATCGCTTTGGACCCTGAAGGGATATCCCTGTCGCGGCGGCGGATTACCTTGTCCACGTCGGGTGTTGTCCCTGAGATTGCCCGCACTGCGGAAGAGATTGGGTGTCAGTTAGCCGTGTCCTTCCATGCCACGACTGATGACGTGCGTGATGTGTTGGTGCCGATTAACAAGCGTTGGAATATTGACGCTCTTCTCGATGCTTTGCGCGAGTATCCCAAGGTCAGCAATTCCGAGCGGATCACCTTTGAATATGTGATGTTGGATGGCGTGAATGACAGCGACGCGGACGCCCATCGCCTGCTGAAACTGATCAAGGGTATTCCGGCCAAGATCAACCTGATCCCGTTCAACGAATGGCCCGGTGCCCCCTACAAGCGGTCATCCAACAACCGCATCCGCGCCTTTGCCGATATCATCCATAACGGCGGCTATTCCAGCCCTGTGCGCAGGCCCCGTGGTGAGGATATTATGGCCGCCTGCGGCCAGCTCAAATCCGCGACCGAGCGGGAACGGAAATCAAAGAAGCAAATCGCAGCAGAAGCTGGCCTTGCGCCTTAGGCGACATCTGGTCCGTTAGTTTTGCTGCAACTGAAGCGTGATTTCGGCGATTATCGTCTCAACCGGGTCTTTGAAATCGACGATGATCGGCGCTTCGTCTTTGATGGGCGGTGTGAGAAGTTCGAATTGTGCGCGCAGGAACCGCCCTGAAATGGATCGCTTGCCCATTTGCTTAAAACGTCTTTGCACCTCGGCAAGCGTCGCCTCGGGGTAGACCAGCCGATAGCGCAGCCCGGCGCGCAAATAATCGCGGTGAATGCGGTTCAGACCTGAGCAGGCAAAAACCACCGGGGTGTCTGCGGATGCAGTTTTGACCGCATCCCCGACCGCATCAAGCCAAGGCCAGCGCATCGCATCAGTTAACACTCTGCCCGCCATAATATGCGCGATGGTTGCTTTGGTATGGTAGTCATAGCCATCCAGAAAGCGCGCATCCAACGCCTTTGCCAAGGCTTTGCCGATGGTTGTTTTGCCTGAACCGGCAACCCCCATCACCATGACGATTGGATGTCTCATCGCCCCGGAATCACCCCGCGTTTTTCGCCTTTGCCTTCCCAGTTATCCAATGCGGCCACCGCCTCTTCTGCGGTTTCGACAAAGCGGAAAAGATCGAGATCATCGGCTGAGATGGTGCCTGCATCGGCCAGCGCATCCCAGTTGATGATCTTTTCCCAGAACGCCCGCCCGAACAAAAGGAACGGCACCCGTTCCATCCGTCCGGTTTGGATCAGGGTCAGCGCCTCGAAGGTTTCATCCAAAGTGCCAAAGCCGCCCGGAAAGACGGTGATCGCAGCAGCCCGCATCAGGAAGTGCATCTTGCGGATCGCGAAATAGTGAAAGTTATAGCACAGCTCTGGCGTGACGTATTCATTCGGGGCCTGTTCGTGCGGCAACACGATATTCAACCCGATGGAACGCCCCCCGGCTTCAAGCGCGCCGCGGTTCCCCGCCTCCATCACGCCGGGGCCACCACCTGTGACG
>CAYPVL010000084.1:0-13154 GCA_964414165.1 uncultured Cognatiyoonia sp.
AATAACGACAAAGGGCACCTCTATGGGCATTAACGACGAACGCGATATCGAAGCGAATATGCAGATCGGGCCGACCGATGCAGGGTTCGTGCGAATCTTCATCGAATCGCAAGGTGTCGAAATTCCAATGGATTTTGACCCGGAAGAGGCCGTAGACATCGCCGAAGAAATCCGCGCCGCAGCGATCGCCGCAAAAGCGGTCGGTAAAAAGCGCCGCTAAGCCCGCTGTTCATTCTTTCGTAGTATTCGCGTGCTTTAGTGCCCCTGCCAAACGATGCAGGGGCTGCTATGAACCTATACCACTGTTCCATTGATCTTCAGGACAGCGCAAAGGCGTTGTCTTTTTCGATCGCGCTTGAGGCGTGGATGAACCACCTCAAATCTCATGGGGTTATTCAATCCTGGCGGTTGTGCCGGCGCAAACTTGGCTTTGGGGCCCCTATCGCGCGGGATTTTCTGCTTGAGATTGAAGTCGAAGACATGACCCAGCTTGATCACGCCTTTCGCTTTACCGCCTCAGATAATGAAGATGTCGAACGGCTTTATACAACGGTCCATCAGATGGTCAGCGTTTTTGACGTGGCCCTTTACCGCCCCTTCCCTGATCCCGAACGGGCCGAAAGGATGGCGCTGATCTAGAAACTGACAATCATCCCCGGATCGCGCGCGGCTTGCGCCCGCACGGCAGCGTGTCGCGCAAATTTCTGGATCATCAATTTGCGGCGCGCGGGCGCAAGTTTGGTTTCAGGCCCCATCCGAATGATCTCTGCATCATAGGCATCCGCGATGATCAGTCCGGTGCCATCTGGCAAAAGTTCGGTTGGAAAATCCATGTCCACCGCCCAAAAGAACCGGTCACACCATTCCAGATAGCCTTCCCATTTGTGATCTGACTGAAAATCCGCACGTGACGATTTACACTCTACAATCCAGATTTCACCCTTCGGCCCAAGCCCCATGACATCAACCCGCAGCCCGGGCGTGGGGACCAGCTCTTCGACACTGACAAAATCATGACTGCGCAAATGGCGCGATACGCCACGGGCCAAAAGCTGGCCGGGCATAAGCGGTTGGATATGCGCATCATCAGGCATAGGCAACACCATGAACAATAGGTGAACAAAGATCAAGTCACATGCAACACCCCCGGCACCCAGCGCCCGCGCCAGCAATATGGTTCAAATAAGACAGGTTACCTAGCGGAATGCCTTAAACTCTGACAACCACCGCCCCTTTTCTGCCGCGGTTCCCCGTCATCCCATACCCAACTTGTAACACGGAGCTGCCCCTCATGTTCTTGATCGAAAACATCTCGTTTCTGGATGTCTGCCTGACCCTGATCACCCTTGCCGTCGCCGAGCGCGCGATTGTGCGATATCTGCCCGAAGACATTGTCGGCCCAGATGGCTGGCTTTTGAAAACCGGCAGCTAAGCCTTGCCCTAAGCCCCTCGCCCCCCTATCTGGGATGGTGGCGGGCTTCTGCTCTTCTTGTCATCATGTCGACTACATTCCAGTGGCCTTAAGCAAATCCGAGGGAGCTGGCTCTGTCTTGGTCCTGGCCTCGTTACCTGGCGCCCACCTGTATATACAGGTCCTCGGGAATAAGTCTTCGACGGTTGCTGCGGTTCCCGCCACCTTCTTCCCTTTGATGCGGCAAGCGACCTTTTTTCACCGCACATCTGTTCAATAACGCAAGCCAAGCTACCTTTTCGATACATTGCCCGGAAAGGTTCCCCATGCGTCCCATCCTTACAATTGTTTTGATTGCTTGCGCGTCAAGCGCAGCCGCCAATGGTCTTACCGTCCAGTTCGCTGACGGTGCCCCAAAGGATTCCATCACATTCCACAATGATGGCTGCCCCCTGACAGATGCGACCATCGTTCTTGATCTGCGCGAAACCCCGGCGGGTTTGATCTTTGACGTCACCGCTGCAGGGGCCGGGGTTGAGGTTTTCCAGCCGGTTGAAACCGTCGCGGGCGACGTTGCGATCAGCCCTGTGGCCGATGGTGGTCAGGTACTTCATCTTTTTGTGCCAAGCTTTGCCAATGGCGAAACCATTCGCCTGACGGCCGATCTGGATGACACCACATCCAACCGCCAGATCACTGTAAACGGGTCTGAAATGGCCGGCGCGAGGGTCAGTGTGGCCTATGCGTCCACGTCCAAGACTGCGGCCTTTGACACCCAAGGCACTGCATTCCTATCCCTGCCCGTCACAAGCGAAGGATGCCTGTCCACGTGATGACCGTTGCTGCGCATTGTCGCGGCAAATCGGTGCTAGAATGCTTCGGGCATCACTTCGTGGGCCATATGATCCAGCACCGCATTCACAAAGCGCGGTTCTTTTCCTTCGGGAAAGAACGCACCCGCCACGTCGACAAATTCGGTGATAATCACGCGCGGTGGGGTGCTGCCGTTCAACATTTCGGCGCCCGCAGCCCGGAACAACCCGCGCAAGGTGGGATCAATCCGGCCCAAGGGCCATTTCGCCACCAAGGCCCGATCCGTCACTTGGTCAATCTTGGCCTGTTCATTCACAGCCCGTTCCATCAACGCGCGGAACGTGTCCAGGTCGCCTTCTTGCATCTCGACGCTGTCAAAGACCTCGCCAAAACGGTGGTCTTCGAATTCGCGGATCACAGCATCAACCGTCTGGCCAATCGCCTCCATCTGAAACAGCGCCTGCACGGCATAAAGCCGGGCCGCTGATTTCATCTTGCGCCGTTGGTTGCCCGAAATCGTCATATAGTATCGCCGCCTTTGGCCAAAATCTGGGACGTGAAGCCCACGCCCTTGTCCTTTTGGCCCCACTTGCGCGCAAGTGCGATCAGATGCAAGGCCGCAGCCGCCGCCCCGCCCCCTTTATTCTGATCAGCCGGGTCCGCGCGCACCTCTGCCTGCGTGCGATTTTCAACCGTCAGGATGCCATTGCCAATACAAAGCCCTTGCAAACCAAGCAGTTGGAGCGCCCGGCTGCTGTCATTGCAGACCGTTTCATAATGGGTCGTCTCACCGCGCACGACGCAACCCAATGCGACATAGCCGTCAAAGTTGCTCATCCGCTCGGCGATCCCAATAGCGGTCGGGATTTCAAGGGCACCCGGCACCTCGGCCACCTCGTAAGTTGCGCCCGAGGCTTCGATTTCCGCTGCCGCCCCCGCAATCAGGTTGTCCGCGATATCTTTGTAGTAAGGCGACACAACGATCAGCAGTTTGGGTGCTTTGTCAAATTCTGCCCGTGGCATGATATAATGTGATGCGCCCGCCATTAGCCAATCTCCGAGATTTTGCGTGTATCGATAATTTCAAGCCCATAGGCATCAAGGCCGACGACTTTGGGTTTGGGCGAATTGGTCAGCAGAATGATCTGATGCAGCCCAAGCCCGGACAAAATCTGCGCCCCCAGCCCATATTGGCGCAGCGTGCGCGGAGACACATCCTCGGTTGCATCCAGCTCCATGTGCACATCGCGTAGCAGAACCAGCGCCCCGCGCCCTTCGGCGGCGATCAGCTTCATCGCATCCCCGAATTCATTGCGCCGCCCCTTCGGGCCAACACCAACCACATCCAGCATCGGGTCCATCGCGTGCATACGCACAAGGACGGGGTGCCCATCATCGATGTCGCCTTTGATCAGGGCGATATGTTCAGCCCCTTGGGTTTCATCCGAGAAGATGCGCAATTCCCATTCGCCGCCGAATTCTGACGTAATCATCTCGGTCGATTTGACCCGCACAAGGTTATCGTGCCGACGGCGATAGGCGATCAGATCTGAAATCGTTCCGATTTTCAGCCCGTGCAACTGCGCAAAGGCCACAAGGTCCGGCAGACGCGCCATTTCCCCGTCTTCTTTCATGATCTCACAGATCACACCCGATGGGTTCAGCCCCGCGAGCCGCGAAATATCTGTCGCCGCTTCGGTATGCCCAGCCCGCACCAGAACCCCGCCATCGCGCGCGCGCAAGGGAAACACATGCCCCGGTGTCGCAATATCAGCCGCCCCTTTGGAGGCATCAATCGCCACGGCCACCGTCCGCGCCCGGTCGTGGGCGGAAATCCCGGTGGTCACGCCTTCGCGCGCTTCAATCGAAATCGTAAAGGCGGTTTCGTGGCGGGATGAATTGTTCGTGGCCATCAGCGGCAGCCCCAAAGCATCAATCCGTTCCGATGGCAGCGTCAAACAAATCAAGCCGCGCCCATGCTTGGCCATAAAGTTGATCGCATCGGGTGTCGCCATCTGTGCCGGGATCACCAGATCGCCTTCATTCTCGCGATCCTCGTGATCGACAAGCACGAACATGCGACCATTGCGGGCATCTTCGATGATCTCTTCGATCGGGGAGATCGCATCAGACCAATCCGCCTCGACCGGGCCGGGCTTTTCGTAAGTATTCGTCATCACTGATCCTTCAGGGCCGCGCCTTCCGCCAATACCCCAGCCCCCGGTTGATGAAAAGACCAGCCCAAAGAAACGCTACGCCATCTGTCGTTGGTTTTGAATTATCCCCGGTCAGTCATAGTCCCGCAGCCGTGCGACGTAGCGGGCCATCGTGTCGATTTCGAGGTTGATCAGGTCGCCAACTTTTGTCTGCCCCCATGTCGTTTCCGCCTTGGTGTGGGGGATAAAGTTCACGCCGAAATCCACGCCATCCACTTCATTCACCGTCAAAGACGTTCCGTCCAGTGCAACAGACCCTTTGGGTGCGATGAACCGCGCGAGCGCTTCGGGCGTGCGGAATGTCACCCGTGTGCTGTCCCCTTCATCGCGCATTGCCACAACTTCGGCGACCCCGTCCACATGCCCAGACACGATATGCCCGCCAAGTTCGTCCCCGACTTTGAGCGCGCGTTCTAGGTTCAAAGGTGTTCCAACCGCCCAGCGGCCCACATTCGTCGCCCCGACCGTTTCAGCTGATATCTGCACATCAAACCAGTTCTGCGGTGCGCGCCCCAGCGCGATGACCGTCAGGCACACCCCGTTGCACGCAACCGAGGCCCCAAGATCAATCCCGTCCACGTCATAGCCCGTGCCGATGCGTGCGCGCAGATCGCCTTGCTGATCCAATTCAAGCACGCGGCCCACATCGGTGATGATCCCTGTAAACATGACGTTATCCTTATCTGTGTTACCCCTGACGTAGCCGCCCAGCCCAGTGCAGACAAGTCACAGCACTGGCCAAGCAGCCCCGCTTGCCATAATTTTGCCCGAGGGGATGGTTAACGACCCCTTGTAACAAAGAGTATCCCGTCACGTGACCGATCCTGCCACCCGTCACTTTCTGTTCCTGCAAGGGCCCCATGGCCCTTTTCTGCACAGGCTTGCCAAGATGCTGCGCGCTGCGGGCTGTGCTGTGTCGCGTGTGGGCTTTAACGCAGGTGACCGCGCGTTCTGGTTTGGGGGGCCGGGTTATATCCCCTATCGCGGCAAGCCCGACGCATGGCCTGAAACTTTTGAAAGCATCATTACGGCTGAGGGTATCACCGATATCGTCCTTTACGGCGACACCCGCCCCATTCATGCCGAGGCGGTGACCATCGCCAAGGCGCGCAGCGTGCGCGTGCATGTTTTTGAAGAAGGTTACATGCGCCCCTTCTGGGTCACCTATGAACGCGACGGCACAAACGGCAATTCCCGTCTGATGGATCTTTCCATTGAGGACATGCAAAAGGCCCTTGCGCTGTCTGACCTTGAGGTGCCGACCCCGCCCGCCCATTGGGGCGATATGCGCCATCACGTCTTTTACGGCGCGCTTTATCATTGGTTCGTCATGTTCCGAAACGGTGAGTATCGCAATTTTGCCCGTCACCGCGAATTGCCTGTAACGCAAGAGGCTTGGCTTTACACCAAGCGCCTGTTCCTGATGCCGATCATCGCACTGGATCGGATGTTCGCGCAGTGGCGGATCAGACGCGGTGGCTTTCCTTACCATCTTGTGTTGATGCAACTGGAACATGACAGCAGCTTTCAGATGCATTCACCCTTTACGCGGATGGCCGAATTCCTTGAGGTCGTGATGGAAGGCTTTGCCCTAGGCACGCCGCGCCACCATCACCTTGTTTTCAAAGCACACCCTTTGGAAAACGGACGCAGCCCGCTGCGTCGGATCATTCGTGAATTGGCCAAGAAGCACGGGGTGGAAGGCCGCGTGCATTACGTCCGTGGTGGCAAGCTTGCGCGCCTGCTGGATCATACGCGCACGGCTGTGACCGTTAATTCCACCGCAGGGCATCAGGTGCTTTGGCGCAGCATTCCGTTGAAGATTTTCGGCAAGGCCGTTTATGCCAAGCCCGAATTTGTCTCAGAACAACCCGTCACTGAATTCTTCGCAAACCCCACGCGGCCCAACAGCCGGGCCTATAAAGACTATCGGCGCTTTTTGCTGGAAACATCCCAAGTGCCCGGCGGGTTTTATGCAGCACGCGGACGGCGGCAGTTGATGCGGCAAGTCGTCGATATGATGCTCGCCGATGAAGATCCCTATGATGCGCTGGCTTCGGGCAAGGTGCCGCCACGGCAGCCTTTGAAGGTTGTGAACTAGGCTGCAAGCGGCAGCCCACAGCCCCTTGCGGTCCCCGCAAACACGACACACAACCCATAGCCCCCCTTGCAAACACGCAACACTTATTGTCGTCAAAATGCGGCCCAATTCATGCAGCACTCGCAATGTCCCCGCGATTCCCGTAGGTTAAAAAGAAAACCCGAGGCAGAACAATAACAGGTCGAGGAGACCGAGCAGTGAAAATCTTGACATTGCGCTTTGCAAAAGGCGCGGCCCTAGTAGTGTCCCTTGGCATTCTTGCCAGCTGTGGATTACCCAACGCAGGACCAAACAAATCCCAAATCTTTGCAGGCTCTGTGATGGAGCAGGGCGACGCGTTCGTTCTAACCGTCGATGACCGTGTGAACCGGATTGCATCCGTCACCCCGGCCCTTGGCTTTGCTGCAGGCTTCCGTAACGCCTCTATCAACGGCTCGGACACGATCAACCCCGGTGATACGCTTGGGCTGCCGATCTGGGAAAACGTGGATGACGGCCTTGTCGTTCCAAACGGGCAGAACGCAACTGTGCTTGAAGAAGTACAAGTTGATGGCGCGGGCTTTATCTTTGTGCCCTATGCTGGTCGTATCCGCGCCGCAGGCAACACACCTGAAACGATCCGCCGCATTATCACTGAAAAACTGGACGCTCAGACCCCTGATCCGCAGGTTCAGGTCCGCCGTCTGGCCGGTGACGGGTCAACAGTATCTATCGTTGGCGGTATCGGCGGTCAGGGTGTTTACCCGATTGAACGCCCTACACGCACACTGGCCTCGATGCTGGCGCAAGCTGGCGGCATCGCGATTGAACCTGAGATTGCGAAAGTCACTGTTGTACGTGGCGGCCATTCCGGTTCGATCTGGTTTGAAGACCTTTACGATCACCCCGGCCACGATATCGCCCTGCGCGGCGGAGATCGCATCTTTGTCGAGCGTGCGCAGCGGTTTTTCACAGCCCTTGGTGCCACTGGTGCGCAGAGCCGCGTGTTGTTTGAAAACCGGTCCATCAGCGCAGTCGAAGCGATTGCACAAGTTGGCGGCCTGTCTTCCAACCTTGCTGATCCAACCGGCGTGTTTGTGTTCCGCAACGAACCCGAAGCCATCGCCCGCCAGCTTTTGGGCCGCAACGATATCACAGGCACACAGCGCGTGATCTATGTTCTGGACCTCACAAAGCCAAACGGCATCTTCATGGCCCGCGATTTTGCGATCCGCGATGGAGACACCGTCTATGTGACCGAAGCACCGTTCAGCCAGTTCTCGAAGACGATTTCTGCAGCGACCGGTTCATTGACCGCAGTTGGCACATTGTCAAACGCAGCGTCCTCACTGACACCGTAAATGGCTGATCAGTCCACGACATTTGCCGCCGCAGGGGAAACTCTGCGGCGGCTTTACGTTTATAACGGCGGTTTTCTGACCCAGAAACGTATCCGCCGCATTCTGACCTTATCAGGCTATGACATCTGCCTTGGCAAACCCGGCGATGGTGACGCGGTTGGCGTCTGGGGCCATTCCCCCACTGCGCCCCGTGGTGAGAAGGTTGCCGAAAAGACCGATACCCCCATTGTTCGCATCGAGGATGCATTTCTGCGATCTGTCCTGACGGGCCGCGATGGTGATGCCCCCTTGGGCCTGCATATTGACACGAAAGGCGTGCATTTCGATCCCGCCACCCGCTCTGATCTTGAGGTGATCCTGTCGGAGGATCCGCTGGATGACACGGCCCTTTTGAACCGCGCCAAGGGTGCGATGGCTGATTTGCAGCGCCTGCATCTGTCCAAATACAACGCTTTTGATCCCACGACCGAGGCCCCTGCCCCCGGTTATGTGGTCGTGATCGACCAAACGCGCGGCGACGCCAGCATTCAGGCATCCGGGTGCGACAGCAATACGTTCAAAGAGATGCTGTATTACGCACAAGAAGAACACCCCGGCGCGCAGATCATCATCAAGACCCATCCTGAATCAGCCGCGGGCCACCGTGAAGGCTATTTCAAGGACAGCGATTGCACGGATCGCGTGACGTTGATGGATGACCCCATCTCGCCCTATGTCCTGTTTGAAGGGGCCATCGCCGTCTATACGGTGTGTTCCCAGATGGGGTTTGAGGCAATTTTGATGGGTCATAAGCCCGTTGTCTTTGGCCAACCGTTCTACATCGGTTGGGGCCTCACGGATGATCGCAAACCGCTGGATCGTCGCCAGCGCAACCTTACCCGCGCGCAGCTTTTTGCGGGGGCGATGATCCTCTATCCTAAATGGTACGACCCCTACCGCGACCGCCTTTGCGCGCTTGAAGATGTGATCGCGACCCTTGCTGCGCAGGCGCGCGCATGGCGCGAGGATCATCAAGGCTGGGTCGCCGCCGAGATGCGTCTGTGGAAGCGCGGCCATTTGCAGGCGTTCTTTGGCCGCTACACGCAGGTCAAGTTTGGCGAAGCACATCAGGATGGGCGGCGCATGATGATCTGGGCCAGCAAGGCGATGGATATCGGCCAAGCGGTGCGGCTTGAAGATGGTTTCATCCGCTCGCGCGGCCTTGGTGCCTCTTTGATCCCGCCCCTGTCACTGGTGCTGGATGATCTTGGGATTTACTATGATCCCACGCGTGAAAGCCGTCTTGAGCACATGATTGAGGCCTCAATCAACTTATCTGACACAGCGCGATTGCGGGCCGATAAACTGGTTAAATCCCTGCTAAAAGCCCGGCTTTCAAAGTATAATGTCGGCGAAGTACGTGATCTTGACCTGCCCCAAGGGCGGCGCATCCTTGTGCCCGGACAGGTCGAAGATGATGCCTCAATTCTGAAAGGCTGCGAAGAGATCAAGACCAATGCAGCACTTTTGCGGGCTGTGCGCGCGGCCAATCCTGCTGCTGTGATCATCTACAAACCGCACCCTGATGTGGAGGCGGGCCTGCGCGATGGTGATGTGCCGCATGCCGCCGATATCGCCGATGTCGTGCTGACTGAAACTGATGCGATTTCAGCTTTGGACGGGGTGGATGAGGTTTGGACGATGACCTCGCTTATCGGGTTCGAAGCGCTTTTGCGCGGTAAGAAAGTCACCTGTTTGGGTACGCCCTTCTATGCGGGCTGGGGCCTGACGGATGACCGCGCTATGCCGCAGACGCGGCGTGTGGCGACGCCTGATCTAACAGCATTGGCCCATGCAGTACTGATTGATTATCCGCGTTACTATGATCCTGTGACGCAGATGGCCTGCCCGGCTGAGGTTGTGGTGGACCGCCTTGCCGCAGATGACCTGCCAAAGCCCGGACGCTGGAACCGGTCACTGGCGAAATTGCAGGGGATGTTTGCAAGCTATGCGCATTTGTGGCGCCGCTAGGACCGCCAGCGGTGCAGTATATCGGGGCCGATCTGACGGACCTCGGCCAGTTGAAAGCGGGGTGCTGCAGACATTTCATGCACGCCAAGTGCTTGCAGTGACGGGGTGCCATCTGCCCCGATGGCGCAACCTGCGGTGAAGACGATAAGTTCATCAACAAGGCCTGCTTTCAAAAGTGACGCGCCCAAGCTGCCCCCGCCTTCGCAGAATACACGGGTGATCCCTTGATCAGAAAGCATGGCCATAACCCCGGCTAGGTCACGCGGATCATTGGCGAATGTCTTTGCGCCCCGGCTTTGCCAGTGTTGCGGGTCGGCATGGGATTTGTGACATAACCAGACCGGCTGCACATGCGCTGTTGCCGCGATCTGCAAATCATCCGGCAGGTCCAGATCACTGGACAGCACTACGCGCACCGGCTGCGGCACATCCCCCATGCCGCGCACGTTCAGCATTGGATCATCCGCGCGCACAGTCCCTGCCCCGACCATCACCGCATCATGACGCGCGCGCATCGCGTGTACAGCGCGGCGGGCCTGCGGGCCCGTGATCCATTGGGAATGACCCGTGTGGGTGGCGATGCGCCCGTCCAAAGTGGTGGCCAGTTTCAAGGTCAAATATGGGCGTTTCTTTGTGACTTTCAGAAAAAACCCTGCATGATCTTCATCCGCTTCGGCCTGCATACATCCCACATCCACCGCAATTCCTGCCGCCTGCAACATGGCGATACCCTTGCCAGCGGTGCGGGGGTCCGGGTCACGGGTCGCGATCACGACACGGGCAACTTTCGCAGCGATCAAAGCCGCGGCACATGGCGGGGTTTGGCCGTGATGGGCGCAAGGCTCTAACGTGACATAAGCCGTCGCGCCAGTGGCATCACCGGCTTGGGCCAACGCCTCGGTTTCTGCATGAGGCCTGCCGCCATCCGCCGTGCGCCCGCGCCCGATGATCACACCATCGCGCACCAACACGCAGCCAACAGCCGGGTTCGGCCAGACCCGCCCCATGCCGCGCCGCCCCAAAGATAGGGCAAGCGCCATGTAGCGGGGATCGCTCAACTGTCTGGTTTTGAATCTGGGCGCAGTTCGCTGACGAATTTATCAAAGTCGTCTGCCGCCTGGAAGTTCTTGTAAACACTGGCAAAACGCACGTAAGCGACCGTGTCAATCCGCGCCAAGCTTTCCATCACAATCTCGCCAATCGTGGTCGACGGGATATCGGTTTCGCCCATGCTTTCAAGGCGACGCACGATGCCGGAAATCATTTGATCCATCCGATCCGGCTCGACCGGGCGCTTTTGCAGGCTGATGCGGATCGAGCGTTCAAGCTTATCGCGATCAAAATCTTCGCGCCGACCATTTGATTTAATGACCACCAAATCGCGCAGCTGCACGCGTTCATATGTCGTAAAGCGCCCACCGCAGGCCGGGCAGAAGCGTCTGCGCCGAATAGCGACATGGTCCTCTGCGGGACGGGAATCTTTAACTTGGGTATCGACGTTTCCGCAGAAGGGGCAACGCATATTCTGACCTCATTTTGCCGTGCTGTGGGTATTCATTCCCACTTATCCACAGGCACTATAGGACCGCCGCTACAGTTTGGGTAGCCCGGAAATTGCGCCCCATGATGTTGTTGCACATCTACACAGGGGCGGCGGGAGTCATCATCGCGACCACATTCCGACGGTGCGGAAGGTCGCGGTGTTCAAATAGGTAAATTCCCTGCCATGTGCCAAGCTGCAAAGCCCCATCCAGCACAGGAATCGCCAGTGAAACCGGCAGCATCGCGGCCTTGATATGGGCAGGCATATCATCGGGCCCCTCATAGGTGTGGGTCAGATAAGCCATGCTTGGGTCAGTCGTGGGCGGCACAAGCCGTGCAAAGTAATTTTGCAGATCGGTTTGCACTTCGGGGTCGGCGTTTTCCTGAATGAGCAACGAACAGGACGTATGTTGCACAAACAAGTGACACATCCCCGATCCCGTGGCCCAAGCCGCAACTTGGTCACTAAATTCATAAAGCCCGGGTCCAGAGGTGGCGATTTGAAAGCGTATCATGGCCCCAAGATGGGCGGAATTATTCGGCGTAGCAAGCCAATGAAAGCGGCGTGCCTGCAAAACTTTGTTCTGGCTTATCAAGGCCAAGAAGCGTGGCCATCACAGGTTCGATATGAACCGAGCATTGCCCGTCTTGTGCCTGTTCGGCAGCCTTGAATAGCACATTCACTTGCGTGGCAAGCGACACGAGTTCGGGGGCAGCTTCGGGTCCTTGCTCATAAGCATTTGCAGCCGGAGCAAGCGAGAGGGTCAAAGAGGCGATGGCGAGGGTTATGGATAGTTTGGTCATGGGTTTCATCCTTTGCTGACCCTGATGTGCACCTCTGTGCGGTCGCAAACAATAGGGTGAAACCGCTTCTCACGCGTTCGTAAATGCACATGATGGCCGCGTGAGCGAATGTTACAGGTGCCGCACGGGCCTAGCCAAACAGCCGGTCGCCCTGCTCATCAATCATCTGCTGGGCCTTGCCGGTTGAGGCTTTCATCGCGTCTTCCAGATTGGTGATTGTATCAGCGCGCACCAGTTTATGGGTCTTTTCAACGCCATCGATGGTCTTGGTAATTGTCGCCGCGATACGGTAGCCGCCCGGTTCTTTCATCGGGGCGGGCGTAATTTGGAAGTCCTTGTAGGTTTCAGCGGTGGGGGCAGATTGGCTGCCGCCACCAAACAATTTTCCAAACCAAGACATGCGCCTTACTGGTCCAAGAACGACCGCAGCTTGCGCGACCGGCTTGGGTGCTTGAGCTTGCGCAGTGCTTTGGCTTCGATCTGACGGATACGTTCGCGGGTCACGCTAAACTGCTGGCCAACCTCTTCAAGCGTATGGTCGGTGTTCATGCCGATGCCGAAACGCATGCGCAGGACGCGTTCTTCGCGTGGCGTGAGCGAGGCCAGAACGCGGGTTGTGGTTTCCTTCAGGTTCTCCTGAATGGCGGAATCCAGCGGCAGGATTGCGTTCTTGTCTTCGATAAAATCGCCAAGCTGTGAATCTTCTTCGTCGCCAATGGGCGTCTCCAAAGAAATCGGCTCTTTCGCGATTTTCATGACCTTGCGCACTTTTTCCAAAGGCATCTGCAGCTTGGCTGCCAATTCCTCGGGCGTGGGTTCGCGGCCAATTTCGTGCAACATCTGGCGGCCTGTGCGCACAAGTTTGTTGATGGTTTCGATCATATGGACCGGGATACGGATCGTGCGGGCCTGATCAG
>CAYPVL010000085.1:0-10824 GCA_964414165.1 uncultured Cognatiyoonia sp.
GGTCGAAGCGGGCTACGAGCCTGAGATGGCCTATTTCGAATGCCTGCACGAGACCAAGCTGATCGTAGATCTGATTTATGAAGGCGGTATCGCCAACATGAATTATTCGATCTCGAATACAGCTGAATACGGTGAATACGTGTCTGGCCCACGCATCCTGCCCTACGCTGAAACAAAGCAGCGCATGAAAGACGAGCTGACAGACATTCAGACTGGCAAATTCGTGCGTGACTTCATGCTTGAAAACGCCGTTGGTCAACCATCCTTCAAAGCAACGCGCCGCATCAATGATGCCCACCAGATCGAAGAGGTTGGTGAAAAGCTGCGCGCGATGATGCCTTGGATTTCCGAAGGCAAAATGGTCGACAAAGCCAAGAACTAAAGGTGCACAATGAGTTTTTAACCCACGTCACCGATCAGAAAGGGCATCTTTGGGTGCCCTTTTTTTTGCGCCCAGTCAGAATCGACTCACGGGAGTCTCCCCGTGCCCATTGGCGGCGTCAGGCGGCTATCACGCCAGATGCCCCATACCCACGCCTACAACAGTGGAACATTCTTGCAACACGTTCAGCATAGAAGTCGTGACATCCCGAAATTGAGGCCATTCACAGTCGGTTTCCCCTGTCTTTTGGTCACGCAATCGTGCTTTTCGGATGTGGGCTATTATGAAACACTGGGAACACATCATGAACACGCGATATATTTTGGGCACGGTAATTCTTTCCGCTTCTCTCGCTGCGGCATCAACTGCATCGGCGGCCACTATCAATCTGCAAGCGCAAAGCGATGTGAATCCGTTCTTGGATGCAGATGATGCGAACCCGCTGCTTGTGATGTCTGACTACACCGTCGGCACCACGACAATCCCCAACTCGGCCATTGGGGCCTACCGCGTCAAAGCAGAACTTTTTGGGGCTGCGGCTGACTTTCTGGCATTCTGCCTTGAGCCGCTTGAAAATTTCGCCCTTCCCGCCCCCTACGAACGCCTCAATAAGTTCGGCGTAGAGGTCACAACACATCTGAACATGCTTGCCGAAAACGCAATGAGCCTTGTGCAAAGCCATGAAACAGCTGCGGCGTTCCAAATGGCTGCATGGGAGATCACGACCGAAAATGCATCCGTTTTTGATATTGATGACGGTTTCTTTCAGGTCGCAGGCGGGTCGCAAAATTCTGATGACGCCAAAGACATCGCGCAAGAATGGCTTGATAATATCCAAGATGATTTCTGGGCAGCACCATCATCATCCTACATGATCCTAAGCGCCGACGGCACACAGGACTTGCTTACAAGCGTTGTGATCAGCACTGTCCCGCTTCCGGCGACCGGGCTGATGATGGCGACCGCGCTATTCGGGGCTGGTGGCATCGCTGCCCGCCGCCGCCGCGTAACGCGCCAAGCATAAGACATTCTGCCTTCCCTTTTGGTCATTATCGGATACTGAAATGAAAACTTTCCTGTCATTATCTGCACTTTCCGCCATCGCGTTGACTGCATGTACCCCAACGCCTCCGCCACCGATTTGTAACCGCGAAGCGCAGGTCTGGGACAAGGTCGAGACAATCGTGGATGTATGCCAGGAACAGGCCGCTCCGGTTCCTTTCCTCACCCGCCTACTGCGCAGCACGCCGCGACCGTCGACAAGGGCTTCGGGAAACAGCTTTTCGGGTTTCTCAGACTCATCAGACAACGATTCGAGCCGTTTGGAAGTTCAAGGCGATTCCGAAGGGCTGGAAGCGCCCGCCGCAGTTAGTGAACCGGAAAGTGAAGGTGTTTCAACCGCTACGGCTACAACGCCGACGGCTGTTTCCCCAACGCCAACGCCGGTAGATCATTCAACACCAGCGCCAGCCGATCCAACACCGGCAGATCATTCAACGCAAACGCCATCCGATCCAACACCGGCAGATCATTCAACGCCAGCGCCAGCCGATTCAACACCAACGCCGGCAGATCATTCAACGCCGGCACCTGTTGATCCAACACCTGCGCCCGTTGCCCCTGCCCCAATAAAGCCGGGACCACCCCCCGGTTTTGACGACGCTTAACCTAATTTCTCCGGCGGGACTGCCTTGAAAAGGTGGTCCCCAAGGCCGCTGTATCATGCAGAACGCTTCCCCATAGACAAATCACCTGCGCACTGATCAAAACGGTGCATGACCACACACCCCACCCCTTTCAACTGGCTGTCTATCGCGGTTCTTGGCCTCATCTGGGGCGGGACGTTCATGGTGGTGGCGATTGCCCTTGAAGGATACGGCCCGCTGACTGTGGCCTGCGCACGCACAACGCTGGGGGCTGTGGCCTTGTTGGGGTTGATGGCGGCGATGGGGCGGCCTTTGCCGGTGATGGATCGGCGAATGCTGAAGTATTTGATCGTGATCGGGCTGTTGAACACCGCCCTGCCCTTTGCGTTGCTAAGCTGGGGCCAGCAATATGTGCCATCGGCCTTTGCCGGAATATCCATGGCCGCGCTGCCGCTTTTTGTTCTGCCTCTTGCGCATGTGTTTTCGGACGAACCGATGTCATCGCGCAAGGTCATTGGCGTGCTGCTGGGCTTTGTGGGCGCGATCATCCTGATCGGCCCCGGCGTGCTGCGCATCGGGTCGGGGGTGGAACCGCTGGGGCAAATCGCCTGCATCGCTGCCGCACTCAGCTATGCGATCTCAAGCGTGATGACCCGACGTTGCCCGCCAATCGACAGCATCACCATGGCCGCCCTGACTTTGACTGTAGGGGCCGGCGCCCTGATCCCGGCGATGTTGATTTTTGAAGGCCTACCGGGATGGGAGGGCACGCGCGCCTCATATGCGATCATCTTCCTTGGCCTTTTCCCGACAGCGCTTGCTGCGCTGATCCGGGTTGTGACTATCCGCACAGCGGGCACTGTCTTTATGACATTGGTGAATTATCAGGTACCGCTTTGGTCGGTCCTGTTTGGGACGCTGATCCTGAACGAGGACTTGCCCCTGCGCTTTTTCGCAGCGCTTGGGTTGATCATGTGCGGGTTGGCGATCAGCCAGTGGGCCAGTCTGAAAAAGCTCTTCGTGAAAAGGGTTTAAACAGCGGCTTCGACCTCTGCGACGATCCCGTCAACGACTTGGGTTAATAAATCCGCATCCTCGCATTCCGCCATGACCCGCACCAAAGGTTCAGTCCCGGATTTGCGGATCAACAGGCGGCCCTTGCCCACAAGCTTGGCCTCGGCATCGGCAATCGCCGCCTGCACGGCATCCGCCTCAAGCGGGGTTTGCCCGACGCCGTAGCGCACGTTTTTCAACATCTGCGGCACGGTTTCAAAGCTGTTCGTCAAAGCGCTGGCCTTCTGCCCTGTCTCGATCATCGCAGACAAGAACTGCAAGCCCGCAAGTAAACCATCACCCGTGGTGGCAAAGTCCGTCATCACGATATGGCCCGACTGTTCACCGCCAAGGTTAAAGCCACCCGCGCGCATCGCCTCGACCACATAGCGATCACCAACACCGGTACGCGCAAGGCGCAGGCCGTTTGCCTCCATATGCCGCTCAAGCCCAAGGTTGGACATCACAGTCGCCACAAGCGTATCACCCGCAAGTCGGCCCTGTTTAGCCCAGCGGGTCGCCATCAGCGCCATGATCTGGTCGCCATCAGCTACACGGCCCTTTTCGTCCAAAATCATCACACGATCTGCATCGCCATCCAGACAGATCCCGACGTCAGCGCCGTGGGTCACAATCGTCTCAGCTGCGGTAGCCGTATTGGTCGACCCACAGCCATCGTTGATGTTGTAGCCGTTGGGCGTAACACCCACGGGGATGACAGTCGCGCCAAGTTCCCACAAGACCTCGGGCGCGACCTTATAGGCCGCCCCATTGGCGCAATCGATCACAACCTTCAGCCCATCAAGGCGCAGGCCCGCTGGGAAGGTGCCTTTGACGCGCTCGGCATAGCGGAACCGGCCATCATCAATGCGCTTGGCGCGACCGATGTTGTTGGCTTGCGCAGGTTCGATGTCGCTGGCGACCAGCGCCTCAATCTCGGCCTCGGCCTCGTCCGACAATTTGAAACCATCAGGGCCAAAGAACTTGATCCCATTGTCGTGATGCGGATTATGGCTGGCGCTGATCATGATCCCCACATCAGCCCGCATCGACGTGGTCAGCAAGCCCACCGCAGGGGTCGGCACTGGCCCAAGCAAAAGGACGTTCATCCCCGTGCTGGTCAGCCCGGCCACAAGCGCATTTTCAAACATATAGCCCGAAAGGCGCGTATCCTTGCCGATCACAACCCGGTGCCCGTTCGACCCGTCATTGCGGAAATAGCGCCCCGCCGCCGCCCCGATCTTAAGCGCCATCTCAGCGGTCATCGGAAACGTGTTTGCTGTGCCGCGCACCCCATCGGTGCCAAATAATTTACGTGTCATAATCGCCTGTTTTTCTGACTGCCATCTGCAGGTCAATGGCCTGCTTTGTGGCAAATGTATCGTGAACGCGCAGGATTTGCACGCCCTGTCTGACGCCCTCAAGCGCCACCGCCAAGGATCCGCCCATGCGGTCCTTGGCTGCGGGCGCATGGCCCAAAGTTCCGATAAAGCGCTTGCGGGATGCGCCCAGCAGGATCGGGCAGCCAAGGCCGTGAAACAGGGACAGACCCCGGATCAGGGCAAGGTTATGGTCAAGGGTTTTGCCAAAGCCAATACCGGGATCAACGATGATGCGATCACGGGAAATGCCCGCGGCGGCGGCATGTGCGATGCGTTCGGCAAGGTGGTCGTACACGTCCAAAAGCACGTCATCATAGGCCGCATGGGCCTGCATGGTTTCAGGGTCAGCAACGGAATGCATCAGGCAGACTGATGCCCCCCGCTTGGCAATCTCTTCCGCCATGCCCGCATCAAAGCGCATGGCTGAAACGTCATTCACAAGCACATCCTGCGGGACTGCAGCAAGAACAGCCGCTTTGCGAGTATCAAGCGAGATTACGGCGTCGGTCTTATCGGACAGCGCGGCAATCACGGGTGCCACGCGGGCGATTTCTTCCGCCACCGGCACCTCTGCCGCGCCGGGTCGCGTGCTTTCCCCGCCAATGTCGATAAAAACGGCACCCTCGCTTTGCATCTCAAGCGCGCGGGGGACCGCAATCTGCGTTTCAGCAAAATCCCCGCCATCCGAAAAGCTATCGGGCGTGACGTTTAAAATGCCCATAACAGTCGGCACCCCCATGGGGACGCCCATGATCGGCGCGCGTAACGCTGTCAGCCGCGCAAGCACATCTGCCGGGATGGTATCCGCTGCGACCACCTGTGCCGCTTGCCCACGCGCCAGAACCTCGACCTCGTCAAACCGCGCCCAGCCTCCGGCAAGCACGTAAGTTCCAGTCTCGGCAATGACGGGTCTGTAATACATCACAGGAACGCAGGCACCGTGGCATCCTGTTCGCGCACTTGCACAGATGTTTCGGGTGCAGCCGCGCCGACGACCACCAATTCTTTGGCCTGCATCTCGGCCGCGAACCACCCCACCAATGTCACCGCATCGCGGGGGCTGGCAGAGGGGCCATCGACCGCATCCAAAACAATCTTGGAGGGGGCCCAAACGCAAATCTGACCATTCTTCATGGCCCAGTCCAGTTCGGTGCGCGTGCCCACAACCTTGCAGCGGTGATCCTTGGCCGCCAGCACCCATGCGTTTTGTTCAATCGCCAACAGATCAATCCGGCGCTGGGTCATGGCATGACCGGTTTGAGGGGCCGCCACTGCGCCCGCTTCAACACAGATGATCAAAGGGGCATCCATTGCGGCAGCCTGATCAATCCATCCTGTCAAATGGGGCGAGGAAACAGCCGCATTAGACAGGAACAGAACACGGGGATGCGGGGCCTCTTCATGGGCAAGCGCATCGGGTGTCAGACCGTCGCGGGCACGCACAATTTCGACCCCCAAAGCGAACGGGCCGCGATCAAGCTTTTCGATGCGCACGAACACACGTTCGGCTTGGGGTTCCAGCAAAATACGCTCGGCCACGCGGGCGGCAAGGGTTTCAAGCAGGTTGATACGTTCGGCTTGCAGTTCATGGCTGATGGCCTCGGTCACGCGGTCATAGGACAGGATGCGATCAACATCATCATCAATCGGGCCAGTGACAGGCAGCACCTCGACCACGACATTGAAGCGCACGCGCTGCATCGTGCCGCGTTCGGCTTGAAAGGCACCAATTTCAACCTCGACCGTGTAGTCGCGCAAGGAAATGCGGTCATACGGGACGTCACTACTGGCCTCGGCCCGTTCAGACGGGTGGGCAAAGGCAAGGCGGATATCGTCAGTCATAAGGCGTGCTTTCCGGTTTCACGGCTGTTCGATAAGCCAGCCGGGCACGCGCCACAAGACAAGAGACGGCACCAGCGGCCCCATTTACGACCCTAGTTTGATGCGGTCTGGTAGGACTGGCGATAAAACAGATGCGACCCGATGGATGCAGTGCGCGGATAACGCCGGGCCCATGAGGGGCTGACAGCTTTGGTGTGATAGTGGGTCGCGCCACTGGTCAAACGGCGTGGCGCACCATCCATCAATAAGCGGGCGACCTTGCCCACACGGCTGAACGCGCGGGGTTCCGAAATACGTTCAGGGATGCCATCGCAGGTATAGGTGAACTGGCAGGCATATTTGCGACCCGTGCCCTGATTGATCACAGCGCAAATATTGTTTGGATAATTCCCGCTATCGACACGGTTCAAAATAACCTCGCCCACTGCAAACAGGCCTTCGGCACTTTCGCCGCGAGCCTCAAAATACAAAGCTTCGGCCAGACAACGCCATTGTGGGCCACCGTTGGCAGCAGGCATATCGGCAAGGAAGGCGTTGGAATAGCGGATTGTCTTTGGGGCGGTCGCAATGCCACGGGCGGCAGGAGCGGGCACGACAGTCAGGGCATTCAGGCGGGCATCGGGGATGCTTGCAACGGCGCGCCGCTCTTGCCCAAGCAAAGCGCCCAACCGGCTTGCCAAGACATCATCCGCTTGCGCTGCCACCGGCAAAATTGCACCAAACACTACACCGGCCCAAAAGCCGCGAAATCCAAACCGCATCACGTCACCATCATCGTCGCGCGGTCCAGCCCCACGCAAGCGAAGCGGTCTTTAGGCGGTTTTTGGCCGGGCGTCCAGTCGTTGCAAATGAGTGTTTCCCTAGGGGAAACAGTTCGTTTCCTGAACGCGACTTAATCTTACTTAATAAAAGGTTAATGGCCGCTCTTCACGCAACATTTAGACTTTGGGTTATTTACCAAGTGCCAATTGCGCGGCGGAAAGTCGCGCAACAGGAACACGAAACGGTGAACAGGACACATAATCAAAGCCTTGGGCGCGGCAAAAGGCAATCGTACTGCGGGTGCCGCCATGTTCGCCGCAAACCGAAAGCACCACATCCTTGCGCCCCATGCGGCCACGTTCAGCCCCGATAGACAGCAATTCACCCACACCTTCGATGTCGAGGGTGTGGAACGGATCTTCGGGATAAACCTCTTGTTGAACGTAAGCCGACATAAAACGGCCCGCGTCATCGCGCGACAAACCATAGGTCATCTGGGTCAAGTCGTTCGTACCAAATGACAGAAAGGCAGCATGTTGGGCGATATCCTCGGCACGCAAGGCTGCGCGCGGGGTTTCGACCATAACGCCCAGTTTAAAGGCGAAATCGACGCGGCTTTCGGCCTGCACAGCTGCGGCAACAGCATCAATGCGGGCCTTGATCATCTCGACCTCGCGCACCGCGCTGATCAGGGGGATCATAATCTCGGGTTCGACAACAACGTCGGCGGCGGCAGCTTGGGCGGTAGCCTCAAAAATGGCGCGGGCCTGCATTTCGTAAATTTCAGGGATCGCAATCCCTTGGCGCACGCCGCGCATGCCAAGCATCGGATTATATTCGGATAATTCCTGCACACGGGCCGTGACTTCGGAGACTGGCAAGCTAAGCTGCGCCGCAAGGTCGCGCTGGCCTGCTTTGTCGTAGGGCAGGAATTCATGCAAAGGCATGTCAAACAGACGGATGCACACCGGGCGACCCGCCATGATGGCGAAAAGGTCTTTGAAATCAGCGCGCTGCATCGGAAGCAGACGATCAAGAACAGCGCGGCGGTCCTTTGGGGTTTCGGCAAAGATCATCTCGCGCATGACACCCAAACGGTCACCTTCAAAGAACATATGTTCAGTGCGGCACAGGCCAATCCCTTCGGCGGCAAAGTTGCGGGCGGTCTGGGCATCGGCGGGGGTGTCAGCATTGGCACGGATGCCAATATCGCGGAAAGTATCTGCCCACTCCAGCAAGGTCTGGAATGCACCATCAAGCGAGGCTTCAAGCATCGCAGGTGCGCCCGCAAGCACGTCGCCAGTGGTGCCATCAACCGTAATCTCATCGCCTTGGGCAAAACGGCGCCCGTCGGGTGTGACAAAACCACCCGCCTTTGGATCGATCACAAGGTCAGAGGCCCCCACGATGCAAGGCAGGCCAAGGCCGCGCCCAATGACGGCAGCATGGCTGGTCACCCCGCCGCGCATCGTCAGCACGGCTTGGGCGGCATGCATGCCGCGGATGTCTTCGGGGGTGGTTTCGCGGCGGACCAGCACACAGGCTTCGCCGCGCGCAGCGCTGGCTTGGGCTTCGGCAGCGCTGGTCACAATGCGGCCCGTGGCAGCGCCGGGGCTTGCGGCGATGCCGCGCACAAGAATGTCGCGCTTGGCGCGTGGATCGACCTGACGATGCAGCAACTCAGACAAAGCGGCAGGCTGAACACGCAAGACAGCCTCCTCTTTTGGGATTACGCCATCTTCGGCCAAGGCGACGGCAATGCGCACGCCCGCTTGGGAAGATCGCTGAACACGGACCGCATCAAGAATACGCAAAGCCCCATTTTCAATGGTGAATTCGACCTGCATTTCTTCGCGCAAACGGGTGCGACAGACGTCGCCGTAAGCCAGCAGTTGCGCGAAGGCATCAGGGCAGGCCTCTTGCAAAGATTGCCCACGCGCATCTTTGGTAAGGTAATAAGCGCCCTCAACCTCGTTCAGCGCATCGCGGCCCTGACTTTGGCTGAGGTAGCGGCCCGTGATCTGGGGCTGACCGGTTTCGCTATCGACATACTGAATAACGCCCGACCCGCTTTCGCCCTGCCCGACACCCAAGGCCATTTCCTGCACCACCAGACCAAGACCCGCATTGGGCGGGGCGCCCTTTGCCTCGCGCAAAAGGCGGGCGGATGTGCCATCCCACACGCGGGCCATCGCGCGCAGCACTTGTGATAATTGCACGCGGATATCATCCGGGAATGGTTCATCCGCTTCGGCCTCATAGGCGGCACGTTTGGCGGCCAAAGCCTCTGGGCCCGGCAGGTCAGGGAAAGTGAATTCCTCAGGATCAAGGCGGGCAACTTCGACGGCATAGGCCTGTACAAAGCGGCGGAACAATGCAGTCGCGGCCGTCTCCCCAACGGTTTGGGATAAATCCGCAAGGCGGTCATCGTTCATGCCAATATTCAGCACAGCGCCGGGGCCGCCCCAATCGGGATCTTGGCTAGAGGGGCGCACGGATAGCAACGCGCCGGGGCGGAAATGGCGCAGGATGTCATCCAAATTCGGCATTTCGCCCTTGGCGATGCGGGCGACCTGATCAAAAGACAGCGCCACGGTCGTGGGCACAGGCATATCCAAACGCACAAGGCGCTGGAGGCACTTCGCCCGCCCACCATGCACGGCCGCATGCATAGAAGCGGTCGGGGTGATCAGCGTCGAATCCTGATATGTCGACTGTTGCTGCACTGCGGCGTATCCTTATTCAGGTGCAGCATACGGGCCGGACACCCCACATGTAAACAAAAAGTGACAGTGCCTTGGGGTTAGCCTTCGATCTTTGTCAAATCCGCCACGGACAGGCAAATCGTGCGAATGCGTGACAGCAGGTTCAAACGGTTCCTCCGTAAAATTTCGCTGTCAGCATTTACCTGCACATCGGTAAAGAAAGCGTCAACTGCAGGCCGTAATTCTGCCATCGCCGCCATCGCGGTGGTGAAATCCTCGGCCTCCATCGCCGGTTTGATCTTGGCGTCGGCTGCATCAAGCGCCGCGAATAGCGCCTTTTCGGCTGGGTCTTCCGCAAATTTCAGATCGGCCCCGTAGGAGTATTCGACGCCATCCTTTTCCTCGGCTTGGGTCAGAATATTATTGGCGCGTTTGAAACCCTGGATCAGGTTTTCACCGTCATCCGTAGCAAGCGTTTCGGCAAGCGCCTTGGCGCGCTTGACCAACAACGTCAGATCACCATTCCCCGGCATCGCGATGCAGGCATCGATGATATCATAGCGAATGCCTTGGTCCTTGAGGTGGACTTTGAGGCGGTCATGGAAGAAGGAGAGGAGGTCGACTACGTAATCGGCCAACCTAAGAAGACGTTTTGGGAATGCCGCAACACCCGACTTTCGAGTTTTTGCACCCTCTGTTGGAAAATCCATTATCGTCAACGCAACTTCACCAGCCCTAATCTTTGTCTCAAACAAATCGTATGCACCGTCCATTAAGCGCTCAGGCATCACATCAGGTGGAGCATCAATCGTTTCATCCATTACAAAGAAATCGCGCCAAATTTCACCTTCTTCATCTTGACCATGGAGATACATATACCTCCGTTCATCATGCAATTTAGCCGTGAAATTTTTTAGCAAAGAGGCTGACAAAATCGGGGTCAATTGCAAAGGTAGTTTGTTCCCGTATACCAACCGAATAACCCCAAGCGCAGCCCGCCGCAGCGCGAACGGGTCTTTACTCCCCGTCGGCTTCTCATCAATCGCCCAGAA
>CAYPVL010000085.1:10924-13014 GCA_964414165.1 uncultured Cognatiyoonia sp.
TTTGCATCCGACAAACGGGCGAATAGCACCTTTTGGTTCCCTGCAATAATCGTCGCGCCATTGTCGGCGGTTTCGATATTTGCGACGGTCACAAAGCGTTCAATGCGCCCCGTCTTGGTGTTGCGCACGGAAAAGAACTTTTGGTGTTCGCGCATGCTGGTCTGCAACACCTCTGGCGGCAGTTCCAAGAACGTCTCATCAATCTCGCCTAGCAGCACGACGGGCCACTCAACCAGCCCCGCAACCTCGGCCAGAAGACCCCGATCTTCAACCACCTCACAGCCCAGCGCGAAGGCTTGGTTTGTCGCGTCTTGCCAGATCGCATCCGCGCGTTCGTCGGCGCGCAAGTAGACGTGGGCGCGCTTAAGCTGCGCCTCGTAATCCTCGAAGTTTTTTACAGAAATCGCGGCAGGCGCCATGAAGCGATGGCCGCCTGTCGTGTTCCCGGCCATGATCCCGTCGATGGTCAACGGGACAACTTCAACGCCCGTCTCATCTGATAGAATGCACACAATCGATTGCAACGGACGCACCCATTTCAGGCTGCCGGAACCCCAGCGCATGGACTTGGGCCACGGAAAGTTGCGCACCGCGCCCTCAAGCACTTCGGCCACGATATCCGCCGCCTTGCGCCCCGGTTTTTCGATCACTGCGAAATAGACCTGACCCTTTTTGTCATCACGCACTTCAAGGGCGGCGCGGTCCACGCCTGCCCCGCGACAAAACCCGTCAATCGCCTGATCAGGCGCGCCAACCTTCGGACCTTTGCGTTCTTCGCGCACGGGCTTGCTTTCGGCCAGCAGATCCTCAACGGACAAAGCCAGCCGGCGCGGCGTGCTAAAGGCAGCCGCAGATGCATAGGTGAGCCCCGCCTCGACCAGCCCGTCTGTGACCAGCTTTTTGAGATCATCGGCGGCCTTGCCCTGCATGCGCGCCGGAATTTCCTCGGAGAAGAGTTCAATCAGAAGATCAGGCATCAGTTCAGGCTTTCTGGTGGAGTTGGGCATTCTTCGGGGACAGGATCGCCATCAAAGACGACTTCACCGCAAAAGTTAATTTCGTGCCACACAAAGCCGCGCCCGTCGGGGTAAACGGCGACGATGCGGTCGATTCCATAGGTGATGTTTTCGACGCCCATGAAGGCAAGGGCCGTGCCATCGGCCAGATCAGCGCCAATCTGGGCTGCATTAAAACAATCAAACCATGCGGGCGCGACAAGCGGTTCAGCCCCATCAAGGCCGATATAGGTTTCGGTCAGAAGGGCCAGTGACAGAGGCGTGTCAAAGCAGGCGCGGTAACGCACAGGGCTTGAATCGCTGTCGATCGCCTTGAAGTTATCGAACACAATCACCTCAGCCTCGCCCGTAATCAGCGAGGTGAGTTGCACATTTCCGCTTTCCACCGGCACTTCGTCGTAAAACGCATAGACCTGAAGATAGTACATGGCGACGCCAGCAATGAGGCCAGACATAAGCAGTGCTCCTATAACGATGCGACCAAGATTCATGCAGCCTGGCCTGCGGCGTCCGTCTGCACAAAGGCATCCGCGCAGGCCTTGGTCAGCGCCCGCACCCGCCCGATATAGGCCTGCCGTTCGGTCACAGAAATCACGCCGCGCGCGTCCAGAAGGTTAAAGACATGGCTGGCCTTGATCGCCTGATCATAGGCCGGATGGGCCATGATAATGCGCTTGCCGGTCTTGGGGTCGATATGTTCTTGCGCAAGGATACGGGCGCATTCCGCCTCGGCATCCTTGAAGTGCTGCAGCAGCGTGTCGGTGTCCGCCACATCAAAGTTCCAGCGCGCATATTCTTCTTCGGTCTGCTTGAACACATCACCGTAGGTGAGCGGGATCGGGCTTTGGGGATCGTTGAAAGGCATGTCCATGACATGATCGACGGCGAGGACATACATCGCCAGACGCTCAAGCCCGTAGGTCAGCTCGCCCGAGACAGGGTGGCAGTCGTGTCCGCCGACCTGTTGGAAATAAGTGAACTGGGACACTTCCATGCCGTCGCACCAGACCTCCCAGCCAAGGCCCCAAGCTCCAAGGGTCGGGCTTTCCCAGTCGTCTTCCACAAAGCGGATGT
>CAYPVL010000086.1:0-12668 GCA_964414165.1 uncultured Cognatiyoonia sp.
TCCTGATGCCGATCGAGGACGTGTTCTCGATCTCTGGCCGCGGGACTGTTGTGACGGGCCGTGTTGAGCGTGGCGTGATCAATGTCGGCGACGAGATTGAAATCGTGGGTATCCGCGACACATCGAAAACGACCTGCACAGGCGTTGAAATGTTCCGCAAGCTGCTGGATAGCGGCGAAGCGGGCGACAACATCGGCGCGCTTCTGCGTGGTGTGGATCGTGAAGGCGTTGAGCGTGGCCAGATCCTGTGTAAGCCGGGTTCTGTGAAGCCACACACAAAGTTCGAAGCCGAAGCCTACATCCTGACGAAGGAAGAAGGCGGTCGCCACACACCGTTCTTCGCGAACTACCGCCCGCAGTTCTACTTCCGCACAACGGACGTGACAGGCACGGTTGAGCTGCCAGCGGGCACCGAAATGGTGATGCCGGGCGACAACCTGAAGTTCAACGTCGAACTGATCGCACCCATCGCGATGGAAGACGGCCTGCGCTTCGCGATCCGCGAAGGCGGCCGGACAGTGGGCGCTGGCGTGGTGTCAAAGATTATCGAGTAACTTCGCCTAAGGCGAAGTTAACAGTGTGACGCCGCATGGCAGTCGTTCTGAAAGAACGATGAGAGCAGCGGGTCAGCACCCGGTTGAAATAAAAGAAGGCCGTCGCATTTTGCGGCGGCCTTCAATACTGTTGTAAGCAGCTTCACCGTATGCAAATGTATATTTGTATTGCATTTTGGGAAGTTGAAATGGCTGAAATTGAAAGAAAAATAATAAATTACCAGAGAATTGGCTCAATTTCCCTGAAGAGCGGTCTGTTCCGTTCGTCGCGTGATCCATCTGTGGATTTGGAGCGCGAAGTTTTTTCTTTTTTGAATGGTAAAAAGCGGGCATTTAATGAAAGAGTTGCCAGCACACTGGAGATTGAGGATGGCGCATTTACAAAGTACGAGTTTTTTTGGATTCCAAATCGGGCTCAAACGGTCAAAAATTTAAACGACAAAGTTGACCGTTCTGCTATCAACTTCCGATCAAAAGCTGACGTAACACTGCTCTATCTCAAAGACCGCTCCCTAATCATTTTCCAGACAAGTTTCGATTTTGCAATAACTGAACCAGGTTGTGGCGGGAACGGCGGATTATTTGTTTCGGGCGGCCGCGACTATGAATTGGAAGAGATATATTTCAATAAGATCACCACAGTCGGAGCAAGGCATGAAGAGGATACCTTCGAAGTGCTAAATGAGGGGTGTGGAGGTGGAAAAGTTGGTACTTATGTCTCGGAGCGTGACGGTTTTGTCATCCGGGCAGGTGAGTCGTTCAAAATTTTTGCTTCTCAAAGGCATAATCAAGAGCTCAAAGATGCTCGAAAGCACATCAATGAGAAAATTTCAGAAACGAATTAGGATAAGATGTCTGTCCTCCTACTTTTTGCAGTGCTACTTGCAAGTTCATACATCGCTATTCTTTGGGCGAAATGGCACGCTGTCGCTTCGGTTGAAACTTCATATTCAAAAGGTGAAGTTCAGAATGCCGTTGGAACTGCTTGGGCTTGGCTAGACTACCGTCAGGTTGAGGAAGTTATGTTTACATGGGGTGGGCAGGATCTGTCAGCGATGCAGAGCTTAACAAGGCCTCAGGCAAACAAACTCTACTTGCCTCATATTGCAATAACTGTTGGTGCCATAATCTTTTACCAATCTATCTTGCGCGGCGGTGGCCCTTTTGTGAGTGGTCCATGTCCCGCAGCCCCCAACTGCTCAAGTTTTCTAGTGGGAGCGCTCAGGCGATATGGCTACTTGGAGGCTTGTTCTCGTTCATACCTACGGGTCCTCAACTGTGATAAGACTAGACCGATATCATTCACAGAAGATTTTCGGACGTAACCTTTTTGAGAGTCCTTAACCCCCTAAGCCGCTTCCTCATCCACCTCAGGCACAACCGTCTCAATCGACGCCGTCCAGACACCCTTTACCGACAAGGACACATCGGCCTCGGGGTCTTGCTGGTAAAGCGCTTCAAGCTGGTCCAGCAGCTCTGTGACAAAGGTTAATTCGGCCACAGGGTCAGACGTGGCTTTGGCATGCGCCTCTACCAACTTTTGCTTGACTTCGGCGGTGGTGCGTTCGGCGGGCGCGATCCAATGCAGCTTTGGATCATGACCGGGGTCATAATTTTTCATCGTATTCCCATAGTGTTATCGCGTAGCAAGTGGCAGTCGCCGCGCGGTGAGCAGATATGGTTAATGTAATGCAAACGATTGTGCCGAAATCATGGCGTAGGATATGACGTTGGATCAGAACGGATAAGCCCTTATTATGAATGGCGTTTATCCGTTGCGACGCCCCTGTCTGCGGTGTCTTTCGCCCTGTTTAACAGATTCCCCAAGCTGATTCGCGCAGCTTCAACGTCATCAGTCGTTGGTTTGCGTGGCACCGCTGCGTCCCATTTGACAAACACCGCATACCCCCGCGTGAAGGGGAGTGGGAACATCATGCTGTCCCATGTTTTCAAGATTCGGCACCGTTTGACCGCGAACGCATAGGCATAGGTCGGGCGCTGGATCGCTTTGGCCCAATCCAATGTTGCATCGTTCACAACCCATGCAGGCCCCCTTGGCCCATCTGTCGTCATCCCGATGCTGACCCCATCACGCACGCGCCGCAGCACTTCGCGCACGCCGGATGCGTTGTTTTTCTTTTCATACATGCGCACGGGGCGGCGGCCAAAACGTCGATGCATATCGCCGCCAACGCGTCCGATGGCAGAGGCTGCATAGAGCGTGCTAAGCGCGCCTGCATCCTTCGGCCAATGCGCAGGCCCGAAAAGCGATCGTTCGTGCCACATCAGATATAGCACCGGCCCTTGCTTGGTATCTGCAACCAGTTCTTCGACACCTTCAAAGGTCCAACGCGTTGTCATCAGACAGAATCGCAAATAGCCGGTTCCAATCGCCCCAAAGACGCGGACCAGAAATGCGGATTTTGATAGGCGACGGCGCAGCGTGGGCACGGGGTAGGGGCTTTCTTGGGTCTGTTCTGCTGCGTTCATGCGATATTTGTCGCCTGATGTGCAAGCCAACCCCTTGATCCAAGCGCCCGTTCGGGGTACGCGATGCACCGGCCATAGGGGTATAGCTCAGTTGGTAGAGCGACGGTCTCCAAAACCGTAGGTCTGGAGTTCGAGTCTCCATGCCCCTGCCAGGCCATCCGACAGGAGTGGACAACAAGATGCCCGCCCAGATCGCGCTTCATATCGGCGCACATAAAACAGCCACCACCCATCTACAGCGCAGCTTGTCCGAACAATCGGATGCTCTTGCTCGCGTGGGTGCGCGGTTTTATGGCCCGCCCTATTTTCGCAATGGCCCTGAGATCGCAGAACGGTTCGGGCTCACGGGGGCGGTCAGTGCAGACGCTGCGCAGGACGCGTTCAAGCAGATGGCGGGGGACGCCAAGCGCGTCATCCTCAGCGAAGAGAATTTCATCGGGACGATGCACAACCGCTTTGCCCGGATGGCCTTTCCACTGTACCCCAAAGCCCAGGATCGGATCAGCGCGCTTGCGAAAATGATTGCACCGGACGGCTTTGATGTCTTTCTTGGGCTGCGCAACCCGGCCACCTACATCACGTCTTGCTATTGTCAGGCCCTTCTTGGCGGACGCAAGGTCGTTTTGGATGAGGTCAAGGCGGACAACAGGATTGATGCGATTGACTGGGCGGATTTGGTCGCACGGATCAAAAATACGCCGGGCGTCCGCAGCCTGACCGTTTGGCGGTATGAGGATTACACAGCGCTTTTCCCGCGCATCACCCAAGACATGACGGGGGCCAAGGTTGCCCCACGCAAAGAACGTGTGCACCCCGGCCTATCCCAAGACGCCGTGGCGCGAATCCTGATGCGCTATGCCGATGGAAAGGGGCGCAATGCTGCAATCCGGGCGCGCGACATGTTCCCGGCTGGCCCCGATCATCGGGCATTTGATGCCTTTGATGCAGAGGAACATGACGCAGCTGCCACCCAATATGCAGCCCAGATCAATCAGATTGCTGCGATGGGCGATGTGACGCTGCTCAAGGCTTGAAAAGCCGCGGCGCAGGGCGTATGTGCGCAATGTCCGTCAGCAAGGATTAGTCATGGCCAACCCGATCAAATTCATCAACGAAACCCGCGCAGAAATTGCAAAGGTTGTTTGGCCGACCCGGCGTGAAGTGATCACAACAACCATCATGGTCTTCATCATGGCGGTGATCACAGCGCTGTTCTTTAGCCTTGTAGACTGGATCATCCGGGGCGGATTGGCGACGGTGCTGTCTTACTTTGGATAAGACCTGCATGGTGAAAACTGGTGCGTTGCTCTTGAAACGATGCCAGATGGGCGGTAAGAGCCTCTGACTTCTGGGAAAGGCGTGCGGCGAATCAAGTTGCGCGCCGATTTTTATTCACCAGATGGGTGGGGCGCAGGCCCTGACGAATTGCAAATGCGTGGGGGCGACCCCACTGACCACAGGGTGTCTAAGACATGGCGAAACGCTGGTATTCCGTAAGTGTTCTTTCGAACTTCGAGAAGAAGATTGCCGAGACCATTCGCCAGAAGGCAGAAGAACAAGGTCTGTCTGACGCAATCGACGAAGTACTGGTGCCGACCGAAGAAGTCATCGAAGTGCGTCGTAACAAGAAAGTCACGGCCGAGCGGCGCTTTATGCCTGGCTACGTTCTTGTGCACATGGAAATGTCGGATGAGGGTTATCACCTGATCAACTCGATCAACCGGGTCACAGGCTTCCTTGGGCCGCAGGGCCGTCCGATGCCGATGCGCGATGCCGAAGTGCAGGCAATCTTGGGCCGTGTCGAAGAAGGTCAGGAAGCACCGCGCACGCTGATCCACTTCGAAATCGGCGAAAAGGTCAAAGTCAACGACGGACCATTCGAAGATTTCGACGGTCTGGTCGAAGAGGTGGACGAGGCCGAACAGCGCCTCAAGGTCACTGTGTCTATTTTCGGACGGGCCACCCCGGTCGAACTCGAATTTACGCAAGTGAGCAAGCAGTAAAACTACACTGGCCTTAGACAGAATTTGAAACGCCGCTCTGGTTCAGAGTGGCGTTTTTGTTTGACGGATGATGTTGCTGATCGTGTTCTTTGATTTCTACGCTTTTACGGGGTCCGTATTTTACCCCCAAACGTGAATGCGTGTGATCGCGATTTCTGCTATGTTGGGGGTAATGCAAGTATTCACCCTGCGGCAGTTGCCAAAATCGCAAAGCAAGGACATCACGAAATGCCAGATATTAACCGACGAAATCTATTAATTGGAACGACAGCCATCGCAAGCATGGGCGTGATTGGTTCAACCGCGCGCGCGAATGTACCTGCGGGGCGCGATCCTTTTGACTATGAAATCACGCGCAGCGAAGCGGAATGGCGCGAACTGCTTGGGGATGACTATGGCATTCTGCGGGACGGCGGAACAGAACTCCCACGCTCAAGCCCACTTTGGGCTGAGGCACGCGACGGGACATATGCCTGCCGCGGGTGTGACCTGCTTCAGTACACGTCGGTCACAAAAGTTAATCTGCTTAAGGGCTGGGTGTTCTTTGTTGGTTCAGAACCAAATTCGCAAATGATGTCGCAGGATACAGGATCAGCGATGGCTGATAATCCAGCGACGTCCAAGTTTGCGATTGAAGTGCATTGCCGGCGCTGTGGATCCCATATGGGGCATATCCTTCTGGTCGAAGGCAAAGTCCTGCACTGCATCAACGGTGCATCTCTTACGTTCAACGAAGCTGCTGCATAGGGGCAAATGCGCAGTACGAAAAAAAGCAGACCGTCAGCATTGCTGACAGTCTGCTATTCGCATGATTAAGTCGAAGACTTATTCGATATCAATTTCCACGCTATCAAGCGCTGTGGATGGGTCGGTAAAGTCATCACCAGCGAACAGGTACGCGATAACGTCACTGTTGACAGTGTGGCCAACTTGCACGCGAAGTTCGGCGTTCGCGCCTTCAACGACGGATGCAACACCCAAAAGCTTGCCAGGTGTACCTGTCCGGTAGTCATAAACAGCGACATAGCCATCGGACGTCGCGTTCAGTGGGTTAATGATGATAACCGATGTACCTTCATCCTGGTCTCCCATGAAGGCAAACATATCTTGTGCTTGTGCTGCGCTGGAAAGCGACAGTGCAAGAACCGTAGCGGTAATTAGATTTTTCATTGGATATTCCTATCTTGTATTGCGGTGGTGTGTGGCGTTTGCCATCCACAACCATGACAAGATAGAACGACAGGCATATGATCAATCTTATTTGCGCAATCTCTCATGAACGTGAGGATGCGTTATTTGTGAACACGTTTTCGTGAACAGGTCGTGCTCTTTTGAATTGGATCAGGCTTGGTGATCGCCCATAAATTCGCCCTGTGGGCGGCTCTGTGAACAAGTAAATGTAATGTTAACTGAAATAGAATGGTAACATTGATGTTGCGGTGAGGTGAAATTATTTCAAAAACCCAGATAAATCATTGATTTAAATGAAGATATGTCAACATTTTCCTCCAAAACATACCTGCCGTACGCAATAATCGCTTTTATATGCCCCCTTGCTACCGGCAAGTTTGAATCGATTAGAGTAGGTCAAATAGCTTGCAAAATCACATGCACATGTATACGCGACGCGCTTATCAGATAACACTGATATCCACTGTGGGAGGCGCGCCGCACGCGAGCGGCAAACCGGACCACACAACACAAAAGCCCTGCGGTCGCGACCAAAGGGCGTTGGAATAGGAGATAGCCACCATGGCTAAAAAAGTTGTGGGCACGCTTAAGCTGCAGGTTCCTGCAGGCGCTGCCAACCCATCCCCACCTGTTGGCCCGGCATTGGGTCAGCGCGGGATCAACATCATGGAATTCTGTAAGGCGTTCAACGCCAAGACACAGGACATGGAAAATGGGGCACCATGCCCGACCGTGATTACATATTACGCGGACAAATCATTCTCGATGGAAATCAAGACGCCACCTGCGTCTTATTACATCAAGAAAGCGGCCAAGCTGAAGTCCGGCTCAAAAGAGCCAGGGAAATCCGTTGCGGGCTCTATCACTGGTAAGCAGGTGCGTGAAATCGCCGAAGCCAAGATGAAAGATCTCAACGCGACCTCTATTGAGGGCGCAATGCTGATCATCGCGGGTTCTGCCCGCTCTATGGGCATCGAGGTGAAGTAATGGCCAAACTAGGTAAGCGCACAGTCGCAGCACGCGCGGCATTCGACGGCAAGCACAACGTCACAGTGGCCGAAGCCGTTGCTTTGGTCAAAGACAACGCCAAAGCCAAGTTCGATGAAACGATCGAGATTTCCATGGTTTTGGGCGTCGATCCACGTCACGCCGACCAAATGGTCCGTGGCACGGTGAACCTGCCAAACGGCACAGGCAAAACAGTTCGCATCGCGGTTTTCGCCCGTGGCGATAAGGCCGAGGAAGCCAAAGCAGCCGGCGCCGATATCGTCGGTGCCGAGGATCTGATGGAAGCAGTTCAGGGCGGTGAAATCAACTTCGACGTTTGCATCGCAACACCCGATATGATGGGCGTTGTGGGCCGTTTGGGTAAGGTTCTGGGTCCACGTAACCTGATGCCAAACCCCCGCACCGGCACAGTGACACCTGACATCAAAGCCGCCATTGAAGCCAAAAAAGGCGGTGAGATTCAGTTTAAGGCCGAAAAGGCCGGTGTTGTTCACGCAGGGATCGGCAAGGCGTCTTTTGATCACAAGCAGATCGAAGAAAACGTGCTGGCCTTTGTTGATGCGGTCCAGAAGGCCAAACCAACAGGTGCCAAGGGTACTTATATGAAAAAGATCGCTTTGACCTCGACCATGGGTCCAGGTGTATCGCTGTCAATCGACAACGCGACTGGCAACTAAGCCACTTGTCGTCTGATGATTTAGTGAAAGCGCGTCCGATCCGGGCGCGCTTTTGCTTTGTGCAGATCGGTTAGACAGAGGCGACGCGATTGCGCCCGGCGCGTTTGGCCGCATAAAGCGCGGAATCCGCTTGGGCGAAAAGGCGTTGTGCGCTGGTAGGCACACCTTTGCACAAAGCAAACCCGACACTGGCCCCGATGTCCACGTCTTGGCCGTCAAACATAATAGGGGAAGAGACTTTGCGCACAATCGCATCGCCCAAGGTCGCGGCTACCGAAGGTTCAAAGCAGGCCGAATGAACAACAGCAAATTCATCACCGCCAATACGGAAAACTTTGGTGCTGTGATCGCATAATTCGGCAATCCGGCTGGCTGCGGTAACAAGCACCATATCGCCTGCCGGGTGGCCCAGCGTGTCGTTCACCAGTTTAAAGCGATCAAGATCAATGATCATTAAGGCAAGGTTGTCAGGCGTCTGTGACAGCACATTTGCAAGACTGCCATCAAAGGCGCGGCGATTTGGCAATCCGGTGAGTGGATCTTCAAAAGCGGCAAGTTCCAGCTTGCGGCGCAGATGTTCCAGTTCTTGGTTCTTGGCCGTAAGGGCCTGATTAATCCGCGACAGACGATCCCGTGATTCCCGTTCTGCGGTAATGTCATGGCCGGCACCACGGTAGCCTTGGAAAACACCATCTGAATCAAAGATCGGATCGCCTGACACGCGCAACCACATATATCCATCACACATTTGACGTTTGACGCGATATTCAAGGTTTCGAAAGGGGCGGTGGTTTTTGAGGTCATCAAGATGGGCCGCAAAATCAGTGTCTTCCTGACAAATCTGTTGCTGCTGGTCGCGCCGACGGCCAATAATTTCGCTCGCGCGCATGCGCGTGACCTCTTCCATGCGTGCGGAAAAATAGGTGAAACGATGTTCCGCATCAGTTTCCCAAAACCAATCTGACGCAATACCAGCAAAATCATCAAGATTCCGCACAACCCAACCCTCAACTCATAAACAACCTACACACAGCATCAGTCCAAAAGGTTAACAAACCCTTTCCATCAGTAGGAAAGAAAGGTGGGATTTTGACTTTTCTGGTTACGATTTGTTGACTGCTTTTGTCGTATGGAATGACAAAAAACCAACATGCGTAGGAATTCGCGGGGAACAGATGCCTATCTGATGACAGTTCCTCAGCCCTGAAACAACGAAACCCCTTCACAACGCGCAACCAACCCCCTAAACCCCACCACACATCTTGAATTTCGATTCGGGGTGTATCTGTCCAAGACGGTGGGTGACCCATAGGTCATAATTCCTGCCTGAGACGGGAAAAGACCGGAATTGCTCTGGGGTTCTCCTCAGTCACTCACCCGGCTCGACCCCCGTTATATATCGCGGACTGTTACGTTCGGTGGTTCGCCACCGGGCAAAATTGAGCCGGAGGGGAAACTCTCCAAACTTGGAGTGAAACTGTGGATAGAGCCCAAAAAGAACAACTGGTCGACGAACTCGGCCAAGTTTTTGAAAGCTCTGGCGTCGTTGTGGTTGCCCACTACGAGGGAATGACAGTTGCCGAAATGCAAGACCTGCGTGCGCAAATGCGCGAAGCTGGTGGGTCCGTTCGCGTTGCCAAGAACAAGCTCGCCAAGATTGCCCTTGAGGGTAAGCCATGCGCAAGCATTGCTGAATACCTCGAAGGCATGACCGTGCTCGCCTATTCCGAAGATCCTGTGGCTGCGGCCAAGGTCGTGGATACGTACGCCAAGACCAACGACAAGCTTGTCGTTCTTGGTGGTGCTATGGGTGATAATGCACTTGACGTCGCTGGTGTAAAAGCCGTTGCCGGGATGCCATCACGCGAAGAGCTTATTGCTTCTATCGTGGGCTGCATCGGGGCACCTGCTTCCAACATCGCCGGGGCTATTGGCGCGCCTGCTTCCAACATCGCAAGCCTTCTTTCGACCATCGAAGAGAAAGCTGCATAAGGCATCTGAAAACTCTCGTGGGGTTTTCGCCTCGCGTTGGAACACAAATTTAGAAATGGAAAAGCAAAATGGCTGATCTGAAGAAACTTGCTGAAGAGATTGTTGGTCTGACCCTTCTTGAAGCACAAGAACTGAAAACCATCCTCAAGGATGAGTATGGCATCGAACCAGCAGCCGGTGGCGCTGTGATGATGGCAGCGGGCGGCGACGCTGGTGGCGAAGCTGCGGCTGAAAAGACTGAATTCGACGTCGTTCTGAAGAACGCCGGCGCTCAGAAAATCAACGTCATCAAAGAAGTCCGCGGCATCACAGGTCTTGGCCTGAAAGAAGCCAAGGATCTGGTCGAAGCTGGTGGCAAGATCAAAGAAGGCGCTGCGAAAGCAGAAGCCGAAGAGATCAAAGCCAAGCTGGAAGCAGCTGGCGCCGAGGTCGAGCTGGCCTAAGCCACGCCCGATTGATCGTAAAGAAGCCCGGTGCGCTGCAAAGCGTGCCGGGCTTTTTTGTGCGCGGGCGATGTGCTGATTTGTGCACACCGCCGATGTTGTATACAAAATTCGCAGAAATGCCCCGTTTTGAACACGATTGTTTGGTTCGAGGGGGCAGGGACTAAGTGTGATAGAAAGTGTGTGAACAATGAAAACTGTTTTGAAAATCATGAGCTTTGCTTTGCTAGCCGGGTGTGCCGCAGGTTGGGAAACAACCTATGAGGCCCCGATCGAGGCAAGCGTGTCGCAAAACTGGAATGTCCGCGCTGTGACTGTGAGTGTGCCCGAAAACCTGACAGTATCAGAAGCCAACACCTTTACCCCAGACGCCGATATCGTTTGGCACGGGGACCCATTGGGTGATCGCAAAGCGCAAGTCGCCGCGATCCTAGAGGAGGGTATTTCCGAAGGTGCACGTGGCCTGCGGGGACATCAGTCTGTGCAATTGAACGTAACACTGGTGGAATTCCACGCTGTGACACCCAGAGCGCGGGCCGAAGCCCCCTCGGCTGTGCACAACATCTCATATGCGGTGCAAGTCGTGAATGCGCATACCGGGGCGGCTTTGACCGAACCGCAATTGATCCGCGCTGATCTTGAGGCTTTGACAGGTCGGGCGGCATCCGAAGCCGAGGCCCGGGGAGCGACGCAAAAGCAGCGGATCACTGAGCATCTGAAAAACGTGACAGCCGGTTGGTTGGGCATTGGCCCCGATCCACGTCGCGCGTTTTCATCCGTCGGGCGATAGTCACCCGACACAAGCAGTCTAAAGACGACAAAACCCCAAAGCGCATCATGCGCTTTGGGGTTTTTTGTGCGGATGTATCACCCTATTAACCAGCCGTGCGGTGAATTGAGAAATTATGTTGATTTTCCTTGCGGACCTTGAACTTCAGGCGAATCTGAACTAACTGAGCCTTTCGTCACATAGTATCGGCCGCGCAAAAACCTAGAAAAACCCTTAAAAGCTTATCTTTCAAAGCGCCTTTTGCTGCGCGTTTTGACAGGTAAGTTGATCGTTTCGAGTGAGATGTTTGGGCACATCTCTGGAATGGAAATGATCCTACCTTCATCGGACGCGTTTTGGTTCCCGCCCAAAGCGCGTTTGACATTATGGAGACCCGACTAAAAATGGCTCAAACATTCCTCGGTCAGAAACGTCTGCGCAAATACTACGGTAAAATTCGCGAAGTCCTTGAAATGCCGAACCTTATCGAGGTTCAAAAATCTTCCTATGATCTGTTCCTGCGCTCTGGCGACAGCGACGCGCCGCTTGATGGCGAAGGGATCAAAGGCGTCTTCCAGTCGGTTTTTCCGATCAAAGACTTCAACGAAACAGCTGTACTTGAGTTCGTGAAATACGAATTGGAAAAGCCAAAGTACGATGTCGAAGAATGTCAGCAACGCGACATGACCTACAGCGCACCTTTGAAGGTGACGTTGCGTCTGATCGTGTTTGATGTGGATGAAGATACAGGCGCGAAGTCTGTAAAAGACATCAAAGAACAAGACGTGTTCATGGGCGACATGCCATTGATGACGCCGAACGGGACGTTCGTTGTCAACGGCACAGAGCGTGTGATCGTATCCCAAATGCACCGTTCACCCGGCGTGTTCTTTGACCACGATAAGGGCAAGACCCATTCATCTGGCAAGCTTCTTTTTGCCTGCCGGATTATTCCTTATCGCGGCTCATGGCTCGACTTTGAATTTGACGCCAAGGACCTTGTGTTCTGCCGCATCGACCGTCGCCGCAAGCTGCCTGTGACAACCCTGCTTTATGCGCTGGGCCTCGACCAGGAAGGCATCATGGATGCCTACTATGAGCCCGTCGATTATAACCTGGACAAGAAGGCCAACGCCTGGACCACCAAGTTCTTCCCAGAGCGCGTGCGCGGCACCCGCCCTGCGATGGATCTTGTCGATGCCAAGACAGGCGAAGTGATTGCAAAAGCAGGTGAAAAGGTCACCCCGCGTTCAGTTAAGAAGCTGATCGACGAAGGCAAAGTGACCGAATTGCTCGTGCCCTACGATGCGATCTTGGGCAAATTCGTGGCCTGCGACATCATCAATGAAGAAACCGGCGCAATCTACGTCGAAGCCGGTGATGAGCTGACGGTTGAAGTGGACAAAGCCGGTGACGTGATCGGCGGTACGCTCAAAGACCTTGTGGATGCGGGCATCACACAGATCCCCGTGCTTGACATCGATAACGTCAATGTGGGCGCATACATGCGCAACACAATGGCGTCCGATAAGAACATGAAC
>CAYPVL010000087.1:0-12365 GCA_964414165.1 uncultured Cognatiyoonia sp.
TGATGACGCCTTCGTTGCCAACCTTCTGCATCGCATCCGCGATCTGACGGCCGATTTCAGCTTCGCCGTTCGCAGAGATTGTCCCAACCTGGGCAACTTCATCCGAGTCAGACACTGGGCGGGCAGCAGCCTTGATGGCCTCAACAACCTTGGCAGTTGCCAAGTCGATACCGCGCTTGAGGTCCATTGGGTTCATGCCAGCGGCAACAGACTTCATGCCTTCTTTGACGATGGCTTGGGCCAGAACTGTCGCGGTTGTCGTCCCGTCACCAGCTTCATCGTTGGTGCGGGAAGCAACTTCCTTGACCATCTGTGCGCCCATGTTTTCGAACTTGTCTTCAAGCTCGATCTCTTTGGCGACGGACACACCGTCTTTGGTGATGCGCGGGGCGCCGAAGGATTTGTCCAGAACCACGTTGCGGCCCTTTGGACCCAGCGTGACCTTCACAGCGTTAGCAAGTGTGTTGACACCGTTGAGCATCCGGTTCCGGGCGTCGGTATCAAATTTTACGTCTTTAGCAGCCATTGATTAGCTCCTTAATTTGAAATTTCGGGGAAAATGACGTGTCGGCTTACATAATGCCGAGGATGTCGCTTTCTTTCATGATCAGAAGGTCTTCGCCGTCGATCTTAACTTCTGTGCCGGACCATTTGCCGAACAGAACTTTGTCGCCAGCCTTAACGTCCATCGCGATCAGCTCACCGCTGTCTTTGCGCGCGCCAGCACCGCAAGCGATGACTTCGCCCTCGGCAGGCTTTTCTTTGGCGCTTTCAGGAATGATAAGGCCGCCAGTTGTTTTCTCGTCGCTCTCAATACGGCGAACGAGGACGCGGTCGTGAAGTGGTGTAAATGCCATTTCAGAACTTCTCCAGTTCAGGTTTCTCCGATATTAGCACTCACCGGTTGCGAGTGATAACGGCGGATAGCTAAGGAAGCCGCAGGCCCAAGTCAACACCCTGCCCGCAAGAAAATTTCTGCAGCTGACGTGGCATCAAACTATGCGCGCTGCCTTGAAAAAGCCTGCCCAGCGCAACTGCGGCCATTTTTACCTAAGACCCCTTGAAACTATACGCTTTTGCAAAAGAATGCGCCCAGTCTCCGCACGGTTGCCATGCGCGCGGCATACTCGGGCCACAATTGGCAGGCTATATTCCGCAAAGGTTCTGAACCGGTCAGACACAAGGCATGGCACCAAAAGCAATGAATCAATCAAACGCAGCACTTGCGGCCCCTGAGGCAAATGCCACTTTGGCGGTTGGCACAATGCTGTGTGAGGGACAGTTCACGCTGACGCACCCCATCGGGGCTGGCGGCTTTGGGCTGACCTACAAGGCCGAAGACAACATTCTGGGCCGCACGGTTGTGATCAAGGAATGCTTCCCCGAAGATTTCTGCATGCGCCAAGGTGCCGACGTCGTGCCGCGCAATCAGCAGCATGCAACTCAGTTCCAGTCCATCGTCACCATGTTCATGCGCGAAGCGCGCAGCCTTGCCAAGCTGCGCCATCCCAACATCGTGGGGGTGCACCGCGCGTTCGAGGAAAACAACACCGCCTACATGGTGCTTGACCTGATCGAAGGCGAAGACCTGCTGAACATCGTCCATAGATCACCCGAAGCACTGACGCCCGACGCAATCACCGAACTTCTGTTCAAGCTGCTTGACGCGGTCGAAAAGGTCCACGAGATGGACCTGCTGCACCGCGACATCGCGCCCGATAATATCATGATCGACAAGGAAGGCACGCCCGTCCTGATCGACTTTGGGGCAGCGCGCGGTGATGCAAGCCGCAAGACGCGGATGATCTCATCCTTGCTTGTGGTCAAAGACGGCTATTCGCCGCAGGAATTCTATGTAGCAGGCAGCAGCCAGACGCCAAGCAGTGACCTGTTTGCGCTTGGCGCAACCTTCTATCACCTCTTGACCGGCAAAGCCCCGATGAGCAGCCAAGCCCGCATGGTTGAGATTGCAGGCAAAAAAGACGACCCAGTGCCCCCCCTGAAAGGCCGGATCAAGGGCTATCCCAAGGCCTTCCTTGACGCGATTGACCGGGCCATGAAGATCATGCCCGCAGACCGGCTGCAATCTGCCGGGGAATGGCGCGATCTGATCAGCGGTACGGCATCTACGAAAAGCGCGCCAAAGTCAGCCACCAAATCCAGCGCGCAGCCCACAAGGGTGCTGACCCCGGATCTTGAAAAATCGCTCACCAAACTGATTGAAGAAACCAATGTGGTGGTCAGCGAAGACGATGTTGTCGACAAAAAGCCCAAGGTCGAAGCGCCGCCCGCACCGGTCGCGCAAAAGCCCGACTGGCTGGAAGAATTCAACCAGGAAACAACTGGCGAAGTGACGCATCCTTCAGAAGAAGACGCGCCTGCACGCCGCCCATCCAACCGCCCCCCTGCCCGCTCGGCCGCGCGCAAGACACGCATCGTGTTACCCGCAGGCGCAGAGGAGGCCCGCCCCTCTGGTTGGGCGCTTGATAAGATTCAGAAAAAGCACAGCCGCCCGCTATCAGAACCCGCCGAAGCACCAGAACCCGCAACAGACATCCGCCGCGAGATCGCACCAGAAATCGCAGGCGAGGTGCAGGCCAGCATGGGCAAACAACTGGTCCGCATGGGTCTCTTGGGCACGTTCTTTGGGATCATCGTTTACGTCGGCACCAACGTGGTGCTTTACGGCGGCGCGTAGGCGCGGTTGCTTTCGCCAAAATCGCATTCAGCGATGCGATAACTCTCACTGATATTACTGACCTTTCCCGCAGCACTTCTGCTGCAGATCAAACATCCCCCCAATCCGCCAGCCCTTTGCGGCCCGCATCCGTCAGTTCATAGACCCCCAAAGACACGCGGCGAAACCAGCCATAGTGATCATCGCGCATGATACGGGTGGCGGCGGGGACTTCGGCCCAAGCCTTGACCTTCGCGCCTTTTGATGGGCCATGCACCGCCAGAAACCGGGCGCATTTCAACGCATCCTGCCGGTACCCCGTGACAATACCATGGCGGGTGGCCCCTCCGGCATTGGGATCACCGTCAAGCCGGTCAAAGGCTTTGCGCAGCTGCGTTTGCTTTTTCTTGGATTTGCGCGGGGCATAGGGGCCGGGGTCGGCATGGACCTCAACAAAGCCATCGCGCAAACGCACTGTCATGATGCCAAGACCAAGGCGGCGGGCCATCTTGATATTGTCCTTCAGGGCGCGGGCGAAAGGCTTGCCGGCTTTGTGTTCCACCGCCAGATAAACGCTATCGCTCAGGGACAAGCGATCAATCCCTTGATGAAACAATGTAAGCGAAAACGCGCGCTTAAGTTCAACGATCACCGTGTCAGGACCACGGCGGGCAACAACATCAACCTTCCCCACCTCACCCTTCACGTCATAGCCCTGCCAGGTCAGGTAGGCTTTGACGGGGGGATAAAGATCGGACTCTTTCGACATGGCCGCAACTTCGGGGCATCCGTGATGAAGAACAAGTGATAACTGTGGCATGCGTTGGAGATTAGGGCATGAAAATGTCGAAGTTTTGCCATGTTTCAGAATTATTCCCAGACAGGATCATCGATCACACGTGCCAAGCGGCCAGATATCTGCACAAGCACAGCCTTGGAGTAGACAGCAAAAGCCAAAGACGAGGGGTCGGAACCGAAAAATGAAACATCAGAACAGTCCACGTCCACAATTCATAAGGTTAAGAGGGTATTAACCACTGATCGGAAACAATAAGTTGAAATATGCCCAATCGACCCCACGTCAGGGGGAAGAAAGGCCAAATTTCCCGTTTCCTTCAATGGACGCCCAGTATACCGCACACCTACGTCTACGATATGTCCCACTCACAAGACACCCACTGCCAAGGAACCATCCCAATGCGCTGCTCAGCAATCCTGTCGTCGTCCGCCATCCTTTTGCTTGCCGCATGCGGTGGGTCAAGCGGAAACGATTCACCTGCGTTTTCAACCGTGCCGATCAGCGCAAGTGGGTTCGCCGGGGAAGAAAACGGGGACGAGACGGTGACATTGGCGCAACTGACAAACCAGTCACGCATTATCCGCGACGAAAATGGGGTGACCTCATTCGACCGGCAGGATCTTGCGCTTAGATCGGACACGGAAAACCAAACCTTCCAAGTGACGCTTGATGGGCAGACGTATGATCTGGAACTCGACACCAGCCAAGGCGTTGCATTGGTTTTTGAAGACGGGGCAGATTTTATTGAGGTGCAGCTTTTCGCAAGCCGGGATAATTCAAACGCGTTCGAACTTTTTTCGGTGATCGACGGTGTGACGAACGCAGGATATTTTGTGATCGGCGCTGATACATCACCGCTTGATGTTGCTGCGCAATCAAGCCAAGCGACCTTCAACGGTGTGCTCGACGTCGCACTGCGCCGGGATGACTTCAACGATGCATTCGGCAGCGGTGACTTTGAACTTGTGGCCAATTTCGACAGCAACACAATCGGCGGCACCGCCACGATCACCGACGACACGACAGACAACGCAGACTTTACCTTCGACCCAATTACATTGACGTTGGAAAATACAGCGATCGAAGAAAACGGGTTCGCAGGGGATATCTCAATCGCTGAAGGCGATATCAACGGTGCACTCGTGTCTGCCGACTACGAAGGGCGGTTCTTCAGCGAAGATGCCACTGTCGTGGGCGGGGCGCTTTCGGCGCAAATCGACGTCGATGACAGTGACACCGATACGTTCGTGAACGGGTACTTCCTCGGAAACCGCTAAAGCGGTCCCGATGGGGTGACAGCGTGAAGGGTGCAGCCTATAAGGCGCGCGAAACACCCCCCCAATTGCGTGAAAGTACCCCACAATGACCACACTTGTTTTCGGCCACAAATCCCCTGACACCGACAGCACCGGATCACCGCTGATCTGGGAATGGTTCCTCAAGCACACCGGGACGGACGCGAAAGCCGCCCTGCTGGGGGAACCCAACACCGAAGCGGCCTTTGTGGCCAAACGGTGGGGGTTCGATCTGCCCGAAATCATCACAGACGTGGCGGACGACCAGCCTTGTGTGATCGTGGACACGAACAACCCGGCCGAACTACCTGCCAACATCAACAACGCAGACGTGACGGCGATCATCGACCACCACAAACTGGTGGGGGGGCTGGAAACCAAAGGGCCAATCGACATCACGATCCGGCCACTGGCGTGCACGGCAACGATCATGCACGACCTGATGGGGGAGCACGCGGGGCACATGCCGGATGCGATCAAGGGGCTGATGCTGTCCTGCATCCTGTCGGACACGCTTGAATTCCGCTCGCCCACCACAACAGACATAGACAAAGCACTGGCCAAAAAGCTGGCGACTGATCTGGGGATCGACCTTGCGGGCTATGCATCCGAAATGTTCGAAGCCAAATCCGACGTCTCAGCGTTTTCAGACGCGGACCTGTTGCGGATGGACTCCAAGGAATACGCCGTAGGGGACACGAAATTCCGGGTGTCCGTGCTGGAAACGACCGCGCCGAAAATCGTGCTGGACCGCAAAGACAGCATCATGGCGTCCATGGAAGGCGTCGCGGCCGAGGACGGGGTCGACCAGGTCCTGCTTTTCGTCGTGGACATCCTGAACGAGGAAGCGACGATGTTCATCCCCAATGAACTGAGCAAATCGGTGGCCGAGAAGTCATTCGGAGCCTCCGTGTCCGGCGACACAGTCGTGCTGCCGGGGGTGATGAGCCGGAAGAAGCAGATCATTCCGAATTTGAAGGTGTAGGGGCGCGAGAGAGCGCTGGTGAGGATGGGAAGCCCTGGACGAAAGTCTGGGGCTTTTATTTCGACATACTATCCTTGGAAAGACAAATTCAAGAATCCAAGGAAGTTAAATGAGTCTATGCGTATAGCTATAAATAAAATATCTGGTAAGCTGACATTGGGACGAGTTCATAGAAGGTGACCCAAAGTGATTAATACACCGAGCCTAGAGGCCCTACTCGATGATGCACGCCAGACCGTCAAGACTGACTCATACCCAATGTCAATTGGCGAGCTGGCTGGAATGTATGAAAGAGGCGAGATTGTACTCAGACCCGAATATCAGCGCTATTTTCGCTGGACTCCTGAGCAAAAGTCTAAACTGATAGAGTCTATTCTAATCGGATTACCCCTTCCATCTGTCTTTGTATCACAAGATGAAGAAGGTGCTTGGGAGGTTGTCGACGGTATGCAGCGGCTGTCTACGATTTTTGATTTTTTGGGGATTCTGAAACCTGAATTGACAAAGAATAAGTTTTACCAACCGTTTCAGAATCTTACCGATGAATTGTTCTATTTGAGTGACTTCGCGGGAAAGGGATGGAATGATCTTGGTCGCCGAATTCAACTTGATGTCAAAAGGACAAAAGTACAGCTGACCATACTTCTTAGAGAAACAGACCTTGAAGCCAAATTTGAGCTATTCCAGCGCCTTAATTCAGGGGGCACAGCTATTTCAGGGCAAGAGTTGCGAAATGCGATTATGGCTGGCAGCAAGCCAGAAACTCTAGCTTGGTTTGAGAAACTTGCTGATGATAAGAACTTCAAACTTGTATGTGGGCTTTCAGACCGTGACCTATCAACTCGATATGATGTAGAGTTGGTGTTGCGATTTATTGCCTTCTTATCCCCAGAAATTGACAACCTTCCAAAAGCAAAGGGTGTTGATGTATTTCTTACTTCTGCCCTAAGAAAAATATTAGATAGTGATAGCTTTGACTATGAAAGCTATTCGATTCAATTTACGTCAACTTTCAAAGCTATAAATGCCGCTTGGGGGGAGAGCGCGCTGAAGTACAAAAACCAACCTGGAACAGGCAAATTTTCGATATCATTTTTTGAGGCGGTTGCATTGGGAGTTGCACAAAACTTGGAAGACTTGCCTCCAAAAGCTGACCTGAAACGAAAAATAGACAAAATTGGTCAAGAAAAGCGATTCAAAACGGCTTCGGGAAGTGGAAAAAATGCTCAGCGACGAATTCCTGAGCTACTCCAGTTAGGTAAAGAATTTTTCGGTAAGAACTGATGGGCTTAGACGACCTTCAGGATGCCCTTTCCGAGTCTTTGTCTTGGCGCAAACTAGAATTACAGCAGGCCCGCTATTTAGCTGAGAATGCAAAAGAGAGAGACCTTCCTTATTTGTGTCGCGCGTGGATACTAGTTCTGTACGCTCATTGCGATCAGTACACTAAAGAAACTTCCAGAATCTACTTGGACTATTTACGAAGTAACCCTCGAAAGTCTTATGATTATTGGTATATTTGGCAAGCTTTTCGTGCCAAACAGCTAATGCTAGAAGGTTCCGATGGAGTTAGCTTCGAAAGCGCTTTACGCCCAAAAAATAATGATAAACAAATGTTGATTGATGCTATTTCACATAAAACCGTTATAGATAGCGGAAATTTTAGCTATCAGCGTTTCAGATTTCTTATGAACTTCGTACTTCAAGTCAAATTCGATTGCGCTTCATACAAGGGGTTTTGCACAACCCTCAAGACAAAACGTGACGAAATTGCACATGGCGAACGCTCATACGTATCAGAAGTGAGCGACTGTATCGCTTGGCACGATCCAACTCTTTTATTACTTGATAGCGTTTTCGACTCAGTATTAAAGACGGCCTCCGAAACCTAACCGAAAAAGCGGCCTATTGCCGGTTGTCCCTTTGTAGACGCTTCTATTTCTCACCTCCCCCCTCACCCAAACTCAATCGCCTCCAAAACCAACCCCACATCCAAGCTCCCGGAAATCGTGAACTGGTCCTCATCTGACAGCACAAACACCCAAGCGCCGTCCTGACGGTCCGGCGCGTCCAGATCATCGACGCTGCTGATCTCATAGCGCTCCTGCACCTCCGTGCTGATCAGGATCGTGTCCACGAGGGGGGAGAAGTCGACGAAAGCGTCCCGACCGCTTTCGAACACAAACGTATCGCGCCCGCCGCCACCGCTCAGCCTATCGTCCCCGGCCCCGCCGAACAGGATATCGGTCCCTGCGTTTCCAAAGATCACATCATCCCCCGCCCCGCCCGACAGCAGGTTGACCTCATCCGACCGGCTGTCCAGCGGCGTCTCGCGCTTCCACGCCTTCGCCCGCGCATCAATGTCGATGATCACATCATCGCCCGCCCCGCCAAACAGCTTTTCGGCCCCGTCGCTTCCGATCAGGCGATCATTGCCCAGCCCGCCATAGACAAAGCCCCCCGTCCCGGTCAGCACATCCGCGCCATCCGTGCCCATCACAACCCCGTTCCCGTCGCTTTCAAACTGCACATGCAGCACCTCGAAGGGTGCCAGGCTTACCGTGATCTCGGCCCCATCCACCCGCAGATCAACCGCCGCGACCAGCCCAAGCGCATCATGATCCTGCACAAGCGGCACGTTGGTGCGGGTGCTGCCCACAAAGTGCGATCCATCCGCGGTGGCGGGATCAAAGCGAATGATCTCAAAGGTCGCCGTGTCCCACCCCGGTAGCACATCGGCGAAATCAACGGTGGCGGTCACAGCCGTCTCGGACCGGGCAGATAGAAACACACTTGTATCCAGCCCATCCGAAAAGCCGACCACCGCCAAGGCGTCATCATCCGTGCGCAGATCAAGGGCCATATAATCCGTCAGCCCGCGTAACTCGGCCATTACAACACCCGCCGGGGTCAAGCCATCCTGCGCCCCCGCCGTCTCATACATGTTGGACGGGGTTGGCAGATGGGGCGGCCAAAGCATCGCCGCACTTGTCCCGAGGTTCACTATATTCTTGAACTGCTCCAACACGGTACTGGCCGCGCGCAGCCCCGTCTCTTTCGGATTGGTGCTGATGACATTCCACTCGGTCAAATGCAGGTCGGCATGGGCGAAACCATCGGATAGGTAGCGGGCATAGGCATCATCAATATAGGCCGCCCCCGCACGATCCGCACCAAACACCAAATCGTCAGGCTGATAATAATAATGCTGGGTCAGGCCATCAATGGCGGCCTTGGCCTCACCCGACACCCCGCCCAAAATCGCGTCATGCGCGGCATCAATCTTGCTCAGCCAGCGCAGCTTACCATCCACATAATCCGCGGCGTCCAAGCCATTGGCCGCAAGGAAAGGACGGGCGGTCGAGAGCTGATCCAGCACACCACCCGAAGAAAACTCCGGGCTCCAGGGATTGGCCATCTGGACCAGAATATCCGGGTCAACGCCAAGATCAGCAAAGGTATCCACCAGAACAAGGGTCACCGCATCGGCAACAACGGCATACTCAGCCGCAGTCAGCGCGGCGGCACCCCAATATTCATTGCCAATCTGAAAGGCATCAATGGGCATCTGATCACCATGATCCGCATAAAGATCACGGATGAAATCAGCCAGATCATCCAACGTGTTAGCCAGCAAATCACGGGGCACCCCAGACACCGGCAGTTCGGTATCAATAAAGACGCGGGTGGGCAGGACAAAGGTCATCGGGGCGGCGTATTCATTGGCGAAATCAATCGCGGCATCCATGCTGATATAGCGATCTTCAGGGATGTCAGGATGGCGGGTATTGGGGGCGGTCAGATCAAAATAAAGCTCGGTCACCGTGCCACCGGGATAACGGACACCAGCGGCATCAAGGGCGACATAGGCGTCCCGGTAGTCCGTGGACACGACGCCATGATCGCCATTGGCATGGGACAGCATATTGGCACCAAAAAGGGCATCCGCAACGCGATAACCCGCTGCACCGGCATTCTGGATCGTGACGACCATGGGGATCTCCTGATGTTGTTCAGGAGAGGTCTGGACAATGCCCCCGCCGCGAGCGCGACGCAATCAGGTCGGAATTCTGGAGTTTAGGGAGGATTTGCGGAGAATGCGGTGGGGTTTGGGGGATGTCGATACCCATTGCCACCAAAAAAGTGTTTCGGCCGAGCGAGAACACATCAAGCAGGACCAAAGTGGTATTGCAGCGGCCGACAACGCTGCATATGCTGGGGTGAAATAGGTAGTAAGCTAGCATTGTGCGAAACAGTTTTCCGCAGATTTGTGAATTTAAAGTCAAATTTGAGCCCACTCAGGATGCTGAGGGGTGTTTCGATTGTGTTGTCGAACTACGCATAGCTAGCGACGAGATTCCGCTAGGTGATGAATTCTGCGAGATTGCGTTCCGCAAAATCACAATATCTGTTGATAACGAAGGCACTGAAATCCTTGCCAATAGCCGTTTTGGTGAACCGCGGAAACCAAATTCCATTCCATTGACAAAAGAAACTGAAATTACCGAAAGCGCCAAAAGTCTCTCGGGATGGAGAGCTAAAGTATCTAGCACTAAGAAACCATCCCTGACTGGACACGCTGGCAGAGAGATCAAGCGAGGTACCAGTAGCCTAAAGCAGTATCGAGAAGAAGGGCAATACAGGCGTGTCAAAGCGAGGCCAAACGATAGGTGGGAGGTGACCGAACCGGCACAGCAACTCTTGGATGACACCTATCTTTGTGATGACATCCTATTCTCAATCGAAGTAAACAAAAAAGCAAACCGAACTCGTTCTTCCCTTTCTCTTAAGATTAAACAACGTGACTTAGCTATTAATGGCATATTTGCAGATGATAGTTCGAAGAAGTTTTTTGGAAGAATTGGCGAAAACCAGAAGCGTTTGATCGATATATTCATAAGTAAGTCGCTTAGCCAACTAGCCTACACCGATCGCAAATACGCAGGCGAAATTATACTTGCCGAATTTGAGCACGAGTTCTTTGATGAAGACTGATTTTATACTCAACGAGCTTCTCACTGACGATTTTCATGATGGTATTGACCGTATTCTGAAGTTTGAAGGCTGTTTCTCTGATATGGTTTATGCACTTGGACTAGATCCAAAATTTGACTTTCGAGACAGCAACCTACGGAACGTCGATTTCTCATATGCTGACCTGCGAGGATTTAACTTTACAGGCTCAGACCTTAGCAACACCACAGGAATGGATGTGTTGTTAGACAGTACGACAATTTTCACAGGTGCTACTCTCGTTGGTTCCATCTTCGAAAAGCGTGTTCAAGAGGATAAGCTTCTAGCAAGTAACAAAAAAGCAGGGCAAATATATAAGCTCTTGAAAGAGGGTGACACCTATGACGTCTCGGCTTGGATATCAGATCGGAATGAAGGACTCGCAAAGCGGTACCGCCATGCAGTTACCGAACAAGAAGCAGTGGTACTCTGCAAGAAGCTAATCACTGACAAAATCGACTTAACAAAGCGTACGACACTATTTTACCATCTAAGAAAACTTACTGCAGATAGTGGTGAGCTAAGATCAGTGGTTTCAGACTTCTTAGCTTTCCATTTGGATGATCCTCAAGTTGTGCGAACGTTTGTGAAAGTCACTGGTGACTTGTTTTCTAACGACGATTATATCGCGGGTACAATTTTGAAACTTTGCCAACATCAAAGCGCTGATGTACGAACTGTAGCCTTCAGTGCGGTATCAAAGACAGACCTATTTGTGGAACGCTACAAGGAAGTTGAGGTTCTGTTTTCTAGCAAAACCAACGAACTAATTCGAAAAAATCTCTTATTACAAACTGCCTTGCGCTTAGGCCGTAGTAACGTTCTAGCGATAAACACAGCAGGTGAGAATCGTTTAGTAGACTACGAACATATTTTGGATCAACATGAGTTCTTCGACGAAGACGTCTGCAATCGTATTCGAATCGGTCAGAGCGCAAGGAAGTCCCAGCAAAGTATTCGCGAAATTATACAGAGACAGCAGGAAGTATTGGCCGCAGCTCCTGTCTTCTCTAAAATTCTTGAGATTAAGGAAGCGCCATGGCTTCAGGCGGCACGTCGCAGGTCACGTGGAGAATACAATTCACTTATTAGAGAACTTGAGACAAAAATTAATAACGCGTATCGGAGAAGTATGTAACGGCGCACCGGTATGTCTACAGAGTATATATAAGAGTAGCAGCTTGTTGGCGCAGTATGTACCACTCAGTCGAACTATACGGCCCACACTCACCCACATCTCCCCTAAAATCCCCTTAACCCACCGTAACGATTTTGATTTCACACCCAGAATCCAATCTTTTCGCATGCGAAAAGCCCAAAACCCCCTGTTTTCCCCAAGAATCACCTCTTTCCGGCCCGAGCGTCAACGTCCCCGAAATATGCCCTATACGCACCCCGCGCCCCCGGTGTAGGCCTGTCCCAACCCGCAATTTACGCCGCGAAAGTGCCCATGACTGAAATCATCTCCTCCTTCGCCGACATCTCTGACCGCTATGACGCCGCCTTCGTGGACCTTTGGGGCTGCATGCACAACGGCATCGCCGCAATGCCCGCCGCCGTCAAAGCCATGCAAGCCTACCGCGCGCGCGGCGGCAT